>JBCDGG010000158.1:0-11640 GCA_038757905.1 Pseudomonadota bacterium | reverse complement strand
GCCGGGCACCGGCATCTGCCACCAGGTGAACCTGGAATATCTGGCCAAGACCGTCTGGTCGGACAATGATCAGGCCGGGGAAACTGTGGCCTATCCCGATACGCTGGTGGGCACCGACAGCCACACCACCATGGTGAACGGCGCCGCCGTACTGGGCTGGGGCGTCGGCGGGATCGAGGCCGAGGCCGCGATGCTGGGTCAGCCGATCTCGATGCTGATCCCAGAGGTCATCGGCTTCAAGCTGACCGGCCAAATGCCCGAAGGCACCACCGCGACCGATCTGGTGCTGAAAGTGGTGCAGATGCTGCGCGAAAAGGGCGTCGTCTCCAAATTCGTGGAGTTCTACGGCGATGGGCTGGACCATGTGCCGCTGGCCGACCGCGCCACGATCGGGAACATGGCCCCCGAATACGGCGCCACCTGCGGTTTCTTCCCGATCGACGGCGAAACCCTGCGCTATCTGCGCCAGACCGGCCGCCCCGAAGAGACGCTGGAGCTGGTCGAAGCCTATGCCAAGGCGAACGGCATGTGGCGCGACAAGGGCTATGCGCCCGTCTATACCGACACGCTGGAACTGGACATGGGCACCATCGTGCCCGCGATCTCGGGGCCGAAACGCCCGCAGGACTTCGTCGCCCTGACCGAGGCCGCCAGCGCCTTCGGCACCGAGATGGCCGAGACGTTCAAGCGTCCGCTGGACAAGCAGGTGCCGGTGGCCGGAGAGGACTACACCATGTCCTCGGGCAAGGTCGTGATCGCCTCGATCACCTCCTGCACCAACACGTCGAACCCTTATGTGATGATCGGCGCCGGTCTGGTGGCGCGCAAGGCGCGGGCGTTGGGCCTGGACCGCAAGCCCTGGGTCAAGACCTCGCTCGCGCCGGGTTCGCAGGTGGTGTCCGCCTATCTGGAGGCGGCGGGCCTGCAGGAAGACCTCGATGCCATAGGCTTCAACCTGGTGGGCTATGGCTGCACCACATGCATCGGCAATTCCGGCCCGCTCCAGCAGGAGATTTCGGACGCCATCGCCGAGGGCGATCTGGTCGCCACCTCAGTCCTGTCGGGCAACCGCAACTTCGAAGGGCGGATCAGCCCCGATGTGCGTGCCAACTACCTCGCCTCGCCGCCGCTCGTCGTGGCCTATGCGCTGGCCGGCGACATGAACATCGACATCACGTCGGAGCCGCTCGGCACCGGGTCGGACGGCCAGCCCGTCTACCTCAAGGACGTCTGGCCCTCGGCGCAGGAGATTGCGGAACTGGTGGAGCGGACCGTGACGCGCGAGGCGTTCCAGTCGAAATACGCCGCTGTCTTCAAGGGCGACGAGAAGTGGCGCGGTGTGGAGACGACCGACAGCCTCACCTACGACTGGCCTGCCGCCTCCACCTACGTGCAGAACCCGCCCTATTTCCAGAACATGGGGATGGAGCCGGGCGTCATCACCAATGTGGAGAACGCGCGCATCCTCGCGCTGCTGGGCGATATGGTCACGACCGACCACATCTCGCCCGCGGGCTCGTTCAAGGAAACCACCCCCGCGGGCCGTTATCTGACGGAGCGGCAGGTGACCCCGCGGGAGTTCAACTCCTACGGATCACGCCGCGGCAACCACGAAATCATGATGCGCGGGACCTTCGCCAACATCCGGATCCGCAACGAGATGCTGGACGGCGTCGAAGGCGGCTACACGCTCGGGCCCGACGGGCAGCAGGCGTCGATCTTCGACGCCTCCATGGCCTATCAGGAACAGGGCACGCCGCTCGTCGTCATCGCGGGCGAGCAATATGGCGCGGGCTCGTCCCGCGACTGGGCCGCAAAGGGCACGGCACTGCTTGGCGTCAAAGCCGTGATCGCCGAGAGCTATGAGCGCATTCACCGCTCCAACCTTGTCGGGATGGGGGTGATTCCGTTCGAGTTCACCGGCGGCGATTCGCGCAAATCCCTGGGCCTGACGGGATCGGAAGTGATCTCTATCAGTGGGTTGGAGGGCGATCTTAAACCTCAAGCCATCGTGCCGTGCGCGATCACCTACGCGGATGGATCGACCAAGGAGATCGAGCTGAAGTGCCGGATCGATACGGGCGTCGAGAAGGAATACGTCGAGAACGGCGGCGTGCTTCACTACGTGCTGCGCAATCTCGCGCAGGAGCCTGTGGCGGCCGAGTAGAGGGGCCCGGTGGCGGGGCGGCCCTGGCCGCCGTCCCGCCCGCTTGCGGGGCGACGCAGCGGAATGCACGCCCCTGCCCCGTCCGCACGCCACGCGGGGCCGCGCCCCGAACGACGGTCTCGGGCGCGCTGAGGATCACGGTGCGGCCCCATGCGCGCAATGGCCGTGGGAGCGCAAGCTCAAGGCCCGCCGGGGGAAGGGAGGCGGCCCGGCGTCGGCCCGGGCCTCCGGTCTCTATTGGCGGTCGCCGTGCGCAGCGTCCAGCATCGCGAGCGATGCCTTCTTCGTCGCCAGCGCAAACTCCACCTGCGCTTCGCTGACGGCTTCCATTGCGTCGCTCGGCGCCATCATCCACGAGCTGGCAACGCCGCTCATGCGGAGGCCCGTGATCGCCACGGTCTGCGCTTGCCTGCGCCAAAGACCCAGACCGGCAAGGGCAAAATCCATCGGTGTGACCAGCTTCGACATCTCAACTCCACGAATTAATCTTATACAAGACTGCGGAGTTCCGACATATCCTTACATAATTCATGTGTCATGTCTTTTCTTGCATCCGCTTGCAATTAAATGGGCGGAAACTGAAAAGACACGACCCTGGCGCGGCTTAGCTCTCGCGCGGCGGCCTCAGGCGGCGGACGAGCGATGAAGTGTCCCACCGGCCGCCGCCCATCTGCTGCACCTCCCCGTAGAACTGGTCGACCAGTGCCGTCACCGGCAGGGATGCGCCCACCTCGTTGGCCGTGGCCAGGCAAATCCCGAGATCCTTGCGCATCCAATCCACCGCGAAGCCGTGCTCGAACGCGTCGTCGAGCATGGTGGCGTGGCGGTTGATCATCTGCCACGATCCGGCAGCGCCGCCGCCGATCACATCGATCACCGCGCGTCCGTCAAGGCCCGCCTTCTCGGCGAAGGCCAGCCCCTCGGACAGGCCCTGCACAAGGCCCGCGATGCAGATCTGGTTCACCATTTTTGTGAGCTGTCCCGCGCCGCTGTCGCCGAGGCGTTTGGCGAGCTTGGCGTAGGCTCCCATGATCGGCTCCGCCCGGGCATAGTCCGCCGGGGCGCCGCCGCACATGATCACCAACTGGCCGTTCTCGGCCCCGGCCTGCCCGCCGGAGACGGGCGCGTCGACGAAGGCCACGCCCTTGCTGGCCGCCAGCGCATGCATCTCGTGGGTGACGGCCGCCGAAACGGTCGTGTGGTCGACAAAGACGGCGCCGGTGGCCATCCCATGGAACGCGCCGCCATCGCCCGCACAAACCGCGCGCAGATCGTCATCGTTGCCGACGCAGGCCATCACGAACTCCGCCCCCGAGGCGGCTTCCTGCGGGGTGGCCGCCATCGCGCCGCCATGCGCCGCGACCCACGCCTCGGCCTTGGCTGCGGTGCGATTGTACACCGTCACCTCATGGCCTGCGGACGCCAGATGCCCCGCCATCGGGTACCCCATCACCCCAAGTCCCAGAAACGCGCATTTGGCCATCTCAGTCTCTCCTGCCCCATGGTTGACGCTTGATCTTGTGCGCGCGGCTACGTAACCCTGCCGCTCCGCGGGTCTACCGTGTTTGCCGCGATTGTTGAACCGCAGCGAACACGGTATCTGCTTGTTTTCGCGCGCGGTCCGGGGCGCAGATCGCTGCCAGGTGGTCCGCCATCGCGCTATCGAAGGGCCGGGTATGGCACAGCTTTTCCTTTGGTCGCTCCGGATCTTCACCACGCTGCTGGTGTTGGCCGCGGCGTCCCTGGGGCTGGGATACCTGTTCTTCTCCCGCTCCATCCCGGATTACGACGCCGCCTACCGGGTTGCCGGGCTGCAGGGGCCGGTGGAGATCGTCCGCGATACCTCGAACGTGCCGCATGTCTTCGCCGGCGACGAGCGCGACGTGTTCTATGGGCTGGGCTTTGCCCATGCGCAGGACAGGCTTTGGCAGATGGTCATGCTGCGCCGCACGGTCCAGGGCCGCCTGGCCGAGGTCTTCGGCCCGGGCCGGGTGGCCGAGGACGAGCTGATGCGCAGGCTCGGCCTCTACTCCGCCGCGATCGCCAGCGTCGAGGTGCAGGACAGCGCGACGAGCGCGGCGTTGCGGGCCTATGCGGCGGGGGTGAACGCATGGATCAGAACGGTGAACGCCGAGGCGCTCGGCCGCGGGGCGCCCGAGTTCTTCCTTTTTCCGCCCGAGATCGCCCCCTGGCAGCCGCAGGACAGCATCGCGATCCTCAAACTGATGGCCTGGCAGGCCACACCGCACCCGGCGGCAGAGATCCTGCGCGCGCAGGCCGCGCTGCGCCTGCCTGAGAACCGGCTTGCCGATCTCATGCCGGATTTCCCGCCTACGGGGCCGGCCACGCGCCCGCAGGAACCGCCGGCCTCGGTGCCGACGACGGGGCCCATCCCGCTGCCCGATGCCCTGCCCCCTGGCGCCCCTCCCCCCGCCGAGACGGACAGGATCGGCCCCGAAGCCCCCTCGGGCGGCGCCTCCAACGCCTGGGCGGCGGCCCCTGCCCGCTCCGCCGCGGGGGGCAGCCTCTTGGCCAACGACCCGCATCAGGGCTTTACGGCGCCCGTTCTGTGGTATCTCGCCCGGCTGGAGCTGGCATCGGGCGGCGTGATCGGCGCCACAGTGCCCGGGGTGCCGCTGGTGCTTGCAGGGCGCTCGGCCCGCGTCGGCTGGGGCATCACCACGGCCTGGGCCGATGACGCCGACATCTATATCGAGGAGCTGAACCCCGGCAATCCGACTGAGTACCGGACGCCGCGGGGCTGGCAGCCGTTCCGGACGGAGCGCACGATCCTGCGCGTGGCGGAGGAGGCGCCGGTCACGCTGACCCTGCGGTTCACCGAAAACGGCCCCGTCCTTCCGGGCGCGACCCTCGGGGTCGGGCGGGTGACACCGCCGGGCCATGTCGCAGCGCTCGCTTGGACGGGCACCAGCCCCCGCGACACGACGATGTCGGCGGGGCTTGCGCTGATGCGCGCGGGCTCGGTGGCCGAGGCCATCGACGCGGGCGAGCGCGTGGTGGCCCCGGCGCAGGTGCTGACCCTCGTCGATGCCGAGCGCATCGCCCTGCAGCTTGTGGGGCATCTGCCCTCGCGCGATCCGGGCCAGGCCGGCGAGGGCCGGATACCGTCGCTCGGCTGGAAGGACGAAAACCGCTGGCGCGAGACCCTTCCCTATGCGCGAAACCCGCGCTTTCTGGCGCCGGGCTCCGGCGTGCTGGGCACTACTAACAACCGCTTGGTGGACAGGCCCTTTCCAGATCATGTGAGCCACCTGTGGGGCGACAGCCAGCGCATTCAGCGCCTGCAACGCCTCCTTGCCGACCGCGAAGTGCACACGCGCGAAAGCTTCATTGCCGCCCAGCTCGACACCGTGTCCTATGCCGCGCGCGCGCTTCTGCCCCTGATCGCGCGGGATCTGTGGTTTACCTCGGAAGCGGCGGCGGAGGGCACGCCGGAGCGCCGCAGGCAGGAGGCGCTGGCGCTGCTCGCCGCGTGGAACGGCGAGATGAACGAGCACCTGCCCGAACCGCTGATCTACGCCACATGGATGCGGCGGCTGCAGGCGCGGCTGGTGCAAGACGAGATGGGGCCGCTGGCCGAAGCGTTCAGCCGCCCCGACCCGCTGTTTCTGGAGCGGGTGTTCCGCAATGTCGGCGGCGCGGGGACGTGGTGCGACGTGACGCAATCCACCGCCGTCGAGACCTGCACGGATCTCGCCCGGATCGCACTCGACGAGGCGCTGATCGAGATCGACGAGACCTACGGCGGTCAGCTCGAGGCGCTGCGCTGGGGAGACGCGCATGAAGCGGTGCATTCCCATCCGGTCCTCGGGGCCGCGCCGTTTCTGAAGTGGATCGTGAACATCCGGCATTCAACGTCGGGCGGCGACAACACACTGATGATGGGCCGGACCGGCAGCCGCCAGGCCGCCCCCTATGCCAATGTGGCGGGCCCGGGCTACCGCGGGGTCTACGATTTCGCCGATCCCGATTCCTCGGTCTTCGTGATTTCGACCGGCCAGTCAGGCCACCCGCTGTCGCGCCACTACGACGATCTGGGCGAGTTGTGGCGGCGCGGCGAATACATCCCGATGACGCTCGATCCGGACCTCGCCCGCGCCGGGAATGTGGGCATTACGCGCTTGTCGCCCACGAACTGACCCGTCGAGACGCCTTCGCCCGCCGTGTATCGGGCCGGACGGTCAGACGCGCCCGAACGCGTCCCTCTGCCGGGGCGTCCAACGCACCGCCAATCGCCAGCCCGAATCGTGCTCCATCTCTGAGGTAACGACGCGGTTCTCGTGCAGCCAGGCGCGCTTGCGACCTTCGGAAAACGCCAGATCCAGCTCGGAGACCTCGCGCACACCATCGAGCGCCTCGGTCACCGCGGCGACGACGGCCTCCACGCCGTCGCCCCTCGTCGCGGACAGGGCAAGCACATCGTTCCTCCGCCCGGCGATCGTGGTCGCCGTCTCCCGCGCCTCGGCCTCCAGAAGATCGAGCTTGTTCCAAAGCTCCAGTTTCGGCACGTCGTCGCCAACGCCCAACTCGGCCAGGATCTTGCCCACGTCGCCGGCCTGCTCCTCGGTGTCGGGATGGGCGATATCGCGGACATGGAGGATAAGATCGGCCTCCAGCACCTCCTCCAGCGTCGCGCGGAACGCCGCGACCAGCTGCGTCGGCAGGTCCGAGATGAAGCCCACGGTGTCGGACAGGATCACCCGGGCGCCCGTCGTCAGCGTTACAGCGCGCATGGTGGGGTCGAGCGTGGCAAACAGCATGTCCTTGGCCATCACCTCCGCCCCGGTCAGACGGTTGAACAGCGTGGACTTGCCCGCGTTCGTGTAGCCCACGAGCGCGACGATGGGAAACGGCACCTTGGCGCGGGCGGCGCGGTGCAGGGCGCGGGTCTTGGTGACCTTGTCGAGCTGGCGGCGCAGCCGCGTGATCGCCTCGTCGATGGCGCGGCGGTCCGCCTCGATCTGAGTCTCGCCCGGGCCGCCGACGAAGCCAAGCCCGCCGCGCTGCCGTTCAAGGTGGGTCCACGCGCGCACAAGACGCGTGCGCTGATAGCTCAGCGCGGCCAGTTCGACCTGCAGCACACCTTCCCGCGTCGCGGCCCGGTCTGCGAAGATCTCCAGAATGAGGCCGGTGCGGTCCAGCACCTTCGTCTTCCACCGCTGTTCGATATTGCGCTGCTGCACGGGCGTGACGGGGCCGTCGATCAGGACAAGCCCGATGTCGTCGTCGTGGACGCGCGTGCCGATCTCCTCCAGCTTGCCGGAGCCGAACAGCGTCCCCGGCTGCGCCGCCTTCAGCGGAACGACATCGGCCCCCATCACCTGAAGGCCCGGCAGCGCCACGGCGAGCGACACTGCCTCCTCCAAGCGCGCACGCGGATCCCGGCGCCCGGGATCGCTCTGGATATCCGGATGCAGCACGAGCGCACGGGTGTCCGGCCTGTCGGTTTCGAAGGCCTGGCGTCCGCCGCCAGATCGGAGCTCGTCGCCGATCAGTCGTCCCCGCCGTCGTAAAGGTTGATGGGCTGCGAGGGCATGATCGTGGAGATCGCGTGCTTGTAGACAAGCTGCGATTGACCGTCGCGGCGCAGCAGCACGCAGAAATTGTCAAACCAGGTGATCACACCCTGGAGCTTCACACCGTTGATCAGAAAAATCGTGACGGGAACCTTTGTTTTGCGGACATGGTTGAGAAATGCGTCCTGCAGGTTCTGCTTGTCACCAGCCATTGTTTGTTGCCTTTTTTTGTCGTCGCTTCGCGTCGTGATTGTGCGCAAAGCTGCCTAGTCGCGCAGCCCGGCCACCTCCCTGGCGGCACTATGGCGACAAAAAAGCATATGTACCAGAGCCATGCGTCAGGCAGTCGCGCATTTCTCTGCTCATGCGCCTGCGAGAATGACCGAAGGTCAACGGCGCCAGAATTCCCGGTTGGCCAAAGCGATGATGGCAAGCGTCTCCAGCCGCCCGAGCACCATCGCCGCCGCCAGGATTACCTTGGCGACTGTCCCCAGATCTGAGGGCGTAATGCCCTCCTCCAGAACGACGCCCGCCGCCGGCCCCGTGTTCGACAAACTCGCCACGACGAGCACGATGCTTTCGTCAAAGCCCACGCCGGTCAGGGCCAGCGCACAGGACAGCGCGGCGAGCGACAATGCAAAAAGCATGAAGAAGATCCACGCGATGTAGGCCCCTTCCCGCCTCAGCCTGCGGGCGAGATCGCCGGCGCCCCCGACGGAGGACGGATAGACGAGGCGATCCATCTCGCGCGCGCCGTGCTTGTAGAGCGCGAAGACGCGCAACAGCTTCACCCCCCCGGCCGTGGTGGCCACGCCGCCGCCGATGAGCGCGAGCCCGAGCAGAATCAACCCCGGCGTCTGCAGGCCGGACCACGCGCGCGCCGTCTCCCAATCGGCAGACACGAACCCCGTGGTCGACAGGAACGAGACCACGCTGAATGCCGATCCCCAGAGCGCGCGCAGCGCGGAGTTCAGATCGGCGACCATGTCGACCTCGAACGCGCCGATCCAATGGCGCAAAAACAGCAGGCACGGGATCAGCGTGAGAAGCGAGATCGCGATGCCGAGTTCGGGATCGTGCGCCAGCCGCCCGAGGCGCCCCCGCGCCGCCTCCGTCGAGAACGCCACCCGCGTCAGCGCGAAGATGAAGAAGAACGCGATGAGCAGTTCGCCCGCGAAACCGGCCTCTGCGTTCTCCAGCCCCCCCACCGGGCTGATCCCGGAGGTTGCCAGCACCGACATCGCATGGCAGGCCGCCACGAACGGCCGCTCGCCCAAGACCACCAGCCCGAGCCACAGCAGCAAGGTGAGCCCGGCATAGACCGGGGCCAAGCGGCGCGCATGGCGGAGGATCCTGTCCCGACTTTCCCGTGCCTGGCCCGGCCGGTCGAACCGCTCCGGCGTCCCGGCCGGGGCGGTCGACAGCACTTCGTAGCCGCCGAGATTCATCGGCGCGAGGATGGCAATCGCCGCGACCCAGATGAGGAACCCGCCCATCCATCCGACGAGGGCCCGCCACAGATGCAGCGTGTCGGACAGCCGCTCCGGCAGAAAGAGCGTCGCCCCCGTCGTCGTCAGCGACGACAGCATCTCGAACCACGCATTCGTGAAGCTCGTCGTCTGGATGGCGGAGTGAAACGGCAGCGCCAGCATCGCCGGCAGGATCGTGAAGGCCGCCAGGAGCGACAGCAAATGCGCCCGCGCCCGTTTGCGCGGCTTTCGCGCCGCCGTGGCGATGGCCAGCAGGGTGACGATGGTCAGCAGCAACGCGCCCCAGGTCAGAAACACGCGGGCATCGTCGGCCTCGCCGATCACGAAGCCAAACACCGCCGGCACCAGCATCGACGCCGCCGCCACGCCCGACAGCAGCACGATCAGCGGCAGGTCGGCCGCCCGTGTGCTCAGGCTCGGGCCTTGCGTGCCGGACGCATGAGCGTGACCGCGCGCCATGTCAGAAGAAGTCGATCGAGACCTGAAGCAAGCGCTCGACCTCGGGCACATCGGGCGACATGGCAAAAATCATCACGATGTCCCCTTCCTGGATGCGGGTCGTTCCCCGGGGGCGGATCACCTCATCGCCGCGCTTGATGGCCGCGATCAGCACGCCCTCCGGAAACTCGATGTCACGGATGATCTGGCCCGAGATCGACGATGTCGAGAGAACCTGTGCCTCGATCACCTCCGCCTCCGCATCGCCGATGGAGTAGACGCCGCGGACGCGCCCGTGCCGGATGTGGCGCAGGATCGAGCTGACCGTGGTGGAGCGGGGATTGATATAGGCGTCGATGTCGAGCGGCCCGAGGAGCGACACCATCGACGGGTCGTTGACGAGGGCGATGGCGAAGGGGCACCCCTTCTGCTTGGCGCGCACCGAGGCCAACAGGTTCACCTTGTCATCGTCGGTCACGCATAAAACGGCATCCGCATGATCGATGTTGGCTTCCTCGAGAAGCGTGCCGTCGAGCCCGTCTCCATTCAGGACAATGGTGCGCTCCAACGCATCGGCGGCCTTCTCTGCGCAGATCCGGTTGCGCTCGATCACCTTGGCCCGCACCCGCGTCTCGGCCTGTTCCAGCGCGCGGGCCACGGCCAGCCCGACATTTCCGCCCCCGACGACGACGACGCGCTCCTGCACCTTCACAGTCTTGCCGAAGATCTCCAGCGTGCGGTTGACGTCCGATCGGGTGGCGGCGACGTAGATCTGGTCATCTGCGAAGAGCTGGTCGCGCGCTTCCGGCGTGAACAGCGTGCCCTCGCGGCGGATGCCGACCACCAGCGCCTTCAGTGTCGAGAACAGGTCGGTCAATTCGCGCAGCGGCGTACCCAGAACCGGGCAATCCTCCTCCAGCTGGATCCCGAGCAGTTGCACATGCCCGTCGAGGAAGCTTTCCGTGTCGAAGGCGGCCGGTGCGGCGAGACGTTGGAGCGCGGCCTCGGCGACCTCGCGCTCCGGGCTGATCACCACGTCGATGGGCATGTGATCGCGGCGGTAGAGGTCCGAATAAATCGCGGTGAGGTAGGACTGCGCGCGCAGGCGGGCGATCTTGCGCGGCACCGCAAAGACGGAGTGCGCCACCTGGCAGGTCACCATGTTGACCTCGTCCGAATAGGTGGCGGCAATGACCATATCGGCGTCGCGCGCGCCGGCGCGGTCGAGCACGTCCGGGTAGGAGGCATGGCCGGCGATGCCCTGCACATCGAGCGTATCGGTGGCGCGGCGGACGAGGTCGGGGTTCTGGTCGACCACGGTCACGTCGTTGCGTTCACCTGACAGGTGGCGGGCAATCTGCCAACCCACCTGACCTGCCCCGCAGATGATGACTTTCATCGCACCGCCGTCGCTGGCATCAAGGCCCCAACGCATGGCAGAGCCGGGCGGCGGCGTCAACGCCCGGGCGACGCGGGCCCAAGGCCCCTGAGAGAGCGGATTCGGGCAAAAGCGCCCTGCCCCGGTTGCAACGGCCAGAGCGCCTGCGCCGGTGCAACTCGGGACAAGAGGCTGGGACATGCGCTCACCATGGGCGATGACCTCTGCCATGCAGCTCAAGGCCCGTCGGCAGCGCCAGAGGCGATGCGCTAGGCATAATCGGCACGTCACAACGCACCGCAAAACGGCCGAGGTCCGCCAATTGAGATCTTACCGAGAAAGAGCAAGCTCCAAAGGGGCGAAGCCGGGCACTCCTGGACGGCTTAGGCATCGGCAGGCGGCGCCAGACGGCAAGCTGGGCTCTCCAGCTTTTGGCCACGCGGACGGCAAAGGTACGGGTGCAACCTTCCGAGGCCAGATGCCACTTCGCATGTTGCAGCCGATGACTAGCGGCAGCTCCACTGGAAGACAGCGCCACGCCCGGACCCTGCCGCAGGACGGCGGCCCACCGGCAGCCGCGTGAGACGCTGACAACTACCTATGGCATTTGCGACCATTCAGGCGGTAGAG
>JBCDGG010000157.1:0-11774 GCA_038757905.1 Pseudomonadota bacterium | reverse complement strand
GCGGCGAAGGCGATGGCCCAGCCCAGCGCCACGAGGCCCGATCCGGGCCAGAAGATCAGCACAAGGCCCAAGATCAGCGCCGTCAGGCCGACCGTACCCGCCATGGCGCGTTCAGGGTCCTGCGGCGACATCTGTTGCCGGGTGATCAGCGCCCCGACCCCTGTCACTAAAGCCCAGGCCCCGAGGAGGAAGAAAGTCAGCCGGGCGGTTCCCTCGGGCCAGATCAGAAGCACAAGGCCCACCAGGATCGCCACACCGCCGATGCCGCCAGCCGCCACACCGCGCCGGACCCCGAAAAGCGTCAACGCACCGTCGAGCAGCAGAAGCACGCCCACCAGCTGGAGCAAGAGCGCGATACTGCCGGTCGGCCAGAACAGGGCGGCGATGCCGACGAGGGCCGCGAGGCCCCCGCGGAGCACGAAGGTCCACCAAAGATCGGCGAGCTTTTCGCTTACCGCCTCGCGGGCTTCAACGCGCGGATCGTCCACGATCTCGGCGTGTGGGGTCTCGGGCTCTGTCATCGGGGTTCCCTCGCTGTCTTGCCAAGCGCCAATGCGCACAGACGACTCGGATCTGCACCCTTCGTACCCCAATTCGCGGGCCATGGGCAGAAGCCTGCCGCCCCGGAGGCGTCCGGCACCGGCAGGGCGCCTCCGCCCTCGATCCGCAATCGCCAGCCAAAGTCCCCCCGGGATCGGTCAGTTCTTCGTGTGCGCCCCGCTCCCCGGTTGGGAGGCGCCTTTTTTCGCGCTACGCTCGCCCCATATCGTTGGTGGGACGCATCCCATCCTGTCCACCGCTTGCACACGCGAATGGAGACACCAGCATGACCAAAGCTCAGATCGACCGCAGGGCCTTTCTGGCCACGGGCGGCTCCCTTGCGGCCACTATCGGATCGGGCCTGATCGTGCCCGCCCGTGCGCAGGGTCTCGCCCCGACGACAACGATGCGGGGTGGCGCGAACAACTATCGCCCCGGTGCCCCGATCGTGGATCGGATCGGAGGGGGCGGGTTCTGGATGTCGGGCACCGTACGCCGTGCCGGCGATGGCGCCCCGCTCGCCGGCCAGCGCATCCAGATCTGGGCACACACGACCGAAGGGCACGAGCGCGACGCCCGCAGCCACGGCGCGACGCTGACGGACGCGAACGGCGTGTTCCGGCTGGAGATGCCGCAGATCGTACCGGCCTTCGGCCAGCCGCACGGGCATCTCGCCTATGACAGCGGAGACTTCGAAACAGTCTTCCTCCGCCCGATCATGCCCAGCGCCCGGGACACCAGCTTGGAGGCGCATTTCGTCCTTCAGCCGGCCTGAGGTCTTGCGCAGGCTGACGATGCGCCCGATCCGCGCGGCCCTGATCTGGGCCGCCCTCGCGGCCGCCATGGCGCTCCCCCTGGTGCTGGCGGCGGCAAGCCCCCTGCTGGCCTGGCGCGAGCCCGTCTATATCGCCGCGGGGTTCGCCGGGGTGGTGGGGCTCTGCCTGATCCTGCTTCAACCGCTGCTGGCGGCCGGCTATCTGCCCGGTCTGCCGCCAGCCCGCGGACGACGGGTGCATCAATGGGTCGGGGCGGCGCTGGTGGCGGCGGTCGTTCTCCATGTCGGGGGCCTCTGGGTGACGAGCCCTCCGGACGTGGTCGATGCCCTGCTCTTTGTGTCTCCGACGCCGTTCTCCGCCTGGGGGGTGATCGCGATGTGGGCGCTTTTTGCCGCCGCGCTCGTGGCGTCGCTCCGCCGGCGCCTGCGCCTCGCGCCGCGTCTCTGGCGGCGGGCGCATACATCCCTCGCCGTGGTGATCGTCATCGGAACCGTCGTTCACGCCTTGCTGATCGAGGGCACGATGGAAACGATGTCGAAGGCCGCGCTGTGCGCGCTGGTTCTGATCGCGACAGCCAAGGCCGTGGGCGATCTGCGGGTCTGGGCGAAACGGGCAGCGCCACGCTGAGCCCCGCGTTTCTCTTGAACGAAGGTCCGAGCGCACGTTAGCGGCACCCGGCGGGGATCGAAGCGCCGACCGGTCGCCCCGGTCAGCGGCTCAAGTTCTGCTGCCCGCGTAGTACTCGACGCGCGCTTCCAGCCTGTCCACCAGCTCCGCCAGGCCCAGCGCAAAGAAGAAGAGGATCAGGATCAGGGCCCAGAAATGCGTCATCAGAAAGTTCTGGGAATAGAGCGAGAACAGGGCGCCCACACCGATGATCGACACGAGCAACTGCCCGATCACGACGCCTTTGACACCGCGGATGACGCCCAGGCGTATTCCGGCCAGGATCTCGGGCAAGGCCGACAGCAGGATGATGCGTAACCTCTGCCAGCGCGACGCGCCGAAGGACGTCGCCATTTCCATGAGGGATGGCGAGGTATGCAGAACGCCCGCGCGGGTGTCGAGCGCGATGATCCAGACCGCGAACATGAACACGGTGACGATCACCGTCGGCACCCCCATGCCGAACAGGATCATGATCACCGGAACCAGCGCCGAGAGCGGGGCGGACAGGAAGATGTTCACCCACATGTTCACAACCTGATCGGCCCGCTTCACCAGCCCCATGAAGAGGCCCAGCGCCACCCCGACCACGATGGCAAGGCCCAACCCCGTGAGATAGCTCACCAGCGTGATGCGGCCTGCCTCCAGAAAGCTCGCCGTCCCGAGCACTTGCGGCAGGGCCAGGATCACCTCGGAAAAGGGCGGAAAGAGCAGCAGAAGCTCATATTGCCCGACGATCTCCCACAGGAGGATCCAGACAAGCAGCGCGGCCGCCTTTGGAAGCCTGTAGCCATACACCTCCATCGCCCTACTCCACGTAGCCTTTGAGGTTGGCCCAGATCTCGTCGATCAAGTCGAGATACTCAGTGTTCCGGCGGATCGCCTCCGGGTCGCCGTGCCGGTCGATCTTCGGCGTCACGATCTGCGACACGCGCCCCGGCCGGGGCGACAGCATGACGATCCGGTCGGACAGATACACTGCCTCCTCGATCGAATGTGTGACAAGGATGAAGGTCTTCTTTTCGATCTCGCGCAGGCGGATCAGATCCTCCTGAAACTTGCGGCGGGTTTGCTCGTCGACGGCGGAGAACGGCTCGTCCATCATCAGAACGTCGGCATCGACGGCGAGCGCGCGGGCAAGCCCGACGCGCTGGCGCATGCCCCCCGACAACTCGTGCGGGTACTTCTCCTCGAACCCCTCAAGCCCGACTTCAGAGATATAGTGGCGGGCGCGGTCCTCGCGTTCGGCTTTCGCCATGCCCTGCACCTCCAGCCCGAAAGCGGCGTTGCGCAAAACCGTGGCCCAGGGCATCAACGCGAAGTCCTGGAACACGAAGGCGCGTTCGCGCCCCGGGCCGGAGACGGGCTGCCCGTTCACCCGGACCTCGCCGGAATTCGGCTCCAGAAGGCCCGCGATGATCTTCAGCAGGGTCGTCTTTCCGCAGCCCGAGGGGCCGAGGAGGCTCGTCAGCTCCCCGCGGTTGAACTCCAGATGGATGTCCTTCAGCGCAACGACGTCGCCCGCATAGACCTTGTTGATGCCATCGACCTCGATGATGGCGGGCGACACGGGGCGGGCAGAAGCGGGATCGGCGGTTTGGCGTGTCATGTTCATGTCGAGGCTCTTTTTTCGGGGCGGAACAGCGTCACCTCCAGCCGGTGCAGAAGCGACACGGTGATCACCGCCAGGGCGACGATGGAAAAGATCGCCGCGTACATGTGCGCGAACTTCGCGACGGAGCGGTTGAAGCTGATGAGATCGCCGATGCCGGTGGGCGTGATCAGAAGCTCCGCCAGAACCACTCCGGAAAACCCCTCCGCCACGCCAAGACGGATCCCGGCGAACATCATCGGGCTGGCCGCAGGCAGGATGATCATGAAGATCTGCTGGCGGCGCGACCCCATGAAGGAGCGCGACATATCCAGCAACGACGGCGAGACGTTGCGCACGGCCTTGTAGCTGTTGATCGCGATGACCGGCATCGCGAGCATGCAGACAGCCAGCACCTTGGACGCCAGTCCGATGCCGTAGACAAAGGTGATCAGCGGAATGAGCGCGGCCATCGGGGCCGCCTGCATCGTGATGAAGATCGGCAGCGTCAGCCATTCCACGTCGTTGCGCAGCCCCATGGCCACCCCGGCGGTGACACCGATCCCGAGCGAGATCGCAAGGCCAATGAGCAGAGGCTCCAGCGTGCGCAGATAGGCCGCCCCCATGGAGCCGTCGGCGATCATCTCCCACAGGGCCGCCATCGTGTCGAGAAAGCCGGGGAAGGCCCAGTTGAAATTGGTACGCGCTGCAAGCTCCCAGACCGCGAACAAAAGGGCCAGGGAGAGCACCTTGAGCGCCAGCGGCGAGTCTGTGACGGCGCCCGCCCAGCGGGAGGTGACGCCGGCAATGGGGGCGTTGGCGCTATGGTCGCTCGGCATGGGGCCTCCGTCCGCGCGGTCCTCCGGCCAGAGCACTGGCCGGAGGACGTTCAAGCCTGGCTCAGTTCGACGCGCGAACCGCCTCGAGCAGTGAGAAGTCCCAGTAATCGGCGGGGTCGACCGCGCTCGGATCGCCGCTCACCTGGCCCGCGGCGGACAGGAAGGCGATGTCGTCGGCCGCGTCGCTGGGCTGACCGCCATCCAGCGGATAGATGCCGTTCTCTGCGGCCTCCGCGAAGTAGGGCACGGCCTCGGCGATCACGTCGGCCGGAAGGTCCGGCAGAAGGTCGTATTGCTCACGCAGCTCGCCCACGATCGCGGGGTTCTCGGCGATATCGTTCCACGTGCGCACCAGCTCCTCGACGAAGATCTGCATGTCCTCGGCGCGGCCTTCGATGACGCCCGTGTTTGCGTAAAGCGCCTCATCCGTTGCGTTCACACCGTCGAGCGGCAGACGGGCAAACTTGTCGCCGCCCTTCTCCTGCAGCAGCCGGAAATTCGCGGCGTCGACGATGGACGCGTTGATGGTGCCCTGCAGCATGGCCCCGGCCCGCACCTCGGACCCCGGCACATAGGAGACGCTGGCATATTCGATCCCGTGCACCTGCTCCATCAGGCGCATCAGCGCCTCGGTGCCGGAGCCGCGCGAATGCACCGTGATCTCCTCGCCGTCGAGATCCGCCCAGCCCGAGTAGACCTCGGAATTCACGACTGGGAAGAACAGAAGTGTGGACATGCGGTAGAACATGCGAATGGGCGCTTCGGAGTTCTGGATGAACGCGTAGGGCGCACCGACGCCGATATCCGCCTCTCCCGACAGCACCGCTTGCACGGCGACATCTTCGGAGTTGAAGAACGTCATCTCCATCGGGACGCCGCGCTCCCCGGCGCGTTCCATCGCGATCAGCAGGTTGAGGCTTTCCACGCTCGCGATATCGCCGAGCGCGACGCGCAGCGGGTCGTCCTGCGCCGCTGCTTCCTTTGCACCGAAACCCGCCGTGAGGGCGACAAGCCCTGCGGCGGCAAGCATCATCCCGCGTCTTTGGATGTTCATGATTTTCCTCCCATTAGCAGTCCCGGGTGATTGGTTCCCCGGGCAGTGTTGACCGCCGTCCCACGCGCGCATGGCGGTGTGGCTCGGCGATGCAGTGTTGCTCCTGCTGCCTGATCAATATGCGATCAATTCACCATTGTCACGCGCAAATGACGCATTGGTCCTGATTGATCTGATACACGAGGCAGATGGCCTAACGGGAAAGGCGCTGCAGCAGCGCGTTAGCCATGGCGCGGCCGCTGGAAAGCGCGTCGGCCACGGTGCGGCCTCGGGCCCAGTCCCCGCCCGCGAGCAGCGTCCCGCACGCGCTCTCAGCGAAGTCCGCCCCCAAGGAGCGACTCGGTTGCGAGAACCGCCAGCGATGGCCCGTCGTCGCAACCACCGGCGGCAGCGAGCCCAGCGCCTCCAACAGGGCGGACAGAAGTGCTCCCGCGACCTGCTCTGGGGGCAACTCCAGCCGTGTTTCACTCCAGGCGGCGGTACTATGGGCGACCCAGCACTCAGCCTCCGCCGGCCTGCCGGGTTTCGCCGAATCCCTGACAATGAGCTCGAAAGGATCGGGCGCATCGCGCACGACATCGGGCCATGGGGGGCGACCCTCGAACACGGCCATCAGGGCATGGCACGGCTCGAAGCGAATGCGTGACAGGTCTTCCCATAGGGCCTGCTCCGACGCGTCCAGCGCCCGCAAGATCTGGGGCGCCGGCGCGGCAAACACGACGGCATCGTAGCAGAGAGTCGCCACCTCGGTCTGCAGCGACCAGACTGCCCCGCTCCGCTTTATATGTATGATTTCATGTTTGAAAAGGATCGCACGCCCATCGCAGATCGGCTGGAGAGCATCCTTCATCCGCGGCACGCCAACCCAGGGCACAGCCTCACCGGTGGGCGCGCCCGCAGGCCAGGGCGCCGCGCTCCCCGAGGCCTCTGCACGGCGCAGCAGGTCGTCGCCGTCCTCGAGTGGAAGGAACTGCGCGCCATGGTCAAACTGCATGCCGTTCCGCTGACGGGTCGCGACGCGGCCCCCAATACCCCGGCTCTTTTCCAGAATGTCGGGTTCGATGCCGCCCTCGGCCAGACGCTGCGCACAACTCAGGCCCGCCGGCCCGGCACCGATCACAGCGATGCGCGGGCGCGCCGTCATGCCGCCGCCCGGCGCGATGCGTCCGAACCGTTCAAACGACCGAGACGCTCAGCGTTCCAAGGCCATCCACGCGCATCTCCATCGCATCCCCTTTCGTCACCGCAGCGACCCCCGAGGGCGTGCCGGACAAGATGACATCGCCCGGTGCAAGCTCGAAATACTCCGACAGATACGAGATCATCTCCGGCACCTTCCAGATCATCTGATTGAGGTCGCCCTCCTGGCGCACCTGGCCGTTCACCTTCAGCTCAAGCGCGCCCTCAGACGGATGCCCAACCTCCTCAACCCGGTGAATCGGCCCCACCGGCGCCGAACGCTCGAACGCTTTGCCAATTTCCCAGGGGCGGCCCATCTTCTTCATCTGGCCCTGCAGATCCCGGCGGGTCATATCCAAAGACAGGGCGTAGCCGTACACGTGATCGAGTGCGTTCTTGACCGCGATGTTCGTCCCGCCGGATTTCAGGAACACGGCCAACTCTGCCTCATGGTGCACGTCGGACGTGTGCGGCGGATAGGGAAACTCCCCCGAAGGGTCCAGATTGGAAGGGTTTTTCTGAAAGAAGAAGGGCGGCTCCCTGTCCGGGTCATGACCCATCTCGATGGCGTGCGCCGCATAGTTGCGCCCGATGCAATAGACACGGCGCACCGGGAAGGTGGACGTTGTGCCCGCCACGGGCAGGGCTGTCGGCTCCGGCGTTTCGATCACATGGTCAGACATCAGGCTTCCTTTCTCGCGGCACTGCGCCGTTGCTAGTCCCTACCGGAGAGAAGATCAATCTAGATCAATCAAGAAATCAGGTGACACCGATACATTGATCCAATAGGCTTGCTCCGCCGGACGAGCAAGAGCCGGACGCGAGACGAGGTAGGGACCTGCATGCTGCAGCGACAAGACCGACCGGAGCGGGACAGCGCGACGGCACAGCTCCAAGCCCTGATATCGCAGGGGGACTACCAGCCGGGCGACAGGTTGCCGCCCGAGCGGGAACTGATCGATCTGATCGGCGTCGGGCGGGCAGCACTGCGCCGGGCGCTGGAGCAGCTGGAACTGGAAGGGCGCATCTGGCGCCACGTGGGCAAGGGGACGTTCGTCGCCAACGGCGCCGCCAACACGAACGCGCCGCAGGATTTGTTCCTTCACATCGGCAAGGAACTGACACCGTTCCGCATGATGCGCGCCCGATTGTGCATCGAGCCGGCGATCGCGCGCGAGGCCGCGGTGAATGCCTCCCACCAGGCGGTCACGCGGATCTCGACAGCGATGGAGAGCGCGCGCGCCGCCGCAAGCTGGCTGGAATACGAGCGGCAGGACGACCAGTTTCACCGGGCCATCGCCGAAGCGGCCGACAACGCCCTCCTCCTGGCGTTGTTCGACAGCCTAAACCGGGTGCGCCGGGAGGTGGCCCAGGGCGCTGTGACGCGCCAATCCGCGCGCCCTGCCCCCTCCCACACGAGCTTTGCCGAACACGAAGCCATCACGGGTGCGATCGAGGCCCACGACCCGGACGCAGCCTACTCGGCGATGCGGCGCCACCTGCAATCCGTCGCCGCGCGCCTTTTCGGGGACGAGTGAAGCTCCCAACGGCGTAAGGTCCTCGGGCGGCACCTCCCATTGGAGCGGGCTCGCCTTCCGCGGCCTGACGTGATTGTCCCACACGTCCCGCCGTCCGCCGCCAATCGCGCCTCTCATTCGCAACACCAGGCCTTGCTGTCGTGGCGACGTGACCGAGGTTGGCCTCCGTCCGGGATCGCACTCGTTCCGCGCCGCAGGCTTGGACGGCAAATCAGACCGAAGAGTCTAGACTTTGACAGTATCGTCTGATCTCTACCGTATGAGCACGTCGGACAAGGCGTCCAACGCTCGCGAAACCTCCAAGATCTCAGGACCCCGTGCCATGCCGCCTTCCGACACTATCCTCACCGTGGCCGCCAACGCGGCGGAGACACGACGCCGGATCAAGGGCGCCGTCCTGCAGACGCCGTGCCTGCAATCGCGCGCCCAGTGCGACGCGGACACGAAGCTGTTCTACAAATGCGAGAACTTCCAGACGACAGGATCGTTCAAGCTGCGTGGGGCGATGTCACGCCTCACGACCCTGCCGCTGGACATGCCCGTCATCACGGCATCCTCCGGAAATCACGGGATCGCCTGCAGCCACGCGGCGCGCGCCACGGGCCATGCCCTCACCGTCGTGCTGCCGAAAACCGTCGCCAAGTCGAAACGGGCGCTGATCGAAAGCTATGGCACCAAGACGATCCTCTACGATGGGGATTCGGGCTTGGCCGAGCGGCATGCGCGCGCCCTGGCCGCCGAGGGCGCCTACACCTACGTGTCGCCCTACAACGATCCGATGATCGTAGCTGGCCAAGCCTCGATCGGGCTGGAACTGCTCGATCAACTGCCCCAGATCGACAACGTCTTTGTCTCTTTGGGCGGCGGCGGGCTGATCTCCGGGATCGGGTCCGTGCTCAGGGCGTTCTCGCCGAAGACGCGTATCATCGGGGTCAGCGCCACGAATTCTGCCGCCCTCGCCGAAAGCCTCACCGTGGGCAAGGTGGTCGACACGGCGCATCTGGAAACGCTGGCGGACGGGATCGCCGGCAGCATGGATCACGACTCAATAACGTTTCCCATCGCGTCCGAGATCGTGGACACCTCCATTCTCTGCTCGGAAGACGAGATCGCCGCGGCCCTCCGGCATCTGGCCTGGACGGAAACGATGCTTGTCGAGGGGGCGGCGGCGCTCGCCCTCGCCGGATACCTCGCCAAAGCGGACACCTATGCCGGGCAATGCAGCGTGGTGGTGCTCTGCGGCGCCAACTTCGACCCCGACGTGGTGCGCCCCGTCGTCATGCGCGATGACTGAGCAGGTGCGGGCCGAAGGCGCGCGCGGTGAACCGGAGATCCCGGACGACCTGCGCGCGCTGTGCGAGGCGTTCACCGCCTTGCTCAATCCCATCGGTGAGGTTGTCCTCCACGATTGGGAGGCTCAGACCATCCGGTACATCGGCGGCCGCCTCTCCAACCGGGCAGTTGGTGATCCGTCGCTCATGGATGAGGTCGATCTGCCTGAAAATGCCGGCCCGGTCTTCGGCCCCTACCGCAAGACGAACCCCGACGGTCGCGCGATAAAGTCGATCAGCGTCAGGCTGCGCGGGGCGGCGGACGACGCTCCCCTGCTGCTCTGTCTCAACATCGACACCTCCCGCTTCGAGGCCGCGCAACTGGCCCTGTCACAATTCACGTCGATCGCCCAGGATCAGCGAGACAACCCCCTCGCAGACGACTGGGTGGACGCCCTGAACGGGTTCGTGGCGCGATGGCGGATGGAGAACGGTCTAACGGAGGCCGCGCTGTCCGTCCCCCAGCGGCGGGCCCTCCTGACAGCCCTGATGGACCGCGGCGCCTTCGACCGCCCGAAGGCCGCCGAGGCCGTCGCCCTGGCCACCGGAGTCAGCCGGGCAACGATCTACAATGATCTCAAAGGGATGGCAGGCGCAGCCGAGCGGGATCTCGGCGAGCGCCCCTGAGGCGCTGCTGCGTGTGGCCAACCGCTGAAACGCTGGCGCCGACCGGGTTGGGGTGCGGGCATCCTGCAACAAGCACGAGTCGGCTCAAATAAGGTGACCGGTTCGGATCACCTCCACCCGCTGACCTGATGCGGCGCCGCTGAGCTAAGGCGCAACGCCGACGTCGGCCTCGCGCGGCTGGCCTTCTGCGAGCAGGGTCGACAGGGTCTTGGCGAACTGGTCGGCCCGTTCGGCATTCGCGCAGGCAAAGCCGACGACAATGCCCCGCTGCACGCTCTCGATGCAGAGCCTGGAGAGGGGCAGAACCTGAAACCCCGCGCGCCACATCTGCTCCGCGATGGCCCGGTCGTCGGCCCCGTCCTGCAGGCGCACCAGGATCTGCAACCCGCCATCCGGAGACGAGACGCCAACCCCGGGCCCGAGCCGCGTCCGGATGGCCGCGGTCATACACGCCATCCGGTCCCGGTAGACGCGCGCGGCCGCCCGCAGGTGCCGCGCGAACTGCCCGGATCGAATGAAGTCGGCAAAGGCCGCCTGAACCTGCACGTTCACGGCATAGCCCAACGCCCGATGCGCGCGCCGCACGGGCTCCACGAGAGACATGGGCACGATGACCCAGGCCAATCGCAGGGCGGGAAGCAGGCTCTTGGAGGCCGTTCCGATCATGACAACATGCCCTGCGTCATCCAGCGACAGAAAGGGCGGAACGTTGATGCCCCTCCAAACGAAATCGCCGTCGTAGTCGTCTTCCAGGATCAGCGCGCGATGGGCGCGCGCAAAGGCCAGAAGCTCCATCCGGCGCTTCAGCTTCATGCGCGTGCCGGTCGGATACTGCGTCGACGGCGTCACATAGAGAAGGCGCGGCGGCGCCCCTGCCCGACCCGTCGCCACCGGATCTTCAAGCGGCCTAACCACGAGACCGCGCGCTTCGAAAGCGGCGCGGCCGCCTGCATAGCAGGGATCCTCCATCAGGGCCGTGTCGCCGGGATCGGCGAAGAGATCCGCCAGCAGCGCCAATGCGCTCTGCGTGCTCGGCACGATGAACACCTGCGCGGGATCGACATTCGCACCGCGGTACCGCTTGAGATAGCGCGCGAGCGCATCGCGAAGCTCGGGCAGCCCTTCATACGCGTCGTACATGTCGTTGCCGTTCCGGGACAATCGTGCCGCTCGGCGCAGGCTTGTCGCCCAATCGTCTCTCGGAAACAGGTCCGGGTCCGGCAGACCGGGCGCCAGCGCGCGGCTTTCGCCGATCACGTAGCCCTGCCGATGGTCGTCGCCGGCGATGCGCCCGCGGGAGGAGCGCGGGATGGCGCTCGCCCCTTGCGACGCGGGTGTCGTGCAATCCGGAAGCGCGCAGATGACGGGGCGCGCGCCGCGCCGCGTCTCGATCACGCCTTCGGCGTTCAGGCCCTCATAGGCTTCCAATACCGTGTTGCGCGAGATCTCCAGCGCCTCCGCCGCCCGCCGTGTCGACGGCAACTCGTCCTCCGGACGCAGCACGCTCTGATGCACCGCGCGCCGGATCGCGAGTTGCAGGGCCATCGCCTTGCCGACATCGGGGGGTGCAAACCTGGCGACGATGGTCGCCAGCTCAAGTGGCTCAGTCATTATTCCACGTTCTGGATCTTTC
>JBCDGG010000156.1:0-11843 GCA_038757905.1 Pseudomonadota bacterium | reverse complement strand
TCCTCTTCGGCGCGCAGGTTCACGGCCCCCAGCGCGTCGCGGGCGCGCCGCAGGCGGGCGATCTCGTGTTCGATCGAAGCGGTTTCGGGGAGTTTCTCAGGATCCGCCTCGAGCTGCGCCAGCAAGGCGTCCGGCGTTGTCTCCAATTCCTCGCGGATCGCATCGGTGGCCGATTGCAGAACGTCCCGCGCCGCGTCCCGGCGCGCTTCGGCCGCCGCGCGGGCCTCGCGGGCCTCGCCGGCGCCGCGACCGGCGTCGCGCTCCGCCCGTTCGGCCTCGCGGAACGCCGTTTCGGCGGCCGACAAGGCGTCAGCGGCCGCCTTCCGGCGTGCCTCGGCCTTTTCGAGCGCGCGCTCCAGCTCCAGCGTGCGTCCGGCAATCTCATCGGGCTGCGCCTGCGCCGTGCGCAACTCTGCCTCCGCCTGGGCCCGCCGCCGCGCGAGGTCTGCGCTGCGTCCCTCGGCATTGGCCAGCCGTTCCCGCCAACGGCCAAGCTCGCGTTCCACCTCCGTCAGGCGGCGTACCCGGGCCGCCCCGGTGCGGCGGATCTCTTCCTCGCGCGCACGGGCAGCGATCATATCGGCGCGCGACCCGTCCACCGCGGCGCGCGCGGCATCGCACGCAGCGCGCGCGGCCGCCAGCTCTGGCAGCGCGGCGCGAGCGGTGCGCGCCTCTTCCAGCGCCTCTTCGGCGGTCTCCGCCTCCTGCCCGTGCCGGACAAGTGCCAGCTCCGCCGCCTCCAGCTTGGTGGCCGCCATGGATTGCGCGTTCTCGGCCCGCGAGAGCGCCCGGCTTGCCTCTGCCACCGCCTCATCGGCGGACCGCCGCGCCGTCCGTGCCGCCTTGTCGTCCGCCGTCGCCGCGCTCAGCGCTTCGGTCAGCACCTTGTGGGCCTCCGCCGCGCCGGCCGCCCGCGAGCCGACCTCTTCCATGTCGCGCTTCAACGCCACCATCCGGTTGAGCTGCTGCAGCCGGAGCGCCGCGGCGGACGGTGCGTCGTCCGCCGCCGCCCGCAGGCCGTCCCAGCGCCAAAGGTCTCCCTCGGGGCTGACCAGACGCTGGCCCGGCTTCAGCAGCGGCTGCAAACGCGCGCCATCCGCAGCGGGTACGAGGCCCACCTCGCCGATGCGCCGCTCCAAGGCGGCGGGAACCCCGACGTGGCGCGCCAGGGGCTCTGAACCGTCGGGCAAGCCCTGGGGCGCTGAATACGGGGGGAGCGCGGCCCATCCGGAGCCCGCCTCGCCCTTCGCCATCGGCGCGCGCAGATCGTCCGCCAGAGCAGCGCCCAACGCCTGTTCGAAGCCCGGGTCGACGCGCACGTGGTCGAGCATCTGACCGTCGGCCCCGGTCTCCCGCTCGACGAGCCGCGCCAGGGCGGCAACCTCGGCGCGCAGGGCCTGCGCTTCGCCTTCGGCCGCGGAATGCTCGGCCCGCGCTTCGGCTTCGCGCGCGGCCGCATCGGCCCGGGCGGCATCGGCCGCAACGAGCGCAGCCTCCGCCGCTTCGGCCAGAGCGGTCGCGTCACTCAGGGCGGCCTCGGCCTCGTCGGCATCCTCCGCCGCCAGTTCGAGCGCCGCGCGGGCCTCCTGCGCGGCCCCTTCGGCCCGCACCGCTTCCGAGCGATGCCGCTCCAGCGTCCTGCTCGCATCCGCCTCCAGCCGCTCCGCCGACTGGTGCCGCGCCGCCAGACGCGCCGCGTCTTCGGTCAGCCGGCCCTGCTCCGCCTCGCGTTCGCTGAGGTTGGCCGCGGCGATGCGCGCCGCCTCGGACGCGGCCTCCGCCCGTTCCTCCTGCCCTTCAGAGCCCACACGCAAGTCCGCGACTTCGCTGTCAAGCTTTGCCAGCGTCTCGCCGGCGTCCCGGTTCAGCCCCTCCTCGCGCTCGGCATCGTGGTCGAGCTGCGCGATGCGCTTCTCGAGCGCACCAATCGCCTGATCGGCGCGTTGCGCCTCTTCCTTCAACTGACCGCGCTGCACCGTCAGGCGTTGCAGCACAGCGCCTGCCACCGTTTCTTCCTCGCGCAGCGCAGGGAGTTTGGTATCCGCCTCCTCCCGGTCCTTGCCCGCGGTCAGGGCCGCGCGTTCCGCCGCCGCTGCGGCACGCGCCCGTTCGACGAGCGCGGCGTCCGCCTCCTGCGCGGCGACGAGCGCTTCCGCCCAGCGCCGGTAAAGCAGCAGGCCCTCGGCGCGGCGCAGTTGCACACCGATCTCACGGTAGCGGGCCGCCTGCTTGGCCTGACGCGCGAGCGTTGCCAACTGCTGCGCGAGGCTGTCGAGCACATCCTCGACCCGGGCGAGGTTCTGTTCGGCAGCGTTGAGCTTGAGTTCGGCTTCATGGCGCCGCTGGTAGAGCCCGGAGATCCCCGCGGCTTCCTCGAGGATGCGGCGCCGGGCCTTCGGCTTGGCGTTGATCAGCTCCGAGATCTGCCCCTGCCGCACGAGCGCGGGCGAATGGGCACCGGTGGAGGCGTCCGCAAAGAGCATCTGAACGTCGCGGGCGCGGACGTCCTTGCCATTGGTCTTGAACGCCGAGCCCGCATCGCGGGTGATCCGGCGGATGATCTCCAGCTGATCGGTGTCATTGAAGCCCGACGGGGCCAGCCTGTCGGAATTGTCGATGGTCAGGCTCACCTCGGCGAAATTGCGCGCCGGGCGGGAGGCTGCACCGGCAAAAATCACGTCTTCCATGCCGCCGCCGCGCATCGCGGTGGGGCGATTCTCGCCCATCACCCAGCGCAATCCTTCCAAAAGGTTCGACTTGCCACAGCCATTCGGGCCGACGACGCCGGTCAGCCCATCCCCGATCACAAGGTCCGTGGGATCGACGAAGCTCTTGAAACCATTGAGCCTTAGCCGTGAAAAGCGCACCTGTGCCCGCCCTGCCTGTTGCCTGCCTGTCTCTTTTGATCCCGGCCGCGCAATATGGGCCGGTGAGTCTTTGCCGCAACAGGGTGGGGCCTGTTCCGCCCCGCTGTCAAGCAGCAGACACAGGATGTGCATGCAGCGGACGGGCTATCCACAAGATATTCGGTCAGCAAGCAAGCCGCGCTTCGCTCATGGCCGCGTCGCCCGTCAGCGATCCCGACACCACGCGACACCCCGAAGCCTGCTCCATCGCGAGGCCGGAGCGCGCGACATAGTCCGCCGGCGACCGCAGCGCGCCGAACTCGACGCTTTGCCGGATGGCCTGCGCGCGGCTACCGGCGACCCGGACCGAATAGATCGACCCTGCGATATCCACGCGCATAGGCGGCACCCCCGCGAACTCCGACAAGGGGTCGGGGCTGTCGCAGGCGATCAGGGCGAGAAGGGAGAGGACGGCTACGGCACGCATGCCACTGGTTTACGCCGATTAACCTTAAGCCTTCGTTAACCCTCGAACCCTGCCAGCCATACGTCGGCTCGGGCTTCTAAGGCCGCAGGGCCAGCGTCACCTCGCGCAGCCAGGTCGCGAATCCGCGGGGATTGTCGCGCCACTGCTCGATGACGGCCCGGTCGATCGGCTCGCCCACGACCGGCGCCTGGGGCCGGTTCAAAGCATGAACAACCTCATAGAGCAGCAATCCCTGCCGCAGGGTCGACGACACCTGATTGGCCATCTGGTACCAGCGCGAATTCTGCCCGGGGAAATAGATGGGAACCACGCGCGCGCCGGAGCGCTGGATCATCTTCGAGGTGAACGGGTTCCACTCCCGCTCCACCGCGGGGCCGAACATCGTCTCGGACGCCGCGACGACACCGGACGGGAAGAGCACGATCGCGCCGCCGTCATTCAGATGGGCCATCGCTTTCTTGCGCATCTCGAGGTTCTGCTGCAGCGCGTCCTCCTCATGCGCGAAGGGGACCGGGATCATGAACATGTCGATCTCGGCCACGCCGGTCAGCAGCGAACGCGTGAGGATCTTGTAATCCGTCCGGACCTTGCCGATCAGCTCGGCCAGCACCATCCCGTCGACCAGCCCATGGGGGTGATTCGCCACGATGATCAGCGGCCCGTCGCGCGGGATCCGCTCGATCTGCTCCCGCGGCGTGCGCAGCTGGATGCCCATGGTGTCGAGCGCCTGCTTCCAGAAGCCCTGCCCCTCGGGCACGCCCATGGCCTCGAACTTCCGGATCAGCCGCAGAAGCCGCAGCTTGCCGGTGAGCAACTCCATGGTCTGGATCGTCCGAACCTGAATCGGGCTAGTGAATGTGTGCGCGTAGGAAAGCCGGCGCCGATCGTAGGGTTGGTCGTTCAACCGGCCGTCGCCCTGGCCCTTGAGCCGTTGCGCGGGGGCGCGATGCGCGATCAAACCTCTTGGGTGGGTGCTTTCGACCAAATCGCGGGAACTCCGCTTTTCGTTGCGTGTCTGCAAGCCACGCTACATGTCTTCGCCGAACCGCGAGGCCACGAGCTGCGTCAGGGCCTCCGCCAACGCCTCGGCCTCAGCGCCGCGCGTCTCGACTTCAATACTGCTTCCCTTGGAGGCTGCCAACATCAAAAGCCCCATTATGCTGTCGCCAAGGGCATCCATGCCGTCCCGGCGGACAATCGCGGTTGCGTTGAAGTTTTCTACCGTCTCGACGAACTTGGCGGATGCCCGCGCGTGCAAACCCTTCTCGTTGACAATCTCCAGATCCCGGAACACCGGTCCGCTCATCCTGCAACCCCCACATCCCCCGAAAACGCGTTGATGTACTTCCGGCCAGCGGCCAGCGCGCCTTCGACAGCCGCATCCATGGGCAGCTCCCGCGATTTGGCAAGCTTGATCAGCATCGGAAGGTTCGCGCCATAGAGGATGAGCCGGTCCTGTGGCGCGCAGGCCCGCAAACTGAGATTGGACGGCGATCCCCCGAACATGTCGGTGACCATCACGACGCCGTCGCCCTCGTCGACCTCGTCCGCCGCCGCGCAGATCTCGGATTGTTTGGCCCGCCTGTCGTCGTCCGGCGCGATCGCGATCGCGCGCATGCCGGTCTGTTCGCCCACCACATGTTCGACCGCCGCAAGATACTCCCGCGCCAATCCGCCATGCGCCACGATGACGATCCCGATCACACACTACTCCCCAAACTGTCACCAGATGGCGTCACATTCCCACTGGTGGCGGATACCTCAGGCCGCGCAGCGATCCGCTCCAGCTCCCGATGCCGAATAGACACCTGCCAACCTGCGCCCGCAAGCGTATTCACCAGCCGTTCCGCCGTCGCCACGGAACGGTGACGTCCGCCGGTGCATCCGAACGCGATGGCCAGATGCGCCTTGCCCTCCTCGACATAGGCCGGAAGCAGCAGGCGTGTCAGGTCGGCGATCTTCTCGAAGAACGGCTGAAAGCGCGCATCCTCGGCGACATAGGCCGCCACCTCGGCGTCGCGTCCGTCGCGGTCGCGCAGCGCCGCGTCCCAATACGGGTTCCGCAAGAACCGGCAATCGAACACCATATCCATGCCGCGCGGCAAGCCGCGCTTGTACGAGAACGAGTGCACCGACAGCGCGAGTCGGCTCTTGGAGGGGCCGCCGAACCAGCGCGCGATTTCCGCGCGCAGCTCGTGCAGCGTAAGATCGGAGGTGTTGATCAGAATGTCCGCGCGCACCTGGAGCGGGCGCAGCAGGTCGAATTCCCGCTCGATACCGGCAAGGGGAGATTCTGCCGGCGCAAGGGGGTGCCGCCGGCGCGTCTCGGAGAACCGGCGCAGCAGCACATCCTGCGAGCAGTCCAGATAGAGCAGCTCGAACCCCGGCGCGGGCGGGCGATCCAGCAACTCCAGAAACGCCGTGGCCGAGAAGTCGCGGTTGCGCGTATCGACCCCAAGCGCGAGCCGCGCCGGGCGGGGCGGCCCGTCCAGCAGGCGCGGGATGAGCGACAGCGGCAAATTGTCGATCGCTTCGAAGCCGAGATCCTCCAGGGCGTTGATCGCCGTGGATCGCCCGGCCCCCGACGGCCCGGTCACCAGAACGACCGGCGCTGCGGCCTCCTCACGGGCGGGCGCTGCTGGTGTCTGATCCGTTGAAGCGGGGTGTGTCTGGGTCATGGCGAAGGATCGTCCGTCATCGCGGACACGGCCCGGGCGCCGGCGAGGCATTGCAGGAGTGCGGCAGGCACATGTGCGCCGTCGAGGCGGCGATACAAGGTGACCGGGACGCCCAGTAACGCGGTCGTGCGGCGGGGCGGCAGCCGCTCCTCCTCCATGATGTCGAGATCGACGACGCCGGCGACGGGCACCGGACCGGCATGCGGAAGCCGCAGCAGCCCGAGCCCGCGGACCTCGATCAGGCCGGTCAGCGCGTCGGGCGCCTGGGCTTCCAGAACCGGCCCGTCGCGCCGCAGCACCGTGCGGTCATCGGCGACAAGCACCGCCCCGAGGCCGATGCAGGCCAGCGCCAGCGATGACTTGCCCGAGCCCGCGGCGCCGGTGAGAAGCAGGGCCTGGCCCCCATGCGCGATGGTCGTGGCGTGCAGGATGACCTCGGAGCGTGCGCCGGGAGAGGGGATATCTCCCATGGGCGCGCCTCAGACTGGAAGTCCCACGACGAAGCGCGCACCGAGCGGCTCGGACGTGATGTCGGCGTCCGTGGGGCGGATGTTTTCCGCCCAGATGACGCCGCCATGGGCCTCGACGATCTGTTTCGAGATCGCGAGCCCGAGGCCGGAATGGTCGCCAAATTGACCGGGGGGACGTTCGGAGTAAAAGCGATTGAAAATCTTGGTCAGCGCCTGTTCGGGGATGCCTGGGCCGGTATCCTCGACCACCACGAGCACGCGGTTTTCGCGCTTGCGGGTCCAGACGCGGACCGCGTCGCCCTCCTCGCAGAACGACAGCGCATTCGTTATCAGGTTCACGAAGACCTGCGCCAGCCGCGCTTCCAGACCGTAGATCGCCATCGGCGCGCGCGGCATGTCGGTGATGAACTCGACGCCCTTTTCGGCCGCCTGTTGGCCGAGATGGTCCGTCACGTTGGACAGCATCCGGACGAGATCGAACGAATCCTCGTCTTCCTTCACCAACTCGCTGTCGAGCCTGGAGGCGTTGGAGATGTCGCTGACCAACCGGTCGAGGCGGCGCACATCGTGGTCGATCACGTCGAACAACCGCTCGCGCTGATCGTCGCGTTTGGCCAGCCGGAGGGTGCCCACGGCCGACCGCAGCGACGCCAGCGGGTTCTTGATCTCGTGCGCGACGTCGGCCGCGAACTGCTCGTTGGCGTCGATCCGGTCGTAGAGCGCGGCCACCATGCCGCGCAGCGCCCCGGAGAGGCGCCCGATCTCGTCCGGCCGGCCGGACAGATCGGGGATGCGCACGCGGCCCGGGCTGACCTGCCGGGTGTTGCGGTCGCGGCCGACTTCCGCCGCGGCGGCCAGATCGGACAGCGGGTTGGCAATGGTCGAGGCGAGGACGAGCGACAACCCGATGGACACGAGGATCGCGATCACGAACATCTGCAGGACCTGCTCGCGCTCCGACCGGACGAGCGCGTCGATCTCTCCGCTGGCCGAGACGATGGTGACGACACCCAGCACCTCGTCCCCGCGCAGAACCGGCGTCGCGACGGCGAAAACGGTGCCGCCGTCGGCGTCAATCCCCGTACGCACGACTGTGGCGCCGTTGCCCGCAGCCGTGGCGAGGATCCGCGCCTGATCCTCCGGCGGGGCGGGATTGACCGCGCCGGGCCCGGCACCGAAGAGGCGCGAGATGCCATCCCAGATCGTATTCAGAAAGTCGGTGATCAGGGTCGAGCTGTCCGACGCCCCGGGCGCGACAAGCCCTTCGGTCTGAGCGAGCAGGCTGCTGTCGGGCGCAAAGACGAAAGCGTCCACGCCACCGGAGAGTGACATGCCCTCCAGAATGCTCTGCACTTCGAGGGAAGTCAGCGCCGCGGGCGTGCCCGCAGCGGCCGGGCTGCCCGCGCTGGCAAGTTGCACCTCGAACACGTCGGCCACCAGCCGCGCGTCGGCGGCCAGGCCCCCCACGCCCAGCGCCGACAGGCTGTCGCGGAACGGGTTTAGATAGAAGACGCCGGCCACAAGGATCAGCAGGCCGATCAGGTTGAACGTGATGATCTTGCGCGCCAGCGGCGAGCGGTTGAGCGTGAGAACGCCACGGCGCTCGCGCGACCGCCGCATTTCATTGTCCGCCCATTCCGGCGTGACCCAGTCCTCGCCGAGGACCACATCGTCAGCAGGAGGACGTTTCGTATCGCGCACCATTTGCCTCTTTGCGCGAGGCGCTCTGCCCCGGCCACCAAATCACACCGCTTTGTAGCGGCTAAGGTGGTATGATGCCAACCGCACAGCGGCAGGCGTGCCTCAAGCTGCCCGGCATCCGCCCCGTCAGGTTAGCGACGGCGCACCGCTCGGCTTATTCTTCGTTATAGCGGTAACCGATACCGTAGAGCGTCTCAATTGCCGAGAAATCGTCATCTACGCTGCGCATCTTCTTGCGCAGCCGCTTGATGTGGCTGTCGATGGTCCGGTCGTCGACATAGACCTGATCGTCATAGGCCACATCCATCAGCTGGTCCCGGCTCTTCACGAAACCCGGGCGCTGGGCGAGCGCCTGCAGCAGCAGGAACTCCGTCACGGTCAGGGTTACATCGCGGCCCTTCCAGGTGACGGCGTGGCGCAGGGGATCCATCGTGAGATTGCCGCGCTGCATCACGGCGGCGGTCTCGTTCTCGCCCATCTCGTCCTTGGCGATCACTTCCTGCCGGCGCAGCAGGGCCCGGATCCGTTCCACCAGAAGGCGCTGGGAAAACGGCTTCTTGACATAGTCGTCGGCCCCCATGCGCAGGCCGAGCACCTCGTCGATCTCGTCATCCTTCGACGTCAGAAAGATCACCGGCATCGACGTTTTGGTCCGCAGACGCTGAAGCAGGTCCATCCCGTCCATGCGCGGCATCTTGATGTCCAACACGGCCATGTCCGGAAGCTTGCGGTTGAATGCATCAAGCGCCGACTGTCCGTCATTATAGGTCTCGACCTCGAACCCCTCCGCCTCCAGCGTCATCGACACCGATGTGAGGATGTTCCGGTCGTCGTCCACCAATGCGATACGCGACATTGCTTTTCCTTTGCTCTTCTCGAACCTGCGATTTTTGGTGCCACATTTTGCCGGTGAGCCGCACCGAATCAATAGACAAACTCGAATCACGTGTCCGATCCCCGCCATCAGGACGCCCATTTCACCAAGAAATGACTAATTTGCATCACACACGGGTATCGTTGATGCATCCGGTCGGCGTGGTGGCGCTAACCGAGACGTGGTGGCGCTAACGCTTGCGCTCGCACCGGTTCCCTCGCCCAACCCCATGGTATAGCCCTCAGCGATACGCGGCCCAAGGAGCGCGCCGCGGGCGAAAATCAGCGGCCCGTTCGAAACGGCCGGAGGAGAACTTCATGGATATTGGACGCGTCAATCCAGCTCAGCGCCTCGAAGATCAGGGGATCACAGGGCTCGGCAGCGTCTATTACAACCTGATCGAGCCTGCGTTGGTCGAGGTTGCCCTCAGGCGGGGCGAGGGGACACTCGGCCGCGGCGGCGCGTTTCTGTGCGAAACCGGAGAGTTCACGGGACGGTCGCCCAAGGACAAGCACGTCGTCCGGGATGCGCAGACCGAGGACACGATCTGGTGGGACAACAACCGCCCGATGACGCCCGAAGGGTTCGACGCCCTCCATGCCGACATGCTGGAGCATATGAAGGGCGGCGATTACTTTGTGCAGGACCTGCGCGGCGGCGCCGATCCGGCGCTCCATATCGACGTCCGCCTCGTGACCGAACTGGCATGGCACAATCTGTTCATCCGGCACATGCTGCGCCGCCCGGCGCGCGAGGATCTCGATACCTTCGTGCCCGAGTATACGGTCATCAACTGCCCGAGTTTCAAGGCCAATCCGGCCAAGCATGGCTGCCGGTCCGAGACGGTCATCGCCCTGAACCTGACGAAGAAAATGGTTCTGATCGGCGGCACGGAATACGCCGGCGAAAACAAGAAATCGGTGTTCACGCTGCTCAACTACCTCCTGCCCGAGCAGGACGTGATGCCGATGCATTGCTCGGCGAACCATGCCCAGGGCAACCCGGTCGACGCGGCGATCTTCTTCGGGCTGTCGGGCACGGGCAAGACCACACTGTCGGCCGATCCCGACCGGATCCTGATCGGGGACGACGAGCACGGCTGGTCGGATCGCGGCACCTTCAACTTCGAAGGCGGCTGCTACGCCAAGACGATCTCGCTGTCGCCGCGCGCCGAGCCCGAGATCTACGCGACGACGTCCATGTTCGGCACCGTGATCGAGAACATGGTCTTCGACAAGGAGACGCTGGAGCTCGACTACGAAGACGACAGCCTGACCGCGAATATGCGCTGCGCCTATCCGCTGCACTACATCCCGAACGCCTCCGATTCCGGCATGGGCGGGCACCCCAAGAACATCATCATGCTGACCTGCGATGCCTTCGGCGTCCTGCCGCCGATCGCCCGGCTGACGCCGGCGCAGGCGATGTATCACTTCCTGTCGGGCTTCACCTCGAAGGTGGCCGGGACGGAGCGCGGCGTGACCGAGCCGGAGCCCACCTTCTCCACCTGTTTCGGCGCGCCCTTCATGCCGCGGCGGCCCGAGGTCTACGGCCGCCTCCTGCGCGACAAGATCGCCGCCCATGGCGCGACGTGCTGGCTGGTGAACACAGGCTGGACCGGCGGCGCCTATGGCACCGGGCACCGGATGCCGATCAAGGCAACGCGGTCTCTGCTGCACGCCGCCCTCGATGGCTCGCTGTCGGAAGCCACCTTCCGGAAGGACGAGAACTTCGGCTTCCAGGTGCCCGTCACCGTGACCGGGGTGGACAGTACGCTGCTCGATCCCCGCGCCACGTGGGAAGACAAGGCCGCCTACGACGCGCAGGCCCAGAAACTGGTCGAGATGTTCGCGGAGAACTTCGAGCAATACGTGCCCCATATCGACGACGACGTGAAAGCGGTCGCGATCGGCTGAGGCGCTCGCGTGGCAGCGCCCACGCAACGCGGCGCACAGGGCTGCGCCGCGCGCTGTCCGCCGCCTGACCGCGCGAGGGCATCGGGCAACGGGCATCCGCCATTGCGCGCACGCCCTCCATGAACGGCCTGCCCCCCATCCGCGGCGCCGATGGCTGCCCGGCCGGATGGCTCGCCGTCGCCATGCCGCCCCATCGCCCGGATCTCGCAACCGCCGTCCTGCATCCGGCGGCGTCGGCCCTGCTTCCCGGGGCACGGGCGTTGGCCATCGATATTCCCATCGGCCTGATGGACACACCGGAGGACGGGCCGCGCCCGGCGGACCGGGCCGCGCGCCGATACCTCCGCGACCGCAACACAGAGGGCGTGCGCGCCCCGGGCGCGCGCGTCTTCGCGACACCGACACGCGCCCATCTCGACGCTTTTCGCCAGAACCGGGACTACGCCGCGTTCCGACGGGCCTTCCCGCCGCCGCGCTCCCTCTCCAAGCAATGCTGGAACATCTGCGACAAGATCGCGGAACTCGACGATCTGTGCCGCGGCGAGGCCCACGCACCGATCTGGGAGGCCCATCCGGAAGTCGCCTTCGCCTTCCACGCCGGGCGCACGCTGCCGCCCAAGAAGTCCCCCGGGGGCGCTCTGGCGCGCGAGACGCTTCTCAACCGGTTGGGGTTCGATCTGCCCGCCCTCGCCGCCGCCCTGCCCCCGACCGGCAGAGGCTGGGTCCGGGACGACCTGTTCGATGCCTGCATCCTCGCTGTCACGGCCGACCGGATCGCGGAGTCGAACCACGCCGCCCTGCCGGACGCCACCGGCCGCGACAGGTTCGGCCTGCGCCGCGCCATTCATTACTAGCGCCGGGTCGCGTCCGG
>JBCDGG010000155.1:0-11910 GCA_038757905.1 Pseudomonadota bacterium | reverse complement strand
CGCCAAAGAAGCCGGTGATGCCTTCGGGCAGGAGCTTGTCATACATGTTGCCTACCGTTGGGCAGGAACCCAGACCGGTGGTCGTGTCGGACTCGCCGCATTTGGTGGAGACCCAAAGCTCGGAGATGTTGCACTCTTCGCGCTGGATTTCGGTTGCCTGGTGGACGAAGTCCTTTGCCGCCCAAGAGGCCGCGCGGATGGTTTCAAAGTCACCCTTCTGCTCGATGGAGAATTCCGCGACCTGCTTGCCGGTTTCGCGGATGCCGTCGGCGATGCGCTTGGTCCAGCCGGGTTCGATCCCGATGACGACCACGGAATGCACATTTGGGTTCGCACCCGTGCCGATCATCGTACGGAAATGCAATTCGAGGTCTTCGCCGAACTGCAACCGCCCATAGGCGTGCGGGATGGCGAGCGTGCCTTTGACGTTGTTGGCCACCGCCTCACACGCGGCGTTGGAGATGTCGTCCACCGGCAGAATGACGACGTGGTTGCGCACGCCCACGCGGCCATTCTCGCGCCGGTAGGCCTTGACGGTCATGTTGGAGTACTTCGATGCCATCGTGTCGGCTCCTTACCAGCGCTTCGTCTTGACGTTGTGAGTGTGCACGTGGCCACCCTTGGGAATGTCGGCGATCACCTTGCCGATATCTTCGCCATACTTGATCGCAGTGTCCCCGTCCTTGAGATCCGTCAGAGCGATCTTGTGGCCGATCGGAACGTCGTCGCCCGCCGTCAGGCGAAAGGTCGAGTTATCGTGGGTGACACAGCACAGCATATCGGTGCCGGCCGTGAGCCCCTCCACCACTACCACGCCGACATTGTCGGCATCTTCGTGTACGAGAAGGTGGGGGATTTCGGACATAGGAACGTCTCCTCAGGCGTCGGGTTTTAGAATGATCTTGGGCGCGGCCACACGGCCGGCTCGGATGTCTTCGAACGCGCGCGCCCCGTCTTCGAGCGGGCGCGGCTCGATCCAGTCGAGCGCGCCGAGACGGCCATCGAACATGGCGCCCGCCGTATCGATAAAGTCCTGCGCGGTGTAGGTGTAGGTGCCTATGAAGGTGATCTCCTGCAGCGTCATCCGCCGAACGTCAAGGCCACCCTCGGCACTGCCGAGGCCGATATGAACGATGACCCCGCCGGGCCGCACGACGGCGGAGGCCTGCGCCCGCGTGGCCGCGATGCCGACACCGTCGACGACGACGTCGGGCGCGTAATCCGGGGGCAGGCTGTCGGGCGCCGAAACGGCGAGGCCGCAGCGCGTTTCGATGTAGCGGCGGCGCTCGGGATTGGGCTCCACCAGAAGGATGTCGGGAATGCCTTGCGCCCGCAGCGAGAGCGCGCCGCCAAGCCCGATGGCACCGCCGCCAATCACCAGCGCGCGCACGCCCGCGCCGCGCCCGGCGGGCTGTTCCCGCGCGACGCGGGCGGCGTGCCAGCCGCACCCGATCGGCTCGGCAAGCGCGGCCTGGTCCGGCGAGACGTGATCGGGCACCGCAACGGCGTTCGCGGCTGGGATCGTCAGCCATTCGGCAAATCCGCCTTCGCGCGGCGGCATGGAAATGATCTGCCGGGACGGGCACAGATTGTCCTGTCCGGCGATGCAGGCGCGGCACGTCCCGCAGGAGACCAGCGGGTTGATGGTGACGCGCCCGCTTTCCGACATCCCGGCGACCTCATGGCCCAGGATCAGCGGGGCGGGTCGGCGTTCGTCATGGCCGAGAAAGGCATGCATGTCGGAGCCGCAGATGCCCGCGCTTTCCACCCGAACGAGAACCTCGCCCGATGCCGGAACCGGATCGGGCGCATCGCCGTATTCCAGCTGCTCCGGCCCGGTGTAGACAAGTGCTCTCATTTCGCCGTGAACCCCCCATCGAGCATCAGGATCTGCCCGGTCACGTAACGCGATGCCTCCGAGCACAGAAACAGCAGAGGCCCGTCAAGATCCTCGGGTTCGCCGTTGCGGCCGATACAGGTCTGTGCCGCATTGCGGGCCGCGCGCTCGGGATCTTTGAAGACGGCCGCCGTCAGCTCCGTCTCGAAGAAGCCGGGCCCAATGGCGTTGGCCGTGATGCCCGCTCCAGACCACGCTTCTGCCATGGCCCGCGTCATCTGGGCAACGCCCCCCTTCGTGGCCCCATACGCGATCCCGCCCGGAAACGCCCGGAACGATTGCAGCGAGGCGAAGTTCACGATCCGCCCCCACCCTTTCGCCCGCATGGCCGGCACGCATAACTGGCTGAGGAAGAACGGGGCGGACAGGTTGATGGCAAGCGTGGCCTCCCACCCCTCTCGTGTCACCTCGTCGGCCGCTTCGCGCGTGTTCAGCCCCGCAGCGTGCACGACGATGTCCGGCGCCCCGAACGGCGCACAGATCCGGCCATGCTCGGCGTCGAGCGCTGCACGATCCGCAACATCGGCCACGACGGCGGCCCGGTCTCCCGGCCCGTTCGCCCAGTCCGCCAGCGCCTCGGCCCTGCGCGCGACGCCGACGACCCGCGCCCCCGCGACGGCCAGCAAGTCGGCCGCATGACGCCCCAGGCCGGAACTCGCGCCCGTGACGCACGCAACCCGGCCCCTAACGCTGAAGAGGCTTGCCTCAGCCATTTGCCGAAAGGTCGAACTCTTCGTCCGGGAAGAACTTCTTCAGTCGAATGTCAGCGGTCCGGGCGTGGCCTTCCATGCCCTCCAGGCGCGAGATCCGCGCGGTGGCTTCCGCGATCGGCTTCGCAGCTTCCCGCGTCGACCGCTGCCACGTCACGATCTTGAGGTACTTGTGCACGCTCAAGCCACCGGTATAGCTCGCCGCGCCCGAGGTCGGCAGCACGTGGTTGGTGCCGGACGCCTTGTCGCCAAAGGCCACGGTGGTCTCCTCGCCCAAGAAGAGAGATCCGTAGCAGGACAACCGGTCGAGCCACCAATCGAGATCTTCGGCCATGACCGTCAGATGCTCGGGCGCATAGGTGTCGGACGTGGCCGCCATCTCCTCGCGGTCGGCACACAGGATCACCTCGGCATAGTCGCGCCAGGCGGCGGTGGCGTTGTCGCGGTTCACCTCGGGCAGATCGTCGATCAGAAGCGGCACGAGGCGCATCACCTCCTCTGCCATCGCCCGGTCGTCCGTCACCAGCCAGACCGGGGAGTTATAGCCATGCTCGGCCTGACCGACGAGGTCGGTCGCCACCACCATCGGGTCGGCCGAGGCATCGGCGAGGATCAGACTGTCCGTCGGGCCTGCGATCATATCGATCCCCACCCGCCCAAACAGGATGCGCTTGGCCTCGGCCACAAACTGGTTGCCCGGTCCGACCAGAATGTTGGCCTTGGGCAGGCCGAAGAGACCGAAGGTCATCGCCGCGACGCCCTGCACACCGCCCATGGCCATAATCTTGTCCGCACCGGACAGATGTGCGGCATAGATGATGGCGGGCGCGATGCCGACGCCCGGGCGCGGCGGCGAACAAGCCACGATGTGCTTGCACCCCGCCACCTTGGCCGTCGTCACGGTCATGATCGCGGAGGCGATATGCGAGTAGCGCCCCCCCGGCACATAGCATCCCGCCGCATCGACCGGGATCGCCTTCTGGCCGGCCACCATCCCGGGCACGACCTCCACCTCGATCTCCTGCAAGGTCGCTTTCTGCGCCTCGGCGAACTTGCGAACGTTGGCCTGTGCGAACTGGATGTCGCGCTTGAGCTTCTCGGGCACCTCGTCGATCGCGGCCGCGATCGCGTCCGGCGACAGCAGGATGTCGCCTTCGTACTTGTCGAACTTGGCCGCGTAGTCGAGGGCGGCCGCATCGCCGCCCTCCTCGATCCTTTCAAGGATCTCGCGCACGATCGCCTGCGTCTCGGAGGCGTCGCTCTTTGCGGTCAGGGTAGCTTTCTTGAGGTACTCTCTCGGCATCGTCGGATTGTCCTATTTCAGGATGTCAGGGAGGAACACGGTCGAGAGCGCGGGAACGTAGGCGATCACGAGCGTGACGATTAGCATGAAGAAAACGAAGGGTACGGCCCGGTAGGCGATCTTTAGAATGCTCTCTCCCGTAATCCCCGACACGACGAACAGGTTCAACCCCAAGGGCGGTGTGATGAATCCCACGCCGAGAGCGGTGATCATCATGATGCAGAACTGAATCTCGTTCATGCCGATGTTGTCGGCCAGGGGCTTCAGGATCGGGGCGAGGATCACGATGTTGGGCGTCGTCTCCATCACGCAGCCCGCGGCGATCAGGATCCCCACCATCATCAGGATCAGCACCCAGGGCTCATTGCTGACGGAGGTTGCCGCCGCGACGAAGCCCTGCGGGACGCCCATGATCGCCAGCGCCTGGGCCAGCGGCAGCGAAAAGGCGATGATCGGCAGGATCACCCCGTTCACCTTGGCCGAGCTGACCAGCATCGCCGGAAAGTCCGACAGCTTCAGCGTGCGCAGCATGAACCCCATGATGATCGTCACCACGACGGCCACCGCGCCGGCCTCGGTCGGCGTCAGCCGGCCCGAGAAGATGCCGTAAAAGATGATCCCGGGCACGATGAAGGCGTACCAGCCCGACTTCAGCGCCGTGCCCAGCCGCGACAGGTACTCCCCCATCGAGATGTTGCCGCCGCCTTCCCAGCCGTAGAGGCGGTTCATGATGATGTTGGTGGCCAGGATCGACAGCAGGATCGCAAGACCAGGGATGAGGGCCGCCAGGAACAGCGTCGAGGCGGAAATCCCGAGCACGAGGCCGATGATGATGTAGGCGATGGATGGCGGGATTAGGATGCCGGTACAAGCCCCCGCAGCGACGAGTGCGCAGGCATAGGGCCGCGGATAGCCCGACTCCACCAGCCGCGCGATGGTCATCCGGCCCACGGCCGCGGCCCCCGCCGCGTCGGAGCCGGAAATGGCCGCGAACATCCCGCAGACCAGCACCGTGGCCGAACCGAAGCCGCCCTTGGCGAACTGCGTCAGCGCCTCAGCCACGTCCAGGAACTTCTTCGACAGGCCCGTGCGCACCAGCACGTCGCCCGTCAGAATGAAGAGCGGCACGGCGGTCAGCGCGAAATGGTCGATCCCGTGAAACAGGCTCTCGCCCACCAGGCTGAGCGGCAGCGCCCCCGACCAGAGCAGCATCAGGATCGCGGCAGAGCCGATGGCCGCCCAGACGGGCACCGCCAGCGCAACCAGCAGGACGAACAGAAGCACCGGGCCGTAGAAGTCCCAGCCGAGGATGACCGTTTGGTCCTGGAGTTGATTCCAAAGCATGACCGTCCCCCTCAGTCGAACAGCTTGTCGCCTTCGTAAACGGGGCGCCCGTTCCGAAAGTCATTGAGATCGCGAAGGAAAGACTGGATCAGCCGGAACGTGACCAGCGCGAAGCCGATCGGCACCGCCGACAGGAACCACACCTGGCTGATGCGCAAGCCATGGGTGACGGAGCCGAACTTCCACGAGACGTGTACCGCCTCGTAGGAGTAGTAGAGGGCGATCACCGCGACGACGAACATGACGATGTCGCCGAACATGTAGAGGACGGCTTTCACCCGGCGTCCGACGTAATTCATGATCACGTCGATGCGGATGTGCCCCCGCTCCTTCACCGCCGCGGCGGCACCGATCCAGGCGAGATAGATGAAGGAATAGCGCACGATCTCCTCCCCCCAGATCGAGGAGAAGGACAGGATCTCGCGCCGCAGCACCTCGATGAACATCGTGGCTACGAGCATCACGTAGAACACCAGCAGCGCCCATCGCTCCGCATTGCGGTTGAGGGCATCGAGTATGTTGGGCATGGAGTCCTACCTCCGGCCGGCGCACGCACACCGGGCCGCTCACTTGGGCCAGTCAGATCGGTTGAGACGAGACAGGGCCGGCGCGCGGTGCGCCGGCCCAAGCCGCGTTATGCGTCGTGCACAAAGTAGCGGCCCCGGGTATTCGCCGCCTCTTCGAGCTTGGCGAAGACGTCCATCGACCCTGCGAGCTCGACCTTGAACTCATCCCATTCCGACCGCTGATAGCCGCCGGTTTCCTGCCACTCGCCAAGCTGATCCGCGCTGAGCGAATGGAACTCCACCCCCGCCTTGGCGAGCTCGGCCATCGCGTAGGTCCGCGCGGAGGGCACCTTGGCCAGGTTCTGGTGCGCCGTCATCTCGCCCGCGAACTCGATGGCCTCCTGCACGTCGCCGGGCCTCGAGTTGAACCATTCGAGGTTGACCGAGTAGACCTGACTGTCCGGCACTGCCTGAGTGAAGGTGACGTGGGACAGGATGTCGGAGAAGCCGAAGACGTAGAGCGCGCCGACCGACGGGTCGAGCGCATCCGCCACGCCCTGCTTGATCGCGGACGGCGTCTCGCCCCACGCCACCGGCGTCGGGTTGGCGCCGACCATCCGGTAATACTGCTGCAGCATCGCGGAGCCCGGCACGCGGAACTTGATGCCCGACAGATCGGCCGGGCTGAGGACCGGGCCCGCCCCGCCGGCGCGCACGGCCACAACACGCGGATCGATGACCACGTAGAACAGCGCTTTGAAGCCGGAGGATTCGATCTTCGGATGCACCTCGGCTTTCCAGGCATCGGAGTTGACGAGGTTCACGAAGCGCTGGTTGGCGCCGCAGAAATACGGCAGGTTGATCAGGTCCACCGCGCTGGCAAACGGCGCGAAATTCGACAGCGAGTGCTGTGCACACTGGATCGTACCGCCCTGGACGGCCTGAGCCAACGCCCCACCGGCCCCAAGCTGCCCGCCCGGGGCAAGCTTCACGTAGACCTTCCCGTTGGTGGCGTTCTGGATGTTCTCCTTCAGGTCGAGCTGCATGATCGGATAGCTGCGGGACGCGCCGAGGACGTAAGCCGTCGCCAGCGTCATCGTGTGCTCGGCCGCGGCCTCGCGCTCACGCTCCTCCTGCGCGGTCTGCGCCGTGGCTTCTGTCGACCAGAGCGTGCCGCCCGCAGCCGCCATCACCGCGGCGGTGAAGCTTCCTGTGCCCGCAAGCTTAAGAAAGTTGCGCCGCTCGGCGGAGGCAAGCTCCGTCGCCTCTTTCGTGCCTTTGTAGATCATCGTTTCCTCCCTTGACCTATACTATTGCTTTTTCTTGCTTTTCTCGGCCCCCTCGGCGCGCAGTATGGCCGCGACGAAGAACACGGATGCGCAAAGCAGAACCAGCATTTCCTGGACGTCCCCCATGAACGCGCTGCCAGCGAGCGCCCCCAGAGCGACATTCGTGACGAAGATTGCGAAGAAGATCGCGGCCGCAGCCAATGCCATCGTTCACCCTCCCCTGTGTTCGATGAGTCGGGGTGAATGTAAGCGCTTACATAAAGGCATGCAAGCGCTTACATACGTCGCACGAGAATCCCGCAAAACGCTGTGCTATGGTCCCGTGAAACTCATGCCTGCGAGACGCGAGATGCCGTGAAGCCCCAGAGCGCCGAGAACGGAAAACCAGCGGATGTCGTGCCCACGCTCGAAGACGTGGCGCGCCATGCCGGGGTCTCGACGGCCACGGTCTCGCGGTGCCTGAACTCCCCCGAACGGGTGGTGGAGCGCACGCGCCTCAAGGTCCTGCATGCCGTTCGCGAACTGGGCTACGCGCCGAACTTCAACGCACGCGCGCTTGCCGCCAAGCGTACGAACACGTTTGGCGCGATCATCCCGACCATGGAGAACGCGATTTTCGCCAAAGGGCTTCAGGCCTTTCAGGAAGAACTGGGAACCCACGGCATAACCCTCCTCGTTGCCAGCTCCTCCTACAGCCCCGATCTCGAAAACGATCAGGTCCGCGCGCTTGTCGCACGGGGCGCCGATGCGTTGCTGCTCATCGGCCACGACCGCACCCCCGAAACCTACGCGTTTCTGGAACGGCGAAAGATCCCCTATGTGATTGCCTGGGCCTACGCGCCGGACGAGCCGCGCCTTTCCATCGGGTTCGACAACCGCCAGGCCATGCGGGTGTTGACACGGAAGGTGCTGGAGTTTGGGCACGAACGGCTGGGCTTCATCACAGCCCCGCGCGCCACGAACGACCGGGCCCGCGGGCGCTATCAGGGCGCGTGCGATGCCATGGCCGAACACGGGCTCGACCCGACGTCGATGACGGTCCGCGAAACCACCTACGGGATCGAGGAGGGCGGCGACGCCTTCGAGGATATGATGGCCGCTCCCGCGCCTCCGACAGCGGTGCTGTGCGGAAACGACGTGCTCGCCGCCGGCGCGATCAAGCGCGCGAGAGAGATGGGGCTGACCGTTCCCCAAGACGTGTCGATCACCGGGTTCGACGACATCGAGCTGGCCGAGATCGTAACGCCCGCGATCACGACAATGCACGTGCCGCACAGGGAAATGGGGCGCCGCAGTGCGGAGCTTCTAGTCGGCCTGTGCAACGGCGAGCCGACCGGCCGAAGCCTGGAGCTGGAGGCCAGCATCCGCTGGCGCGAGAGCCTCGGCCCTGTCGCCCGCTCATAGCCCGCGTCGCGCGCGGCGACGCGGGCCTTTCCTCAGCGTTGCGCAATCAGCCTTCAACCGCAGAGATGATTGCCTGATCGGACCAATAGGGCGCGGGCGCTGCGGCCGGATCGGTCTTGCCGAAGGAGCGGCGTGAGGATTGCCCAAAGGCGCCCCTGGGATCCGGCACGGAACCGGCCACCACCCTTGAAAACACGGCAAGATATGGAGGATCACACGCCTCGCTCCGATGCTGTCTGCGCAAGTCTTCGGCAGAACTGGGAGGGAGTATCGTGGCCGGTGACCGAAAAAGAGGAGGTCCGAGATGCGCTTATGTGGCTGATGTCGACGGCCGAAGACCAGTCCGATTGGCTGAAAGACACCAGTGACGAGGAGTGGGAGGTTTGCCGCAAGAGCGTCAAGCAAGGGACGGCCAAGTCGCTGATCAAGGCGATGAAAGCAACGAACAAGGCCGCGAAGAAAAACGAGAATCAAATTGTGGATGCACTGAAGGACATGGATGAGATGCCACTCGAGATCCGGAAGGATATCGACAAGTCTGTGAAGTTGATGCCGAGGCTCGCAAAGAAGCCGCTGTGCTTCGACGTGAAAGCAACCGTGAAGAAGAAGACCGCCGGTTTTTTAGTTCAAGTTCTTGCGGCAACCACCGGGCCTTCCATCCCGCAATCCTGCAGGGCGTCCTCTGCATTCCCAAGGGGAGCGCTCCGGGCGATAGGTTTGCGGCTCAGTGCTTCGCACCCCCTTGGGGCAATGTCCCCGTCAACGGTGGGCACTGTCCTCCGCATGCGCATCGCACCGCCAGGCGCGATTGCGTTGGACAAGGACACTCCTGTTCCGCATGTGCATTCGCCGTCCTTCGGATTCTGTCTGACCTCAGCAGGCGGCGTTCAGGCCGCTCTAACTGCCCTCCGATCCACCGAGCAAGGGCGACGATATCACCATGCACCGCGCCGGTGAGGGACAAGAGCCTCGGCTGATTCATCGGTCCGGAGCCCGACGGACGTCCAATCCGGCCTGCCCTCATTAACGCCTATTGGTCGTCTTCCTGTCGATCCGACACCCGTGCAATCGCACGGTCGATCATCGATCTTGCATGTGCGACCGCTGCCTCCGCTTCAGACGGCGAGAACGACAGGTAGTGCATCGCTTCGCTTTGCAGGACGCTGGCGATACCGTGAATGGCGCTCCAGACAAACATCGCGTCGCGGTCGCGCTCCGCGCTGCTGTCATAGGGACGGACAGCCTGCAGCCGCTCGCCCAAAACGTCGAAGGCGGCCCGGGAATCCGAGGCGAGCCCGAAGCCTCGCGCCTCGTTTGGCCACGTCGTCATGAACATCAATCGGTACTCGAGCGGGTTGGCTGCGGCATAGCCGAGATAGGCGCTCCCGAGGGCGCGCATGGCGTCCAGCGGCGGTTGGTGCGTGCCGTCGTCCGCGTCTCCGCTCCGCCGCAGGTGGGTGGCGAAGTCGCGCAGGCAGCGGCGAATGACTTCGGCAAGCAGATGATCCTTGGATGCGAAGTGTTTGTAGGGGGCCTGGTGGCTGACATTCAGGCGGCGCGCGACGTCGCGCAGGCTCAGCCCCTCAACGCCCTTGTCGCGGATCGCCTCCAACGCTTTCTGCAGGCAAGCCTCGCGCAGGGGCGTGCCCCCCGTCCTCTTTGCCTTGGGATCTCTGTTCGGCTCCATGCCCGCTTACTTCGGGCTTGGGGTTGACGGCGTCAACCCTTCGGCTAACCTTGAACTGGTAGACAGTGTCAACTAGAGCATTCTCACGCGAACCCCGCGCGTGCTCAAACCCATGACGGGAGGTCCAATTGCTCGAAACCACTCTTCTCGGCGCCGCTCACTGCACGCGTGTTGCCCTGCGAGCCACGGCGTCAGACATCCGTTTCGCAACGACGGTGACCGAAGCTGCGGGCGAGCGCCTCGGCTGCGCCCTACATGATGCCGCCACCGCGTTCCCGACGGGGCAGAACGTGCTCGCCCTCATGTGGCGCCGCCCCTCGGATGACAGCGCCGCTTGTGTGTTCCCCGCTGCACCCGGCACCGCTGCCGTTGCGCTCGCCGAAAACCTCAACGCCCGCCAGATGACCGACCCTAAAGCCATCGGCCTTCCGAGGGACGATCGGGGCGCGTCACTTAATGTGCGCCCTGCCCTTCAAGAACCGGGCTTCTCCGAATTGGCGTTCGAGGTTGCCAAGCTTCCCGCTTCCATCGCCATGGAGATCGTCTGATGTCAGGAGACGCCCCAAACACGCCGCCCCCGGCCGCCCTGCCGGCCCGGCTCACCCCGCTTGGTCCTTGGGCGCTCATCACCGGCGCCAGCGATGGCATCGGCGCCGCGACGGCCCGCGCCCTCGCCGAACACGGGTTCAACGTCATCTTGGTCGCCCGGCGCAAAGCGCGGCTCGAGACCTTGGCCAAGGAGATTACCACCGCCCATGGCGTGCAGGCCCATGCGATCCCGGCGGATCTCGGGCAACCGGAAGGGGTCGAGCGGATGGCGCAGGCTCTGGCACAGGGCGGCGTGTCGCTGAACGATATCGGCGTTGCCGTTCTTGCGGCGGGCTACGGGACCACGGGCGCCCTGGCCGAAGCGGATCTGGCGGCCGAGCGGGATATGCTGCGCGTGAACTGCGATGCGATCCTGCAGTTCTGCCACCTCTTCGCGACATCGATGGCGGCGCGCGGGGCTGGGCACATGGTGCTCTTTGGCTCCATCGTTGGCTTTCAGGGCAACGCCATGGCGGCCAACTACGCCGCCACCAAGGCCTATGTGCAGGCCCTGGCAGAGGGCCTGGCCGTCGAGATGCGTCCAAGCGGCGTCACGGTGCAGGCGGTCGCGCCTGGCCCCATCGCAACGGGCTTCGCGGCTCGGGCGGGCATGACGGTGGGGCAGGCCGGCAGCCCTGAGACCGTGGCCCGCGCCATCGTGCGGCGCCTTGGCCGCAGCGGCACGATCCGTCCCGGCCTGCTGTCGAAGGTGCTGGGGTACAACCTGGCCATGACCCCGCGGCCCCTGCGGATCCGGATCATGTCGCAGATCATATCCGGCATGGCCAAGGGCAAACCGTCCGCCGCACCCGCGCAGAACGAAGCCTGATCCATCGCGGAGGAGGTTTTCTCCGTCGCCAGCACGGCGGTGCTGCTGTTCTGGTTCGCCCTGATCGCCCTTTCGCGCTGAGGCGCGCTGCTGGCTATCCTTCGATGGGGCGTCGCGGGCTTGCTCTCGGCGCTCTAAGTCGTTCTGGATTCGGTTTGGCCCTTTCGGGTCAGCGAAGGCGGGGACGTCTCCCTCAACGCCGTGCGGACCCTCTTCCCCTGGTCCGAGGTCGCGCGGGTGGGCTGGGCGCTCTGCCTCGCGTTCGACCTGGTCGTCGGCCCTTGGAGTGCGACACGGTCCGATGCGTTAGATCTGAGCCGGTTCGCCCAAGCCCCGATCCTGCTGGCCACGTT
>JBCDGG010000154.1:0-12145 GCA_038757905.1 Pseudomonadota bacterium | reverse complement strand
TCATCTTGGCCGAAATACTCCGGGGGAGTCGCCCCTGGGGCGACGGGGGCGGCGCCCCCGCCCCGCCCTCAATCCGTGCCGCGATAGGGTTTGACGTATTGCAGGGCCATGTCCCACGGAAAGAAGATCCACGTATCCTGGCTCACCTCGGTGATGAACGTGTCCACCATCGGCCGGCCCTTGGGCTTGGCATAGACGGTCGCCAGATGGGCCTGTGGATAAAGCTTGCGCACAAGCTCCAGCGTCTTGCCGCTGTCGACCAGGTCGTCGACGATCAGGATCCCCGCGCCGTCGCCCATCAGCTCGGCATCCGGGGCCTTCAGCACCAGCGCCTCCGATTGGGTCTGGTGGTCGTAGGATTTGACGGAGATCGTATCGACCGTGCGGATGTCGAGCTCGCGCGCCACGACCATGGCGGGCGCCATCCCGCCGCGCGTCACCGCGACCACGGCGCGCCAGCCGCCCTCAGGCCCGGCGCTTTCCAGGCGCCAGGCGAGGGCGCGGCTGTCGCGGTGGATCTGATCCCAACTGACGTGGAATCCCTTTTCGTGGGGCAGGCGGTCTGTCATCGTTCGGTCCTTCGGTCTGGGCGGTCGCGTAGCGGCAACCGGACGGCAGGGGGCGCGGGCGGCCCGTCGCTCATCCGGCCGGCCCGACATCGGGCGCGTCGACCGCCTTCATCCCGACGCTGTGATAGCCGGCGTCGACATGGTGCACCTCTCCCGTCACCCCGGCACCGAGGTCCGACAGGAGATAGAGCGCGGCGTTGCCGACATCGCCGATCGTGACGGTCCGGCGCAGCGGCGCGTTCGCCTCGTTCCATTTCAGGATATACCGGAAATCGCCGATCCCGGAGGCGGCAAGCGTCTTGATCGGCCCGGCGGAGATCGCGTTGACCCGGACACCGTCCCGCCCCAGATCTTCGGCCATGTAGCGCACCGAGGCCTCCAGCGCCGCTTTCGCGACCCCCATGACGTTGTAATGCGGCATCACCTTCTCGGCGCCGTAATAGGTGAGCGTCAGGCAGGCGCCGCCGTTCGGCATCAGCGCGGCGGCACGGCGCGTGCATGCCGTGAAGGAGTAGACGGAGATGTCCATCGACATCTGGAAGTTCGCGCGGCTGGTGTCGACATAGCGCCCGCGCAGCTCCGACTTGTCCGAAAACCCGATGGCGTGGACGTAGAAGTCCAGGCCGCCCCAGGCGCTGCTCAGCTGATCGAAGGCGGCGTCGATCGAGGCTTCGTCGGACACGTCGCATTCGGCGAGCTGGGTCACGCCCAGCTGCTCGGCCAGCGGAACGACGCGCTTCTTCAACTGCTCACCCTGGTAGGTCAGGGCGATCTCGGCCCCGGCGCCGTGCAGGGCCTGCGCGATGCCCCAAGCGATGGATTTGTCATTTGCGAGGCCCATGATAAGTCCTCGCTTGCCCGCCATGAGCTGTGCCGTCATCGCCCTGCCTCGCCGTCTTCGGTCCGTACCCTTTAGGCCAGGCGCGGCGCCCGGTGCAAGGCACGGCACTACGAGATAAGCAGGCGAATGCCGCAGGATAGCAGGACGCGAGGCCCATCTATGACAGACCGTACCGGCGCTTTTACCGGCGAGGACCCGTTCGATCTTGCGCGCGCCTGGCTAGCCGAAGCCGAGGCGCACGAGCCGAACGATCCCAACGCCATCGCCCTGGCCAGCGTCGATGCCGACGGCCTGCCCAACGTCCGCATGGTCCTGCTGAAGGAGATCGAGGGCAGCGGCGACGGTACCGGCGCCTTCGTCTTCTACACCAACTACGACTCCGCCAAGGGGCAGGAGATCGCGGCCACCGGCAAGGCCGCGTTCGTCGTGCACTGGAAGTCGCTCCGCCGTCAGATCCGCGTGCGGGGTGTGACGGAGCGCGAGGACGGCCCGCAGGCCGACGCCTATTTCGCCTCCCGCTCGCTGAAGTCCCGGCTCGGGGCCTGGGCCTCGCGTCAGAGCCAGCCGCTGACCTCGCGCGCCGCGCTGATGGCCGAAGTCGCCAAGGTGACGGCCACAAGGGGCACGGCCCCGCACCGGCCGCCGCATTGGGGCGGGATCCGGATCCGGCCCGTGGAGATAGAGTTCTGGGCCGATGGCGAGTTCCGCCTGCACGACCGCTTCCGCTGGACGACGGCGACGGCGGGCGGCGCCGAGGGTTGGCACGTTGCGCGCCTCAACCCCTAGACATCGGTCCGTTGCGGCTCCGGGCTTGGCGGCGAAGCGGGGGGCGCATCGCGTGACCGGGCCGGGGCGGCCCGGCAGTGTTGCCAAGAGTCACCGCCCGTTCAGCTGACTTTACGTAACCTTACGGGACGACAGCGCTTTGCCACTTATGGTAGTATGCAGGATAACTGATGGCTGGCGAGAATTAACCACGGGTTGTATTTCTGTTGGAGGGACACCGCTTTAGGTTTCCGGGCTCCAAATATTATCTTCCAATGAATTTTAACTAACTGGTCTATGGAGATTTTTTTGGGCTAAACTGAGGTCGAGTTGCAGAGCAGGAATGGCGGTGTGGACGTGACGGAAACCAAGGAGCAGGACCGCGATGCGGGGGATCCGCGCGTCGAAGGTCGTGTAAAGTGGTTCGACCCATCGAAGGGTTTCGGTTTCGTCGTTGCCGACAATGGCGGGCCGGACATCCTACTGCATGCCAATGTGCTGCGAAATTTCGGCCAGAGTTCGGTTGCCGACGACGCGCGCGTCGTGATCGCCGTTCAGGAGACGGCGCGCGGCATGCAGGCGATCGAGGTCTACGAGATCACGCCGCCCCCGGCCGAATCGGCGTTCTCAGACGTCGACATGCTCAGCGCCGAGGAGCTTGAGCGCCTGCCGCTGGAACCGGCCCGGGTGAAGTGGTTCGACAAGGGGAAAGGCTTTGGGTTTGCCAACGTTTTCGGCCGGGCCGAGGATGTGTTCGTGCATATCGAGGTGCTGCGCCGCTCCGGTCTGGCGGATCTCCAGCCGGGCGAGGCCATCGGTATCCGGGTGACCGATGGACAGCGCGGCCGGATGGCGCTCCACGTGGCCGCTTGGGAGAAGGCGGTTCAGGAGGATTAGCGCCATGGGACGCCGACGGTCGGGCGGTCCCGGCTCCGCACGGGCGCGCCTCGTGCAGCTTCTGGCTCTGGTTTGGGTGGCGTTGCTGGCACCTGCGGCGGCGCTTGCCGCCTGTGCCCCCGATCGGGTCGATCTGCGCGGGCCCTGGGGCAGTGCCAGCTTCAACGTCGAGGTGGTGGACACGCCCGAGAGCCGCGCGCAGGGCTTGATGCATCGCGAAAGCCTGCCCACGAGTTCCGGCATGCTCTTTGTCTACGAACAGGCGGGCGCCCCCACGTTCTGGATGAAGAACACCTTGATTCCATTGGATATGATCTTTGTCCGGCCGGACGGAGTGGTGCAGCATGTCCATGCCGAGGCGGTGCCGCTCGATGAGCGGACGCGGATCTCGGGCGGCGAGGGAATCCTCAGCGTGCTGGAGATCAACGGGGGCCTGTCCGCCCGGTTGGGCATCGCCCCCGGGACGGAGATGCGGCACCCAAGCTTCGGCCCCGGCGCGGCGTGGCCCTGCGACGGCGCGGCGGCGTCCGGCGGCTAGCGGCTGCGCGACCCGCGGCCACTGCGCCGACTGCGCCGACATGCCGATCCGGCCCCGTCTTCGAGCGCCTCCTGTCACCGGCATAGGTCTCTGGGCCGAGATGGAACCCCAAGCCCCGGTCTTGACGTCCGGCGCGGGGCCGCTGTCCCATTGCGGCAGGCCTTGCAATCGGCAGGGAAATACCGGATGCGGGGGCCGTCGGGGCGTGGCGCAGCCTGGTAGCGCGACGGTTTTGGGTACCGTAGGTCGTAGGTTCGAATCCTGCCGCCCCGACCATCAGCAAGATCGGATGCCAGGCGGCCTGCGTGGCAAAGGGCCTCTCGTCACCCCGGCGCGTTTGTCCGGTGGAGGGCTTCGTTTGAAGAGACGCACGGCCCGTTCCGCAGCCGCTATCGAACGTGGCCGCCTGACCACAGCGGGCAGCTCGGTGTCCCATCCACGGGTCCGGTTCGAGCGGAAAGGAGGCACCGGAGTAAGGGGAGCCGAGCCACCGCGTTGGCCGTCTTCCGAGTGGTCATCCTGCTGGCGCAAGAGGGGGCGCGGGATACTCAGCGGTGGATCGGCGGTTCTCCGCCAAGGCTGAGGATTCTGTCGGAGCGTCAAAACTCTAGGTTGAGCAACGCGGGCCCGTGACGCGGATCTCCTACGCAGGGGCACTAAGGCATGCGGCGAGAGGTCGACAGCGGTCAATCCCTGGATGCTCCTGCCGGGCGCGGCAGTGCGACCGTGGTTTCGGGCAGAGCCGCTGCCCACCGGATGGCAACGCGGACCTCGGACCTGCCCGGTCTTCAAGCGCTCCACGCCGAGACGACGCCGACAGAAGGATCCCCGTAACTGGCCTTGGCCGAATTCGGACGATGCCTTGGGGCTCGGGCCCCAGGCCCCCTTCGCGCAGGGGGTCGCATCGACTCACGGCCGGACCAAAAGGGCGGCGCAGGCGTGGCGTCCGCCAAAGTCGCGGGGCTCGCGAGCGATGCCCCGGCCGTTGGGCGGCCTGTCCGTGTCTGGCATGCGGCTCCTCCGGCTCTGGATCGCGCGCAGGCGCAGGCTCACTCCATGGCGCGCCGGGTCCGGTCGGGCAGGGTGTCGAGTGCATGCGCCGCCAGTGAGCGCCCGGCCTCGCGCATCGTCAGGTAGGTTTGATCGGCGCCCGCCTCCGCGATCAGCCCGGCATGGTCTTCGTAGAGCGCGTGGCTGACGATCGGTCCGGCAAACCCGCGGGCACGCAGTGTGCGTGCGGCGATCAGCTTGGCCTCGATGTCGTCCATCGCCAGGACGGCCGCTCGGATCGGCGTCAGATCCACTCCGCTCCAGAAGTTGCTGTCTTCGGCATCGGCGAACACCACGTTGCGCCCGGCCTCGACATGGGCCTGTGCCCGATAAGTGTCGGCGTCGAGGCCGATCGGGCGCAGCCCGCCCTCCACAAGGGCTTCGTAGGCCGCGGTGCCCGTTCGCCCCATGCCGAAGATCAGCGCATCCGCCGCGCCCAGATCGGTCGGCTGTTCGTCGGGGTGGCGGATCGGCCGCTCGAAGGGTTGCAGCCGCGCCTCCAGCCGCTCGAACAGCGGATGCGCCAGCCGGTTCAGGGGTGCAGCGATCACGAAAGAGACGGAGGTGGCGAGCGCCAGCGGCACAAGAAACTCCGCCGCGGCGGGAATGCCCGCGGCGATGATCAGACCGAACTCCGAATAGGCGGTCAGCGATAGTGCGGCGAGAAACGACGTGCGCACGCGCAACCCGAACGCAATGAGCAGGAAGAAGAACAGAACGCCCTTGACCGGCAACAGCACGCCGAGCGCCAGCGCAAAGAGGAGCGCGTTCCAATCCGGCAGGCCCGACATCCCGATCGACAGGAAGAAGCCGACGAGAAACACCTCCTTGAGCGACCACAACGCGCTCGACAACTCGCTCGCCCTTGGGTGGTTCGACAGCAGAAGCCCCATGACGAGCGCCCCGATCTCGCCCTTCAGCCCGATCAGTTCGAAGCCGACGCCCCCGATCACCAGGCTCAGCGCCATGCCGGTGATCACCAGCACCTCGTCATGGCCCGCCGCGTCGAGGATGCGAAAGAGAACCGGCCGCAGGAGCGGCGAGGCGAGCGCGAGCAGGGCCTCCGGCCCGGGCACCTTGCCGGAAAAGGCGGCAAGGACGACGAGCGCGATGATGTCCTGCACCACGAGGATGCCGATTGCCGTGCGCCCGTGGAAGTTGCCGAGTTCGCGCTTGGCCTCCAGCATTTTCGCCGCAAGGACGGTCGATGAAAAGGCAAGCGCCGCCCCGACAAGCAACGCGACGGTCCAGTCGTCGGTGAACAGAAGCCGCACGGCCGGCGTGAAGAACGCAACGGACAGCGCGAAATGGATCAGCGCCGTCCCCACGACATGGGGTTCGCCGATCTGCTTCAGTTTGAGTTTCAGGCCGACGGTGAAGAGCAGCAGAAGCACGCCCAGATGCGCCAGATAATCGAGGATCGGCCCCGTGGCCTCCGGCATCCCGAACCGGGGGCCGATCAGGTTGATCGCAAAACCGGCGGCGAGGAACCCGACGAGCGGAGGCAGGCCAAGCGGGCGAACCGCGAGCCCGAAGAGAAACGCGGCAGAGATGGCGAAGACTTCAAAGACCATCGAGACTCCCATGGCTGGCGGCGGCGGCAGGGCCGGTCTGGCCTGTCCCATCATGGAGGATCGCCCGGGCGTTGTGGAAAAAGATCGCAACCGGACCCGCATCCGCCCTGCCTCTGTGCAGCACGCAGGCGGTTCCCGGGCCCGTCCGGCGAAACTTTGCCCGCCGGACGGAGTGCGCTAGCTGAGCGAAAACCGCAGGAGACTGCCCATGCCGCCCGTTGCCCTTTCCGTGTCTGCGCTTCGGCGTTTCGTCCCTGCCGGGCTGGGGCCGGCGCTTCGGGTCCTGGCGGTTCTCGCCATTGCGGCCGGAGCTGCCCCGTCCGGCGCTGCCGCACAGGGCATCGGCGCGGATCAGCGCGGTGCAGGCCCGGTTCCAGCACAGGCGACGGACGCGCCCGAGCGGCGCCCCTCCCATTGTATCGCGCTCGCGCGGACCACGCCGGGACTGGAATTCGTGCACCGCGCGTCCTTCACCGGCCCGGTGGCGGAGTTCTCGGTCAAGCTCAGCTACATCGATCACGCGATGTTCCTGATCGAGACGACGGGCGGGCTGACGGCCGTCACGGATTACAACGGGTTTCTCGGCCCGGCGGAGTTCGTCCCCGACGTGGTCACGATGAACCGGGCGCATTCGACCCATTGGACAGCCAACCCGGACCCTGCGATTCCCTACGTCCTTCCGGGCTGGAACACCGAGGGTCCGGGGCCGGTGGACCACTACGTCGATCTCGGCGAAATGGTTGTGCGCAACGTGTCGACCAACATTCGGGGCGGGTTCTCGACGGAGCCGGTGATCGGCGGCAACTCGATCTTCGTGTTCGAGGTCGAGGGCCTGTGCATCGGGCATCTGGGGCATCTGCACCACGTGCCGTCGGACGCCCAGTTCGCCGCGCTCGGCCGCCTGGACGTGGTGATGGCACCGGTCGATGGCGGGCTGACGCTGACCCTGCCGGAGATGATCGAGACGCTGTCGCGCTTGCGATCCTCCATCGTGATCCCGATGCATTGGTTCTCGATCGCGTCGCTCAACGCGTTTCTGGCCGGAATGCAGGACGATTTCCGCATCGACGTGCGCGACGGGCGCGAGATCGAGGTGTCGCTGCGCACGCTGCCCTCCGACCCGACCGTCGTGGTCCTCCGGCCGCAATTCCTGGGCTTCAACGACGGGCTGGGCGCGCCCAGGCGCGGCGGCGCGGGCGCGGGCACCGGCGGCGCCGCCGATCCGGGCCCGGCCCCCCCCGCGACGGACTAAAACGCCCCTTCGGCTTTCTCATTCGGGCCCGCCTCCCTATCTTTGGCGGGAGGGGCGCCCCGGGCCGCGGCGCGGGCCCCCGCAACGCCGTCAGGGGGGAGAGCGCGCCATGCTGAATCCAGTCACCGAGCCCGTCGAAGCGGATCTGCGCGCCCGGTTGCCGCATGCCGCGTTCCGCCCGCTGGAACCCCGCTACACCGAAGAGCCGCGCGGGCGATGGCGCACCGAGGACGCGCTCGTCATCGCGCCGGCGACGGTCGAGGAGGTGGCGCAAGTGATCGGGCGCGCTGCGGAAGGCGCGGTGCCCGTCGTGCCCTATGGCGGCGGGACCGGGCTGGTCGGCGGGCAGATCGCGCCCGATGGGCCGCGCCCCATCCTGCTCTCGATGGAACGCATGCGCGCGATCCGCGGGGTCTACCCGACAGAGAACGTGATCGTCGCCGAAGCGGGGGCGATCCTGGCAGAGGTTCAGGCCGCCGCCGCGGATGCGGACCGTCTGTTTCCGCTGTCGCTCGCGTCCGAAGGCACGGCCCGGATCGGCGGCCTGCTGTCGACCAATGCCGGCGGCGTCAACGTGCTGCGCTACGGCAATGCGCGCGATCTCTGCCTCGGGGTGGAGGCGGTCTTGCCCGACGGGTCGATCTTGCGGAGCCTGAAACGCCTGCGGAAGGACAATACCGGCTACGACCTGAAGAACCTGCTGATCGGGGCGGAGGGGACGCTCGGTGTGATCACCGCCGCCGCCCTCCGGCTGTCGCCGCAACCCGCCGGCGAAGGCGCGGCGATGCTGCGGGTGGCGTCGCCCCAGGCCGCGCTGGAGTTGCTCGGCCTGGCGCGCGACCGGATGGGCGAAGGGATCTCGGCCTTCGAGCTCATGGGGGCCACGGGCTTTCACTTCCTGAAGGAAACGATGCCGGAGGTGCGCCAACCCTTCGATAGCGTCCCCGACTGGGCGGTTCTGATCGAATTGGGTCTGGCTCGCGGCCTCGATCCCGCCGAGGCGCTGGAGGGCCTTTTTGCCGAGGCCTTCGAGGCGGAGCTGGTATCCGACGGTGTGATCGCGCAGTCCGAAGAGCAGCGCAAGGCATTCTGGCAGGTGCGCGAGACGATCCCGGAGGCAAACCGCAAGATCGGCGCCATCACCTCGCACGATATCTCGCTGCCGCTCACGGCGATCCCGGCCTTTATTGCCGACGGGCAAGCGGCGATCGCGGCGCTGGGGCCCTTCCGGGTGAACTGCTTCGGCCATGTGGGCGACGGCAATCTGCACTACAACCTGTTTCCGGATGCCGGGAAGTCGCGCGGTGATTACGAGGCCGACCGCCCGCGCCTGACCCGGGCGATCCACGATCTGGTGGATGGGTTCGGCGGCTCGATCTCGGCCGAACACGGCATCGGCCGGCTGAAGGTGCAGGATCTGGAGCGCTACGGCGATCCCGCCAAGCTGGCGGCGATGCGCGCGATCAAGGCCGCCCTCGATCCGGCAGGGATCATGAACCCCGGCGCCGTGCTGCGATCTGTGCCCGACTCCGACGCCGGTTGAGTGCGGCCGCGGGTGCCCGTGACGGGCGGCCCCGTGCGCCCGCCATGGGCGGTGCGGGGAGCTGATCCAGTCAGCGCGCCTTGAACCGAGGGCCGAGGCGCTCGGCCAGTCGGTCATAGACCAGCCGCACCCGGCGGCTGTTGCGCAACTCCGCATGGGTGAGCAGCCACGCCTCGAATGGGAACGGCGGAAGATCCGGCAGGACGCGCACCACGCGCGGCTCGGCGTCGCCCAGCCACTCCGGTGCGATTCCGATGGCCGCGCCATGGGTGACGAGCTGCCATTGCACAAGGTGGCTGGCGGCCGTCACGGGAAAGTTCGCCGCCGACAGCGACAGCCCAAGCGCCCCGAGCCCCTCCGCAAGGCGCGGCGTCTCCTCGAAAGCCACGATCTCTGCCCGTGCCGAGAGGTCTTCGAGCGATTGCGGGCTGCCAAGGCGGGCCAGGCAGCCGGGCGTGGCGTAAAGGCGGGCCCGGTCCGCGCCGAGCTTCCGGGCGATCAGTTCGGGCTGGCTGGGGCGCACATTGCGGATCGCGATGTCGGCTTCCCGGCGGCGCAGATCCACCTGGTCGTTGGAGGCGACGATCTCGACGGTGATGCCCGGCATGTCGGCGCGCAGTTCCGCAACGATGGGCGGCAAGAGATGCGCGGCATAGAGCTCGGAGGCCGTGAGAACGATCGCGCCCTCTACGGCGTCGGCGCGCCCGCTGGCGGCGAGGGCCACGCGCCCGGCCGCCTCGCCCATAGCGCGGACGTGATCGAGCAGGTGCATCCCGGCTTCGGTCAAGTCGAGCCCTCGCCCTGTCCGCGCAAAGAGCGTGACGCCCAACTCGTCCTCCAGCGCCGAAACCTGCCGCCCGAGCGTCGGCTGCGTCATTCCCAAGGCGCGCGCGGCGGCCGATAGCGAGCCCTCTTCGGCGGTCACGAGGAAGGCGCGGGCGCGGTTCCAATCGAACTTCAGAGCGGACCAATCCATGCATTTATGCATACCACGAGAACACCCTTGGTCAATTCCATCACGCGCAGAGAGGCGTATAGGAGAGCCGTAGCAACGAGACGAAAAGGGAGCGCACCATGAAACGCGCGATGAGCCGGGAGTATGGGCCGGCGGAGAGCATTTCCATCGAGCCGATGGCGCCGCCCGTGCCGGGGCCGGGAGAGATCGCCGTACGGGTCGAGGCGGCGGGCGTGACCACGGCGGATTGGCGCCTACGCGCCGCAGCCTTCCCGGGCGCCTCGGCGCTCTTCGGCCGTCTACTATTCGGGCTCCGCCGCCCGCGACAGCCGGTCCGCGGCACGGACTTTGCCGGGCATGTCACCGCCGTCGGATCCGGCGTGACACGCTTCGATGTGGGCGACGCGGTGGTCGGGATACGCAAGGCCGGGGGCGCGCATGCCGACGCCCTCGTGATCGCGGAGACGGAGATTGTCCTGCGCCGCCCCGAAGGGCTGAGCGCGGCCGAAGCGGCGGCGCTTCCCTTCGGCGCGCTAACGGCCCATGCTTTTTTGCATGAGGTTGCGCGCGTCTCCGCCGGGCAGCGCGTCTTGATCCTGGGCGCGTCGGGCGCGGTGGGCAACTACGCGGTGCAACTGGCCGTCGCTGCGGGGGCCCATGTCACCGCCGTTGCCGGAGCGGCAGCGCAGGCCCGGCTGCGGGAGATGGGTGCCGAACGAACGATTGACTACACCGAGGCCCCGATCACAGCAGAGGACGGTGGGTTCGACCTGATCTTCGACACGGCCGGTGTCCTGCGGTTCGCGCAAGCGGCGGATTTGCTGCACCCCAAGGGGGTGTTCCTCCCGCTCGAGTTCGGCCTGGGCGACGCGCCCCGGGCCCTGTGGCAGCGGCTGCACGGCGGGCCGAGGCTGGTTCTGCATGTCTCGACCGAGCGTCGATCCGATCTGGAGCAGCTGCTCGCACTGGTAGCGCGCGGCGCCCTGCGCCCGGTGATCGGCGCGCGGCTGCCCTTCGCGCAGATCGTCGAGGCTTATCGCCGGGTCGAGAGCCGGCACGCCGGCGGCCCCGTCGTCGTGGAGATGGGCCAACCGGACGAGGAGATCGCGCCCTCTGATCAAAGCAATGGCAAAGGCCGGAAGAAAGGGCCGGTCGCCGCCTGACGCTCGGCCGGGGCTCAGTCGCCGTCGAACGCGCAAAGCGCGTGAACGTCGTGGCCCAGGCTTTCGAGCTTGGTCCGACCGCCGAGGTCCGGCAGATCGATGACGAAGGCGCAGCCGACCACCCGCGCCCCCAGCCGCTCGATCAGGCTGATCCCGGCCACTGCGGTGCCGCCGGTGGCCAGCAGATCGTCCACCAGAAGCACGCGCGCGTCCGGGGCAATCGCATCGTCATGCACTTCCATCACCGCTTCGCCGTATTCCAGCGTGTAGCTTTCCGAGATCGTGGTGCCGGGCAGCTTGCCCTTCTTGCGCACCGGTACGAAGCCCAGGCCTAGCTGGTGCGCTACGGCGCCGCCCAGGATGAAGCCCCGCGCCTCCAGCCCCGCGACCACGTCGATATCGGCGCCGGAATAGGGGTGCAGCAACTGGTCGACGGCCAGACGCATCCCGCGCGGATCGGCAAAAAGGGTGGTGACATCGCGGAACATGATCCCCTCATGGGGGAAGTCAGCGATGGTACGGATGTACTCTCGAACGGATTTCGTGGTCACGGACACGTGGGACAGTCCTCTCAGGTTGCGCGGCGAAGAAGGGCGGTGGCCGCCCCCATGCCCATCAGCGCCACGCCGCCGGAGCGCGTGAGCCAGCGGATCGCGGTGGGTGAGGCCAGGCGGGCGCGCAGCCGGTCGGCCAGCAGCGCATAGGCCAGCGCGTTGAGCGCCGCCAGACCGACGAAGGTCGCGACGATCACCGCGCCCTGCGGCGCGACGGGGGCGTCGGGGCGGATGAACTGGGGCACGAAGGCCACGAAGAAGCCGATGCTCTTGGGGTTGAGCGCGGTGACGAGGGCGGCGTGGCGAAAGACGGCCGCGGCAGAGACCCCCGGCGGCGGCGCCCCGTCGGGCGTCAGGGCCGTGGCGCGGGCCGCGGCGCGCCGCATACCCCACCCCAGCCACCACAGATAGGCCGCGCCGACCCAATTAAGAACCGTAAAGGCC
>JBCDGG010000153.1:0-12219 GCA_038757905.1 Pseudomonadota bacterium | reverse complement strand
TCACCAATGCGCCTGGCTGATGCGGCGCACGCCCGTGCTGAGCCTCGGGGGCCGGCGGGACTGGTTCGAGATTGGCGACGATCTGGACCTGCAATGCAGGATCGGGTTTCTGGGCAAGGTGCGCTTCGTGCCGGAGGTCGCCTATGTCTACCGCCTCTATGAAGGCTCGATCACGCATCGGTTGACCGCCGCGAAGATGGCGTTCTTCCGCAAGGCGGTGCAAGACTTTGCCCGGCAGCGCCGGGAAACCGGCACCGACGATCTCGATGCGGGGCGCCCGCCCGTCTTTGACCCGGACGGGGCGGATGCCGATATCCTGTCGGCGTCCGATCAGTTCGCGGGCCACTTGCTGACCTACGCGCACCGGCTGCGTCAGGAGGGCCGCCCTGCCGAGGCGGCGCGCACGGCGTGGTGGGCCGTCAGGATGCGGGCCGGGGCGCCCGCGGCGTGGCGCACCTTGGCGGCGGCATCGCTCGATTGGATGAAAAGCGCGGCCCGGCGGCGCGGCGGACGAGCGGCCTGAGGCGGGTTGCGCCAGGCGCCCTAGCGCGGCTGCAGGCCCTTCAACATCAGATGCTCCAGCGTCGCGGCGGCATCCTCGAACCGGGTGTCGGCCCGGTCCGCCAGAACGGCGGTAATCTGCGCATCGAAATCCGCGTAGTGCTGCGTGACGGCCCAGATCGAGAAAATCAGGTGATGCGGGTCGACTGGTGTCAGGCGGCCATCGTCGATCCATCCGGCGATGATGCTGGCTTTCGCGTCGACGAGGGGTTTCAACTCCGTCCCGAGCGTCCGGCCGATCACGGGCGCGCCGCTCAGAACCTCGTTCGCAAAGAGCCGGCTCTCGCGCGGCATGCTGCGGCTCATCGCCAGCTTACGGCGCAGATAGGTGCGCAGCTCCTCCAGGGGATCGCCCTGCGCGTCGAGGTCGCGCAAGGGGGCGAGCCACGTATCGAGCAGACCGTCGAGCAGCGCCTTGTGCATCGCGGCCTTGCTGGGGAAGTAATACAAGAGGTTCGGCTTCGAGAGCCCTGAAATGTGCGCGATTTCTTCGATGGTGGCGCCACGGAAACCCTTTTCGGAGAAGACCGTGAGCGCCGCTTCCAGGATGGCCTTGCGGTTGCGCTGCTGAATTCGGGTCTCGGCCCGTGCCGTGCCGGACGGCTGCGCCGCGCGTGCCTCGCCCATCTGCTGGCCCCTTCCTGTCCCGTCGCGCTTGAGGTGGCAGCCGGGCGTGGTACGTTCGCGCAAAGACCTAGACGGTTTTCGCCGCGGAGACGAGGGCGAACGCGCCGCAGCCGCAGAGCCGGGAGAGACCCACCGCCATGGATCCTAACGCTGCCCTTGCCCCGCTCTACGGCGATGTCGCTGCCGGCCTATGGCGGGTCGGCGTGCGTGCGTAACCTGCGGTGTCCGTTCCACGACAAGCAGCGCTTGCCTCGGCCGATCGTGCGGGGATCTCCTGTGCCGAATTCATGGCAATGCGGCGCTGCGTCGAGGCACCCGTGACCGGGCTCCAACCGGAGAAGAGGCCAGGGACGGCACCCCGAGGGCCGCGCCGGAGGTTGGCTTGCGCCTGACGGTCGTCGCCCCCGCGCCAGCCCATGCCGGAGAAAATGGCTGGTGGCTCGACACCAAGTTTCTGGTGGGCATGGAGCACTATGTGCGCGCCTGGCCCGGGCCTGTCACCGCGGTGCTGGCGGAGGCGCAAGCGAAGCCCCCGTTTGCCACCTTCGTGCGCTCGGACGACCTTCCCTTTGCCGTGTCCACCTTCACCCCTGGGCTTAAGCTTGCGGTGGAGCGCATCCCGGCGGACGGTCTGGTGCTGTGCGGCGGAGACGAAGCCGAGTTCGTGCACCTGTCCGCCGCCTGCGCGGAGCGGGGCCAGCCCGTGATCCTGGTTCTGGAATACACGCTGGAGACGCGGCTGCGGATTGCGTGGCTCGACCAGGACAGAGGCGTTCTGCGGAAGCTGCGGACGACGCAGTGGAGCATGGCGTTCGAGCGGCGCCGCAAGGCCGCCATCCGGCGCGCCGCCGGTCTGCAATGCAATGCCTACCCGACCTTCGATACCTACGGCCACCTGAACCCGCAGACGATGATGTATCTTGACAACCGGATCACGGAGGACCTGCTTGTCCGCCCGGAGGAGCAGGCGGCGCGCGCGGCGCGCCTCGCGGCGGGCGGGCCGCTGACCCTCGTCTATTCCGGCCGTCTCGAACGCCTCAAGGGTGCGCAGGATCTTGTGCCGGTCGCGGCGGGGCTCGCTGCGCGGGGTGTGGACTTCGTGCTGCATGTCTTCGGCCCCGGCAGCCTGAGCGACGAGATCCGCTCCGAGGCGGTGCGCCACGGGCTGTCGGAGCGGGTGATCCTGCGCGGGACGGTCGACTTCGCGAAGGATCTGGTGCCGTTCGTGCGCAGCTCTGCCGATCTTTTCCTCAGTTGCCACCGACAATCCGATCCCTCCTGCACCTATCTCGAAACGCTCGGCTGCGGGGTGCCCGTGATCGGCTATGCCAACAGGATGTGGGCGCGCCTGCAGGGCCAGTCGAACGGGGGATGGACGGTGCCGATGGGAGAGACGGGCCGGGTGGCCGATCTTATTGCCGAGCTGGACCGGGATCGGCCGGCTCTGGTGTCCGCCAGTGCCGCGGCACGGGCCTTTGCCGCGCGGCATCTTTTCGGGGCCGAGTTCGCGCAGCGGATCGCCCATATGCGGCAGATCGCGGGCTGCTGACAGGCGCGGGTGCCGGCGCGCCAACGGGGGCTCGCGGGGGGGCTTGTGGGGGTCGGCTGCTCAGCTAGAGTGGAGGCAACCAGACGCACGGAGGCCCTATGCCCGCACCCGGTGAAAACCTGAAGATCGACGGAACCCGCTTGTGGGACAGCCTGATGGAGATGGCCAAGATCGGGCCGGGCATCGCTGGCGGCAACAACCGCCAGACCCTGACAGACGCCGATGCCGAAGGGCGCGCCCTGTTCCAGAAGTGGTGCGAGGCGGCAGGCTGCACCATGGCGACGGACCAGATGGGCACGATGTTTGCGCGGCGCGAAGGGACGGACCCGGACGCGCTGCCCGTCTACGTCGGCTCGCATCTCGACACGCAACCGACCGGCGGGAAGTACGACGGCGTTCTGGGTGTGCTCGGTGGCCTTGAGATCCTGCGCTCGCTCGACGATCTTCGCATCCGCACCAAGCACCCCATCGTGCTGACGAACTGGACGAACGAAGAGGGCACGCGTTTTGCCCCGGCGATGCTGGCCTCAGGCGTGTTCGCCGGCATGCACGAGCTGGACTGGGCCCTCGACCGCGAAGATGCCGATGGCGTGCGCTTTGGCGACGAGTTGGAGCGCATTGGCTGGAAAGGCGAAGAAACGGTCGGCGACCGCAAGATGCACGCCTTCTTCGAGCTGCATATCGAACAGGGCCCGATCCTGGAGGCCGAAGACAAGGAGATCGGCGTCGTGACCCACGGCCAGGGGCTGTGGTGGCTGCAGACGACCCTGACCGGCAAGGAAAGCCACACCGGCTCGACGCCGATGAACATGCGCGTCAATGCAGGGCTCGGCATGGCGCGGATCACTGAGGCCGTGCACCGGATCGCGATGGATCACCAGCCCGATGCGGTGGGGGCCGTGGGGCAGGCCAACGTCTACCCCAACTCCCGCAATGTGATCCCGGGAAAGGCGGTGTTCACCATCGATATCCGCTCGCCCGACCTGGAGAAACTCACCGCGATGCGCGAGCGCGTGGAACGCGAAGCCGCCGAGATTGCGGCGGAGCTCGGCCTCGGGATCGAGATTGAGTCGGTCGGCCATTTCGATCCTGTGACGTTCGACGCAGGCTGCGTGACGGCCGTTCGCGCTGCGGCCGAGCGGCTGGGCTACACGCACCGCAATCTGGTCAGCGGGGCAGGGCACGACGCGTGCTGGATCAACCGTGTGGCGCCGACGGCCATGGTGATGTGTCCCTGCGTCGACGGCCTGTCGCATAACGAAGCCGAAGAGATCACCCCGGATTGGGCCGAAAAGGGCACCAATGTGCTGTTTCACGCGGTGGTGGAGACGGCGGAGATCGTCGAATGAAAGTGGCCGCCCTCTGCGCGATTGCCGGTGCGGTCGCGCTCCATGGCTGGCTGGACTGGCGCACGCAGCGCTACGCGTTCGCCATTTTGGACGAGACGTCCCTCGTCCGCATGAACACGATGACGGGCGATTTCGATATCTGCGGCGTGCGGGGCGCGTTTCTGAGCGCGGACCGAACCATTGTGTGCTCCGATGAGTAATCGAACCGTGCCTCTGGCGGCGGCGTTTACCTGCGCAATGGCTGCTTTTTCGGCCCCCTTGCCTGTCTCGGGCGATGTGAAGGCCTCGGGCGCCTATTGGGACTGGCAGCTCGACAGCCCGGTTGACTACTCCGTGGATGTCGACGTGCTGGTGATGGATCTGATGGAGACCACGACCCAAGACATTTCGGATCTCAAGGCGCGCGGTGTGAAGACCGTCTGCTATGTGTCTATCGGTGCAGCAGAAAACTACCGCGACGATTACGAGCAATTCCCGCCGCACGTGCTCGGCGCCGACTATTACGGCTGGCCGGACGAGAAGTTCATCGACATCCGGGCGCTCGATGTCGTGCTGCCGATCATGCAGGCGCGGATCGACGAGTGTGCGGCGCGCGGCTTTGATGCGATCGAGCCCGACAACATGGACACCTGGGACAACGAGACAGGCTTCCCGCTGACGCAGGCCGATCAGATCGCCTATGTCGTCGCGATCGCCGAGTACACCCGCGCAAAGGGCCTTGAAATTGCGCACAAGAATGCACCGACGCTGATCGAGCCTCTGCATCAGCTCTTTGACTTTGCCATTGTCGAGAGCTGCTTTCAGTATGACTTTTGCGACATGTACGGGCCCTACCTCGCAGCCGGAAAGGACGTTCTGGCCGCCGAGTACCCGGAAACGGGGATCGACATGTCCGCAGTGTGTGCCTTTGCCGAAAGCACGGAGATCAAGTTCATCTTCAAGGCGCGCGAGCTGGCATCCGGGTTTCTGACGTGCTGAGCGTTACGCGTGGATGAGGCGAGGGGCCCGGGTGCCGGCAGCACGGGCGGGCGTATGATGAGAAAACATTGGAAAAGGCGGGGCCAGTGCGCCCGCTCGACGGGGGTGATGAGATGTCGAAAGTAGTCAAGGGCGGCACGGTGGTGACCGCGGACCGGCAGTGGGCGGCCGATGTGCTGATCGAGGGCGAGAAGATCGCAGAGATCGGCGAGGGGCTGACCGGAGACGAAGTGATCGATGCGTCCGGGGCCTATGTGATCCCTGGCGGGATCGACCCGCACACCCATCTGGAAATGCCCTTCATGGGCACGACCGCCGCCGAAACCTTCGAGACCGGGACATTCGCGGCAGCCGCTGGCGGCACGACGATGCTCGTCGATTTCGTTTTGCCTGGCGACGGCTCGCTGTTGGATGCGGTGGATGAGTGGGACCGCAAGTCGAAGGATCAGATCTGCGTCGACATCTCCTATCACATGGCGATCACGGGTTGGAACGAGCAGATCTTCGACGACATGGAGAAGGTCGTGAAGGAGCGGGGGATCAACACCTTCAAGCACTTCATGGCCTATAAGGGCGCGCTGATGGTCGAGGACGACGAGATGTATGCCTCGTTCAAGCGCTGCGCCGAGCTTGGGGCGATGCCGCTGGTGCATGCCGAGAACGGCGACATCGTGGCCGAGCTTCAGAAGAAGTACATGGAGGAGGGGATCACCGGGCCCGAGGGCCACGCCTATTCCCGCCCGCCCGAGGTAGAGGGCGAGGCCGCGAACCGCGCCATCATGATCGCCGATGCGGCCGGCGTGCCGCTCTACATCGTGCATGTCTCCTGCGAGCAGGCGCATGAGGCGATCCGCCGGGCGCGGCAGAAGGGGATGCGCGTCTACGGCGAGCCGCTGATCCAGCACCTGACGCTGGATGAGAGCGAGTATTTCAACAAGGACTGGCAGTATGCGGCCCGGCGCGTGATGAGCCCGCCCTTCCGCTCGAAAGACCATCAGGACGGGCTCTGGAACGGGCTCGCCGCAGGGTCACTCCATGTGGTGGCCACGGACCACGCCGCCTTCAACGACGAGCAGAAGCGGATGGGCGTTGGCGATTTCACCCGCATCCCGAACGGCACCGGCGGGCTGGAGGAGCGGCTGGCGATGCTCTGGACGAAGGGCGTCGAGACAGGGCGCCTCACGCCGGAGGAGTTCGTGGCCGTCACCTCGACCAACATCGCCAAGATCCTGAACATCTACCCGATGAAAGGCGCGCTGGTGCCGGGCGCCGATGCGGACGTTGTGGTGTGGGATCCCACGATCCGGCGCACCATCGAGGTGGGGGCGCAGAAATCCATCATCGATTACAACGTGTTCGAGGGGATGGAGGTGACGGCACAGGCCCGCTACACGCTGTCCCGCGGAGAAGTCGTCTGGGCCTATGGGCAGAACAGCCAATCTGCACCCGGACGGGGCAAGTTCGTCCGTCGCCCGGCCTTTGCCTCGGCCTCCAAAGCGCTCTCGACCTGGAAAGCGCTCACAACCCCGCGCAAGATCGAGCGCGATCCGCATAACATTCCTGCCGGGGTCTGATGGCAGGCTGGTCGCACGCGTTACGTCTCTGGAACATGTTTCTCAAGGTCTGGCCGCAACACCACCGATTCCTGCTCATGCGGATCGGTGCGAGCGATGACAGCGCGGGCCGTGGTCGTGCCGCGATTGAGCGGCAAATGGGGCACGCCGGCAGGGATGTAAATGATCTCACCCGGTTCCGTCGTCACGTGATGTTCGAGGCTTTCGCCCCAATACATCTCGGCCGTGCCCTCGAGCACATAGATCGCGGTTTCATGGCTTTCGTGGAGATGCGCCTTGGCGCGGCCTCCGGGCGGAATGGTCAGGACGTGCATGCAGATGCTTTGGGCGCCCATGGTTTCGCGCGACACGCCTTCGAAGTAGTCGAAGCCTTGCTTGCCGGAATAGGTGCCCGTGGGGCGCAGCTTTTGGCAAAGCGCTTTGGTGTCTATGGTGTCTGTCATGTCTGACCCTCGGATCATCGATCAACCTGCTCAGGGGAGTGTGGTCGGCCCAGCCGAGTCAAGTGTGATTTCGGCGGAGCGGCTCGATCTGACGTTCCAAACGGCGGATGGGCCGGTCCAGGCGTTGCGCGATGTGAACCTAGATGTGGCGCGCGGGGACTTCGTCTCGTTCATCGGGCCCTCGGGTTGCGGCAAGACGACGTTTCTGCGGGTCGTGGCGGGGTTGGAGCAGCCGACCGGGGGCGGGATCAGCGTCAACGGGATGAGCCCGGACGAGGCGCGGCGGGCGCGCGCCTATGGCTATGTCTTTCAGGCCGCGGGGCTCTATCCGTGGCGCAGCATCGCCGGAAACATCAGGCTGCCGCTTGAGATCATGGGGTTTTCGCGCGCCGAGCAGGCCGAGCGCGTCGAACGTGTGCTGAAGCTCGTGGAGCTCGACGGGTTCGGAAAGAAGTACCCCTGGCAGCTGTCGGGCGGGATGCAGCAGCGGGCCTCGATCGCGCGTGCGCTGTCTTTCGATGCCGAGATCCTGCTGATGGACGAGCCGTTCGGTGCGCTCGACGAGATCGTGCGCGACCGTCTGAACGAGGAGCTTCTGCGCCTTTGGGCGGCGACGGGCAAGACGGTCGGCTTCGTAACGCACTCGATCCCAGAGGCGGTGTACCTTTCAACCAAGATCGTCGTGATGTCGCCCCGGCCCGGCCGGATCACGGATGTGATCGAGAGCGATCTGCCGCGCGAGCGCCCGCTCGACATTCGCGACACGCCGGAGTTCTTGGCCCTTGCGCACCGGGTGCGCGAGGGGCTTCGCGCGGGGCACGCCTATGAGTGACGTAACGACCCATGCGAGAATCCGCGCAGCACGCCCCGACGACGCTGCGGCCTGTGCGGCGATCCTGAACGCATGGATCGACGTCCGCCCCTGGATGCCGCGGGTGCATACGCCTCAGGAGGTCGTAGACTTCTACCAGGACTTTGTTTTCGTCAGACGCACGGTGTTCGTGACGGGCGAGCCTTTGGCCGGTTTTATCGCCATCGACGCCGAGGGCGCCGTCGTCACCGCGCTCTATGTCGCCACGCCCGGGCAGGGCCTTGGCAAAGCGCTTCTGGACCATGCCAAGAAGGGGCGCGGCGCGCTGGAGTTGTGGACCTTCGTCGCCAATGCCGACGCCCGCCGGTTCTATGCCCGCGAGGGGTTTCGCCAGATCCGCCAGACCCCGGGCGACAACGAAGAAGGGCTGCCTGACGTCTTGCTGCGATGGGAGCGCGTGCGCGATGGCTGAGGCGTCCGCCGGATCGGGAATGACCAGCGGTGGCGGGCTGGCAGGCGGCTGGCTCGCCGCGCTGTGGCAGGCGATGCTGCCCGTCGCGGTCGTCGTCGCCTGGCTTGTTGCCTTCTGGTATGCGGCTTGCGTGCCGATGAATGCCAAGGACGCGCTGACCCAGGCGGAGCGGGGCGGCGCTGTCATCTCTCCGGAAGGCGCAGCGGAACGGCGCGACATGTCCAGCTGGGCGTTGGTTATGCGCAATCCGGGCCATCTTGGCGGGGTCTGGTCGCTCGACCGGCCGCGTCTGCCCGCGCCGCATCAGGTGGCGGCCGAGCTCTGGTCGACGAGTGTCGGCCTCGCGCTGCAGGGGCGCATGTGGTCGAACCGGTCTCTCTTCACCCATGCCTGGGTGACGCTGTCGGCCACACTTCTGGGCTTTGCCATCGGAACAGGGCTCGGCGTCCTGCTGGCCGTGGGGATCGTGCACAATCGGGCCATGGACATGTCCGTCATGCCGTGGGCGATTGCCAGCCAGACCATCCCCATCCTCGCCATCGCCCCGATGATCATCGTCGTACTGAACTCCGTCGGCGTGTCCGGGCTGCTGCCGAAATCGCTGATCTCGGCCTACCTGTCGTTCTTTCCGGTCGTGGTCAGCATGGTGAAGGGGCTCCGAAGCCCCGATCGCATGCAACTCGACCTGCTGCACACCTACTCGGCCACCGGGGCCGAGGCGTTCTGGAAGCTGCGGCTTCCGGCGTCGATGCCGTTTTTCTTCACGTCGCTGAAGATCGGAATTGCCGCCGCGCTGGTGGGCGCGATCATTGGGGAGCTGCCGACCGGGGCCGTTGCCGGGCTGGGCGCGCGGCTGCTGGCAGGCAGCTATTATGGGCAGACGGTGCAGATTTGGTCGGCCCTCTTCGCTGCGGCGATCCTCGCGGCGCTGCTCGTCGGCCTGATCGGTTTGATACAGCGCGTGGTCTTGGGGCGCATGGGGATGGCCCGGTGAGGGCGCTCGATTGTCCCTGTGGCCGCTTTCGCGTCCGCTTGTCCGGGGGCGGCCGGGACACAAGGAAAGGGATGGGGTGGGACTAGTCGCAGGCTCCATTGCGTTCTGGCTCGCGGCGTGGTGGGTCAACGTGCGGATCTCCGCCTCGCGCGGGTCCGGCACGCTGGCGGCGCGGGTGGCGGTTCCGGCGATCTTCGGCATCACCCTTCTGCTGCTGTGGGAAGGGCTCGTGCGCGGGCTCGACGTGCCGGGCGTGATCCTGCCCCCGCCATCGGCCATCGCGCTGCGGTTTGCGGCCTCGACCGATATCCTCTGGGCCGATTTCATGCAGACCTTCGTGAAGGGAGCGCTCAGCGGCTACGCGATCGGAGCGGTCGCGGCCTTCGCCGTGGCGCTTCTGGCGGATCGCTATGACCTGTTGCGCCGGGGGCTTCTGCCCGTCGGCAGTTTCATGGCCGCTCTGCCCATTGTGGGAACCGCGCCGATCCTCGTGATGTGGTTCGGCTTCGACTGGCAGAGCAAAGCGGCCGTTGTGGTGGCTATGGTCTTCTTTCCGATCCTCGTGAACACGGTGGAGGGGCTGCGCTCCGCCGAGCCGATGCAGCGCGACCTGATGTTCACCTACGCCGCGACGCCTGCGCAGACGCTTCTGAAGCTCCGCCTGCCGGCCGCGTTGCCGTTCATCTTCAACGGGCTGAAAATCTCGACAACCCTGGCGCTGATCGGTGCGATTGTGGCCGAGTTCTTCGGTTCCCCCACCGTCGGGATGGGGTTTCGCATTTCCACCGAGGTCGGGCGGCTCGCGCTCGATATGGTGTGGGCCGAAATTGTCGTGGCCGCGCTGGCGGGTTCGGCATTCTACGGGGCCGTCGCTCTGATCGAGCGATGGCTCACGTTCTGGCATCCCTCGCAGAGACGGGGGTGAGTCCTACAACTTGGAGGTAACAACATGAAACACGTGGTGTTGGGCGCGGCACTGGCCGCTTCGGGCAGTATGGCACTGGCGGCAGACGAGGTTCGGCTGCAGCTGCAATGGGTGACGCAGGCCCAGTTCGCAGGGTACTACGTGGCTCTGGACCAGGGGTTTTATGGGGAGGAGGATCTCGACGTCACGATCCTGCCCGGCGGCCCCGACATCGCGCCCCCGCAGGTTCTGGCCGGGGGCGGCGCGGATGTGATGCTCAACTGGATGCCGTCGGCGCTCGCCGCACGGGAGCGGGGCTTGCCGGTGGTGAACATCGCGCAGCCGTTCAAGTCGTCCGGGCTGATGCTCACCTGCTGGAAGGATACGGGCATCACCGGTCCGGAGGACTTCAAGGGCCGCACCATCGGCGTCTGGTTCTTCGGCAACGAGTATCCGTTCCTCAGCTGGATGAGCCAGGAGGGGATCTCGACGGATGGGGGCGAGGATGGTGTGACGGTGCTGAAGCAGGGCTTCAACGTCGATCCGCTGTTGCAGCGGCAGGCCGATTGCATCTCGACGATGACCTATAACGAGTATTGGCAGGTCATCGACGCCGGTGTCACCCCCGAGGAGCTGGTGACGTTCAAGTACGAGGACATGGGCGTCGCCACCCTGGAAGATGGCATGTACGTGCTCGAGGAAAACCTCGACGATCCCGCCTTCGTCGACAAGATGGAGCGCTTCGTGCGGGCCTCGATGCGGGGCTGGAAATGGGCCGAGGAGAACCCCGATGATGCCGCCCTGATCGTTCTGGACAACGATATGACCGGCGCACAGACCGAAGAGCATCAGAAGCGGATGATGGGCGAAATCGCCAAGCTCACTGCGGGATCCAACGGGGCGCTGGAACCGGCCGACTTCGACCGCACGGTTCAGACGTTGCTCGCCGGCGGCTCCGACCCCGTGATCACCGCGGAGCCCGAGGGCGCGTGGACGCATGCCATCACGGATGCCGCCCTGAACTGACGGCATCGTCCGCACGGTCGGGCCGGCGCCTTGGGCGCGCGATCTCACGCACAGCCGGACGGGCCCGAGCGAACGCTTGGGTCCGTTATCCGTTCCGGCGCGGCGCGGCCTTCGCCCTTAGGCCGCGTCGTAGGGTATGCTGCCCGTCCCGATCGCCGCCGGTGCGGCTGGCATCGGCGTGGGATCGTTCCGGCCCGGGACGCCCTGCGCGTTGGCCTCGGCGGCCTCCTCGCGCAGGCGCGAGATCTCCTGCATCATCTCCGTCGGGATCTGGGCGTAGGTTTTGAGCGGGGCGACCGGTTCCTGCCTCGGGGCCTCGGGCGTACCCGGCGCGCCGTCCTCGGACGGGGGCTGGGGGACGAGGAGTTCCGTCGAGAACTTCTGGTCGACGAGCGCCGTAGGTTCCTCCGCGCTGATCGGAGGGACGACGGGTTCCGCCGTCAGGCTGTCGGAGGCGGTCCGCGCCGCGCCCGACATATCGGCACCGAGGGACGTGATCTTGTCCGTGGCATTCGTTTGACTCACGCCGGGGTCCCCCGGCGCAAGCGCTGTAGGTCGAGGACCGATGGTCATCATCTTGCACGCTCCGGAATTGAGCGCCCCCACATGCAGCAGAATCGCGGTCAGATCCTAACTTTTCATTACGCTGCGCCGCCAAGTCGTTAAAACACGATGTACCCGTGCGGCGGGCAAGCGCGCGGAGCGTCCCCCGAATAGCGTCGCGCGCTACGCGTCCCCTTTGTTCATGCGGTTCTCAATCAGCTCATCGACGACGGTTGGGTCGGCGAGAGTTGAGGTGTCACCGAGGGATCCGTAGTCGTTTTCGGCGATTTTTCGGAGAATGCGGCGCATGATTTTGCCGGAGCGGGTTTTCGGCAGGCCGGGGGCCCACTGGATCAGGTCGGGCGAGGCGATGGGGCCGATTTCGGTT
>JBCDGG010000152.1:0-12254 GCA_038757905.1 Pseudomonadota bacterium | reverse complement strand
TGCGAAAGACGGGGATCTGCGGCACGGACATTCACATCTGGACATGGGATGAATGGGCCGCCCGCACGGTGCCGACCCCGATGGTCGTGGGTCATGAGTTCGCCGGAGAAATCGTCGAGCTTGGCCGCGCCGTGGAGGGGCTGAAGGTCGGCCAGCGGGTTTCCGGCGAGGGCCATCTGATCGGAAAGACATCGCGCCAGGCGCGCGCGGGGCGGTTTCATCACGATCCGGAAACGAAGGGGATCGGGGTGAACGTGCCGGGCGCCTTCGCCGAATACCTGGTTCTTCCGGCGTTCAATGCGGTGCCTTTGCCCGATGCCATCGACGATGAGATCGGCGCGATCCTCGATCCATTGGGAAACGCCGTGCACACGGCGCTGTCCTTCGATCTTCTGGGCGAGGATGTGCTTGTCACCGGGGCCGGCCCGATCGGGATCATGGCGGCAGCCGTGGCCCGTCATGCGGGTGCGCGGCACGTCGTGATCACCGACGTCAACGCCGACCGTCTGGCCCTGGCCGCGCAGGTGGCCGATGTCCGCCCGGTCGACGTCACGCGCGAGGAGATGCAGGACGTCGTCGCCGAGCTGGGCCTCGCCCAGGGGTTCGATGTCGGGCTCGAAATGTCCGGCAACCAGATCGCGCTCGACCAGATGGTGGAGAGCCTCGTCATGGGCGGGCGGATCGCGCTTCTCGGCATCCCGCCTGGCAAATCTCCGGTCGACTGGTCGCGCATCGTGTTCAAAGCGATCACGATCAAAGGCGTTTATGGGCGCGAGATCTTCGAGACCTGGTACAAGATGATCGCCATGCTCGAGAACGGGCTCGACGTGCGTCGCGTCATCACCCATCGCTTCGAGGCGGACGCCTTTCAGGAGGGCTTCGCCGCGATGCTGTCGGGCCGGAGTGGCAAGGTCGTTTTGAACTGGGACTGACGCGCGACCCTCCGGCTGGCCCAGGCCGCTCACGGGCCCGCGGCTCCGAAGGATACGTCGCCGCAACCATGCGCGCATCGCCGCCCCCGGGGATCGCCGGGAATGGGGAGCGCGCCGGCGGGGCGCTTGCGGTGCCCGCCAGCTCGGTTCGAGGCCGGCCATCGGCGGGCGCCCCCTTCCTTCCGGCAGACAGGCATGCTTGTTTCGGGCGCAGAACGGGAGGTGTGCATGACCAATATTCTCGCAATCGACCAGGGCACCACTTCGACCCGGGCGATCGTCTTTGACCGCGACATGAAGGTCGTGGCCACCGCCCAGGAGGAGTTCACCCAGCATTTCCCGGATTCGGGCTGGGTGGAGCACGATCCGGCGGACCTTTGGGGCACCACCGCCGGTACCTGCCGCGAGGCGCTGGAGCGCGCCGGGATCCCCGGCAGCGACGTTGCCGCCATCGGGATCACCAATCAGCGCGAGACCGTGGTCGTCTGGGACAAGGCGACGGGCAAGCCGGTGCACAACGCCATCGTCTGGCAGGACCGGCGCACCGCGGCGACCTGCGAAGCATTGCGCGCGGCGGGCCACGAGCCGATGGTCACCGAGCGGACGGGGCTTCTCCTCGATCCCTACTTCTCCGCCACCAAGGTCAAGTGGATCCTCGACAATGTGGAGGGCGCGCGGGCCAAGGCCGAGGCCGGAGAGCTTCTGTTCGGCACTGTCGACACGTGGCTGATCTGGCGGCTGACCGGGGGCAAGGCCCATGTGACGGATGCCACCAACGCCGCCCGGACCTTGCTTTATGACATTCGCAAAGGGCGGTGGTCTTCGACGATCTGCGGCCTCCTGGATATCCCCATGGCGATGCTGCCGGAGGTGCGCGATACCGGCGGCATGTTCGGCACCGCGCGCGAGGATCTGTTCGGCGCGGCGATCCCGATCCTGGGCGTTGCCGGCGACCAGCAGGCGGCCACGATGGGGCAGGCGTGTTTCGAGCCCGGCATGCTCAAGAGCACCTACGGGACGGGTTGTTTCGCCCTCATGAACACCGGGGCGACGCCCGTGGCCTCGCAGAACCGGCTGTTGACCACCATCGCCTATCAGTTCGACGGGCAGCCGACCTATGCACTGGAAGGCTCCATCTTCATCGCGGGCGCGGTGGTGCAATGGCTCCGGGATGGGCTGCAGGTGATCCGTTCGGCGCCCGAGACGCAGCCGCTGGCCGAGAAAGCCGACCCGGCGCAGGAGGTAGTGCTCGTGCCCGCATTCGTGGGTCTTGGCGCGCCCTATTGGAGGCCCGATTGCCGCGGGGCGGTCTTCGGGCTGACGCGCAACTCCGGACCGGCGGAGTTTGCGCGCGCCGCGCTGGAGAGCGTCGGATATCAGACGCGCGATCTGCTCGAGGCGATGCATGCCGACTGGCAGGGAGATGCGGTCGGGCAGGGCGCCAGCGGCAGTCATCAGGAAACCGCGCTCCGCGTCGACGGGGGGATGAGCGCTTCGGACTGGGCAATGCAGTTTCTGGCCGACATCATTGGCGCGCCGGTCGACCGGCCGCAGGTGCTGGAGACAACGGCGCTGGGCGTGGCGTGGCTCGCCGGCCAGCAGGCAGGCATCTATCCCGACAGGGACGCATTCGCCAAGACATGGGCGCTGGAGCGCCAGTTCACCCCAGCGATGGCGCCGGCGGAGCGCGACCGGCGCTATGGGCGCTGGCGCTCTGCCGTCGAGGCCACGATGGCCTTCTGAATCGGCCGCGAGGGGTGACGCCTCCGCCCTGCCTTGCTATCGAGCCCCGGGGGCTCGGAGCAAGTGCATGGACCTGATCGAGACGGAGTTGCCTGGGGTTCTCGTAGTGATCCCGCGTCGCTTCGGCGATGCGCGCGGGTGGTTCGCCGAGACGTGGAACGCCCAGACTCTCGCGCATCACGGGCTGCGCTACGCGTTCGTGCAGGACAACGAATCCTACTCGGCCGAGGCCGGCACCCTGCGCGGATTGCACTATCAGGCGCCACCCCATGCCCAGACCAAGCTGGTGCGCTGCGTGGCCGGGCGCATCCTCGACGTTGCCGTGGATGCGCGGCGCGGTTCGCCGACCTTTGGCGCATGGACCGCGCGGGAACTGACAGCCGATGGCGGGGAGCAGCTTCTGGTGCCGGCAGGTTTCTTGCACGGGTTTCTGACGCTCGAACCGGGGTGCCGCGTGGCCTATAAGTGCTCCGCCCATTACGCGCCTTTGGCCGACGGGGCAGTGCGTTGGAACACGGTCGGGATCGATTGGCGCCTGGACGCGCTGCCGGTGCCGGGCGCCCCGGTCCTCTCGGCCAAGGACGCCGAGGCCCCGCCGTTCGAGATCTGGCAGAGCCCCTTCGTTTGGGGGGCGGCCCCGTGACGCTTCTGGTGACGGGCGGCGCGGGCTTCATCGGCTCTGCGGTGGTGCGGCGCGCGGTGGCCGACGGGCGGCGCGTCGTGAATGTCGACGCGCTCACCTATGCCGCCGATCTGCGCAACGTGGCCGAGGCCGCACAGAACCCGCTCTACAGCTTCGAGAAGGCCGATATCCGCGACCGGGCCGCGATGGACAGGGTGCTCGCCACGCACCGGCCCGAGGCGATCCTCCATCTCGCCGCCGAAAGCCATGTCGACCGGTCCATCGACGGGCCGGCGGCGTTCATCGACACCAACGTCACCGGGACATACACGTTGCTCGAAGCGGTCCGCACCTATTGGGATGCGGCGGGCAAGCCGGGCGGGTTCCGCTTCCACCATGTCTCCACCGACGAGGTCTTCGGTTCGCTCGGTGCCTCCGGCGTTTTCTCGGAAGAGACGCCCTATGCCCCGCGCTCGCCCTACTCGGCGTCCAAGGCCGCCTCGGATCATCTGGTCATGGCCTGGCACGAGACTTACGGGCTCCCCGTTCTTCTGACGAACTGCTCGAACAATTACGGCCCCTATCACTTCCCCGAGAAGCTGATCCCGGTGGTCATTCTGAATGCGCTGCATGGCAGGCCGATCCCGGTCTACGGGAAGGGCGAGAATGTGCGCGACTGGCTCTATGTCGAGGACCACGCAGACGCGCTGCTGACGGTGCTGGCCTCCGGGCAGGTGGGGCGGCAATACGCGATCGGCGGCGAGAACGAAGCCCGCAACATCGATCTGGTCAGATCCGTCTGCGGCCTCCTTGACCAGCGCAGGCCCGGCGCGGCGCCGCATGCCCACCTGATCACGACGGTCGCCGACAGGCCCGGCCACGATCTGCGCTATGCGATAGATCCCACGCGGATCCGTACCGAGCTGGGATGGCGGCCGTCTGTGACGCTGGAGGAGGGTCTGGCCCGCACGGTGGACTGGTTTCTGGCAAACGAGGCCTGGTGGCGCCCGCTCCTGGCGCGCGAGGGCGTGGGCGCGCGGCTCGGCACCAGGCTGGGCCGCACCGGGGAGCAGGCGTCATGATTCTCGTCCTTGGCGAAACCGGGCAGGTGGCGCGCGAGCTGCGCCGGCTCGACCCGTCCGTGCGCTGCCTGCCGCGGCAGTCGGCGGATCTGGCGCAGCCCTCCTTGGCCGCCGCCGCTGTCTCCGCGGCGCTCGAGGCCACAGGGGCCACGGCCGTCATCAACGCCGCCGCCTACACGGCGGTGGACGGGGCCGAGGCTGAGGCGGCGCTAGCCACCAAGGTGAACGCCGAGGCGCCCGGTGCAATCGCCCGCACCTGCGCGGCGCACGGCGTACCACTCGTGCACCTTTCGACGGAGTACGTCTTCGACGGGACGGGCGACGCCCCCCGCGCCCCGGACGCACCTCCGGCGCCGCTCGGTGCCTATGGGCGCTCGAAGCTCGACGGAGAGGTCGCGGTGCGCGCCGCGGGCGGGGCACATGTCGTTCTGCGCACGTCCTGGGTGTTCTCCGTCCACGGGACGAACTTCCTCAAGACGATGCTGCAGCTCTCGGAAACCCGAAGCGCCGTGTCGGTCGTGGCCGATCAGGTGGGCGGCCCCACCCCGGCCGCGGCCGTCGCGAAGGCCTGCATGGTCATTGCCCATCGCCTGTCGCGGGAGCACGGCCTCAGCGGCACGTACCATTTCGCCGGAACACCCGATGTCAGCTGGGCCGGTTTCGCGCGCGCCATCTTCGTCGCCGCGGGGCGCGACACAGCCGTGACGGAGATTCCCACCACAGCGTATCCGACGCCCGCGCGGCGGCCGCTCAACTCTCGCCTGGAGTGCACCGCAACAGAAGCCGCGTTCGGCCTGATCCGCCCCGATTGGCGCGCCGCCCTGCCGCAGATCCTGGCCGAACTCGCGGAGACGACATGACACGTAAGGGCATCATTCTCGCTGGCGGTTCCGGCACACGGCTTTATCCGATCACACTGGCCGTGTCGAAGCAGCTTCTGCCCCTCTACGACAAGCCGATGATCTACTACCCGCTCTCCGTGCTGATGCTTGCCGGTATCCGGGAGATCGCCGTGATCACGACGCCGCAGGACCAGCCGCAGTTCCGCCGCCTTCTGGGGGACGGGCGGCAATGGGGACTGGATCTGTCCTACGTCGTCCAGCCGTCCCCGGATGGGCTCGCGCAGGCCTATCTGCTGGCGGAGGAGTTCTTGGCAGGCAGCCCGTCGGCCATGGTACTGGGCGACAACATCTTTTTCGGCCATGGCTTGCCCGAGCTTCTGATGCGGGCCGGTGCCCGCTCCCAGGGCGGCACGGTCTTCGGCTATCGTGTGGCCGACCCCGAGCGATACGGCGTGGTGGACTTCGACGGCGACCGCGTCCGCGCCATCGTCGAGAAGCCAAAGGTGCCCCCGTCGGACCACGCTGTGACGGGGCTCTATTTCCTCGATGGCACGGCACCGGCGCGGGCGGCCCGGATCGCGCCCTCGGCCCGCGGAGAGCTGGAGATCACCACACTCCTCGAAAGCTACCTCGCCGATGGCGCGCTGACCGTCGAGCGGATGGGGCGCGGCTATGCCTGGCTCGACACGGGCACGCATGCCTCGCTCCTCGACGCGGGCAACTTCGTGCGGACGCTGACCGAGCGGCAGGGCCTGCAAACGGGCTGCCCCGAAGAGATCGCGTTCGCGCAGGGCTGGATCGGCGCCGACGACTTGCGCGCCGCCGCCGACCGGTTCCGCAAGACGGCGTATGGAGATTATCTGGCCGCCTTGCTGCCGCGCTGAGGCCCAGACCGAGGCACTATGGGGCCGCCTTCTGCGCCGGACGAGGCTGCGCCGCGCGCGTTTCGCCCTTGTTGTGTGCGGCTTCGGGAGGTGAGCCTCGGCCGTTGGTCGGGGCGCCATCACCGGGCCGATCCGGAGGCACAGCAGCCGGATGGCCAAGCACCTCTGGAATACGCGTCGCCCCTACCGCACTGCGCAGAGCGACACCGAGCAGGCCGCCCTCCCAGCCCAAGGCAGGCCCGCGTCCTTCAGGTGACCGACCGGACCGTGCGCTCCAACGCATCGGAGAAGCGCGCGCGATCCGCCTTGGAAAACGGGCGCGCGCCGCCGCCCTCGCCCAGTGGATTGGCCGCGCGCAGATCCGTCATAAGATCGCGCGTTGCGAGTTCGGCACCGATATTGGCCTTGGTCAGCCGGCTGCCGTCATGGCGCAAGACCGCCGCGTCGCGGGTGACGCAGTCGGAGGCCAGCGGCATGTCCGATGTCACGACGATATCCCCCAGGCCCACGTTTTCGACGATCCAGGCATCGGCCCGGTCCATCCCCGCCTCTACGTACACCACCCGGACCAGCGGGTTCGCCGAGGGGCGCAGCCCGCCATTGCACACCAGAACCAAGGGCAGACCGTGCCGTGTGGCAACGGCTTCGGCCTCGGCCTTGACGGGGCAGGCGTCGGCATCGACGTAGATCGTTGTCACCCGGTCAGCGCCTCGGCGTGAAACGCGACGTGATCGGCCATGAAGGTGGAGATGAAGAAATAGGAATGGTCGTATCCGGCCTGCATCCGAAACGCGCCGTCCTGGCGGCGCGCAGCCATGGCCCCTGCCAGCGCCTCGGGCTTCAGCAGATCCAGGAACTGGTCGTTTCCGCCCTGGTCGATCAGAACCGGCGCCGCGATCCCCCGGTCCTGCATCTGCAGCGTGGCATCGTGACGGGCCCAGGCGCCTTCGTCCGGGCCGAGATAGGCCGTAAGCTGCTTGCGCCCCCACTCGCTTTGCGAGGGGTGGGCGATGGGGGCGAAGGCGGACACGGAGGCATAGCGCCCGGGATGAGCGGCGGCGATGGTCAGGGCGCCATGGCCCCCCATGGAATGGCCCGTGATCGCCTGCCGGTCGGGATCCACCATGAATTCCGCCGCCAGAAGCGCGGGCAGGTCGTCGGTGATGTAGCGCCACATGTTGAAGTGCGGCGCCCAGGGCGCTTCGGTTGCATCGACGTAGAACCCCGCCCCCTGGCCAAGGTCGTAGGCCTCGTCATCGGCCACTCCCTCGCCGCGGGGCGAAGTGTCGGGAAACACAAGCGCAATGCCGGCGCGGGCCGCCGCGCCTTGCGCGCCCGCCTTGGTCATTGCGTTCTCATGCGTACAGGTCAGGCCCGACAGAAAGGTCAGAACAGGCACTTGCCCCGCGGCCGCGGCCGGCGGCAGGTAGAGGCCAAAGGTCATCTCGCCGCCCGTGGCCTTCGACGCATGGCGGTAGACGCCCTGAACCCCGCCGAAACACCGGTTCTCCGATACCGCCTCCATGCCCTGCCTCCTCGATTGCGTTGCGCCCGGAGGTGCCACGGATCGGGCGGGCGAGGCAAGCCTGCGGACGTTGCTGAAATGCCCGCCCGCCACGCGGTGGCCAATCTTTGGCCTACACGGTGTCGCGACAGGCGGGCTAGGGTCGCGCCATGACGATGACGGAGCCCAAACCCACGATGACCGCGACCGAGGTCCAGACCGAACGAGCGGAGGCGGAGAGGCCTTTCGCCGTGGTGCTGGAGCACGGGCTTTGCCGGACGGATCCGGCCCAGGAGGCCCGCGTGCAAGCCTTCTGCGCGGATCCGTTGGGGTATCTGAAAGGGGTCCGGCCCCCCACGCCACCGCCCGAGGCGCTTCCCCTCGATCCCGCTGTCCTGGCGCAGTTGCGCGAAGCGCGCGCCCAGGGGCGCGAAACGGTGCTCGTGACGCGCGGCGCAGCGGCGCAGGCGGAGGCCATTGCAGAGGCGCTGGGCCTCTTCGACCGGGTCGAAACGGCCGCCCCCGGCCCCGATCTGGCGGCGCGGCTCGAGGCCGTGCTCGGCGCGTGGCCCGAGCTTGCACAAGCCTCGGCCCCGGCGGCGGGCCGCCTGCGCGCGCGCCTCAAGGCGATCCGGCCCCACCAATGGGCCAAGAACATGCTGGTGTTCCTGCCCGCCCTCGCCGCGCACGAAGCGGCGGGGTTCTGGGCCGCGATGAGCGCCTTTATCGCGTTCTCGCTGACGGCTTCGTCCGTCTACGTGCTCAACGATATCTCCGACCTGGCCGCCGACCGGGCGCATCCGCGCAAGCGTCTGCGTCCCTTCGCGGCCGGCACGCTGAGCATCGGCGAAGGGCTCTGGCTCGCGTCCGGGCTGATCCTTGTGGCGATCGCGGTGTCCGTTCTGCTCGTTGCCCCCGCCTTCCTCGCCGTTCTGGCGGTCTATTATCTTGCGACCTTCGCCTATTCCTTCTGGCTCAAGCGTAAGCTGGTGATCGACGTGATCATGCTGGCCGCGCTCTACACGCTGCGGATCGTGGCGGGCGCGGTGGCGAGCGCCGTGCTCCTGTCGCCCTGGATGCTCGGCTTCTCGATGTTCATCTTTCTCGCGCTCGCGGCGGTGAAGCGTCAGGCGGAACTGACGGATATGGTGCTGGCGGGCGATTCCGGCCGGGTGGGGCGCGGCTATGTCCCCGACGACCTCCCGGTGATCCGCTCCATGGCGCTCGCCGCAGGCTACTCGGCCGTACTGGTTCTCGCGCTCTACATCAGCTCCGAAGACGTACGCACGCTCTATTCGACGCCCGAAGCGTTGTGGCTTCTGTGCCCGATCCTGCTCTACTGGATCAGCCGGATGGTGATGAACACCCATCGCGGCAAGATGACCGACGACCCGATCGTCTATGCCGCGACCGATCGGGTGAGCCTGTCCTGCATCTTCAGCAGCGCACTCGTCGTCGCCGCCGCTGCCGTGTTCTGAGCCCGCCCCCCGACCTCGAACAGCACCCCCGCGTCGCGCGCAGCCTCTCATCCGGTCTGTGCAACGCGCGGAGACGCTCCTGGGCAGACATAGTTGAGGCGCGACCGTCGCCATCCGGGTGCACCGGGTCGCTCCTTCATCTTGCGACAAATATCCCGGGGGAGCCGCCGCAGGCGGCGGGGGCAGAGCCCCTCTCTCAGAGCTCGCAGGTCAGGCTCCCCTTTCCTCCAGCCCGGTCGAAGACCCCGGCCACCCTGGGCGCAGGACACGGCGCAATGCGCGTGCGGCCCGGTCCGCACCACACGGAACGCCCGTCTATCGCCCGGGGATCACCGCCCGCTTCTCGCCGGCGTTCTCCCAACCGTCCATGGCGGCAAGCGCGGCCTCCGCAGTATCGACAATGGTGAAGAGCTCCAGATCGTCTTCGCTGATCGTGCCAGCGTCGACGAGGGCATCGAAGTTGATCACCTTGCGCCAGAACGCCTCTCCGAACAGCAGAAACGGGACCTGCTTCATACGGCCGGTCTGGATCAGCGTCAGCGCCTCGAAGGTTTCGTCGAGCGTGCCGAACCCGCCCGGAAACACCGCGACGGCCGCCGCCCGCATGAGGAAGTGCATCTTCCGGATGCCGAAATAGTGGAAATTGAAGCACAGCTCCGGCGAGACATAGCCGTTCGGCGCCTGTTCATGGGGTAAGACGATCGACAACCCGACGGACCGGCCGCCGGCATCGGCGGCGCCGCGATTGCCCGCTTCCATCACGCCGGGCCCGCCACCGGTGCAGATCACCCAGTCGCGTCCGCCCTGCTCCAGCGAGCGCTCGGTCACCAGCCGCGCAAAGGTGCGCGCCTCGTCGTAGAAGTGGCTCATCGCCGCCATGGGTCCTGTGCCCGTGCCGGCCGTGTCGGGCGGGCGTATCCGCGCGCCACCGAACAGCACAACGGTGCTCTCCACACCGGCCTCGCTCATCAGAAGCTCCGGCTTCAGCAGCTCCAGCTGCAGCCGAACCGGACGCAACTCGTCGCGATAGATGAAATCGGGGTCCGCGAAGGCCAGCCGGTATGCCGGCGCCACGGTCTGCGGCGTCTGCGGCACGCCGCGTGCGATGTCGCTGTCTTCGTGGGCATCGCGGAAACCGCGGGGCCTGTCGTTTGCCATGAATCGTGCCTGCACTTGGACCTGGCGCCCGATTGCGCCGCCTGACGCCGCCGTCTATAGGCTGCGCGTCCACCTGAACAGAAGGAATGCCTCATGTCCAACGCAGAGCTGGAAGTGGCCATCGAAAGCGCTTGGGAGGCGCGCGACACGGTCACGCCCGACACACGGGGCGAGACGCGCAATGCCATCGACGCAACCCTGGCGGCGCTCGATTCCGGGCGCTTACGGGTTGCCGAACGCGGCGAGGACGGGGTGTGGCACGTCAACCAATGGGCCAAGAAGGCGGTGCTGCTGGGCTTCCGGCTGCGCGACATGCATCAGCAATCGGGCGGGCCGCAGGGCGGCGCCTGGTGGGACAAGGTCGACAGCAAGTTCGCGGGCTGGGGCGATCCGGAGTGGAAGTCCGCCGGGTTCCGCGCCGTACCCACCTGCGTCGTCCGCCGGTCGGCCTACATCGCGCCCGGGGTCGTGTTGATGCCGTCGTTTGTAAACCTCGGCGCGTATGTGGATAGCGGCACCATGGTGGATACCTGGGCGACGGTCGGCTCCTGCGCCCAGATCGGAAAGAACGTGCATCTATCCGGCGGCGTGGGGATCGGCGGCGTGCTCGAGCCCATGCAGGCCAACCCCACCATCATCGAGGACAATTGTTTCATCGGCGCGCGGTCCGAGGTCGTGGAGGGTGTGATCGTGCGCGAGGGTTCGGTGCTCGGCATGGGGGTCTTCATCGGGCAATCCACCAAGATCGTCGACCGCGAGACCGGCGAGGTGATGATGGGCGAAGTGCCGCCCTATTCGGTGGTCGTGGCGGGCTCGATGCCGTCGAAGAACGGCGTCCACCTCTACTGTGCCGTGATCGTAAAGCGAGTCGACGCGCAGACCCGGTCCAAGACGGGCATCAACGACCTCTTGCGGGACTGACGCCGGTCCGGCCTGAACGACGGGCGGTGCCATCGGCAGATCGCGCGTAGCCGGCGCCGTGCATTGAGCACCGCAGCCCGCGTGCCTGTCATGCTGCCCGGCGGGCTCTTGGCCCATTCCACAGCGCGGCCATGAATTGGACGCAATCACCCGGTCCAGTGCGGATTGTTCATCAGGATCTGCGACCCGGGGAGTTGACCGTGCAGGACGAAGCGATTCCGCGTGGTTTGCAGACACGCGGGCAGGAAGCAGCGGTGCTGGCCGTGGTGCTCGGCGTCGCGTGCGTGGCGTATTTGGGCGTTCTCGACGGCCCGAAGTTCCGCCTCGACGATGCCTACATCGTGCTGAACAACGCCGCAGCGCTCTTCGCGACGGATACCGCATTTCCGGAAACGCCGGCGCTGCACGGGTCCACCAGCTTTCTGCACACCGTCGCCGCTGCCCTTTTCGGGGCCGTCCTGAGCCCGGAAACCGGCCTGATGGTTCTGGCCTGGATGGGGCTGGGGCTCTTCGGGGCCGGCGTGCTGGAGCTTGCCCGCTCCGCCGGGCTCTCCCTGCCGATGCGCGCGCTTCTCGCAGCCACCGCGGTGACAACCGGCGACCTCGTCCAAGTCCACCTCAATGGGCTGGAGACGGGTTTCGCTATGGCCACCGTCACGTGGCTGATCGTTCTGCACAGACGCGGATCCTGGTCCTTGCCCATCGTAGCCGGTATGGCGCCCTTCGTCCGCCCCGAACTCCTGCTCCTGTCTGCCCTGATCATGGTCGAAGCATTGGTGCGCGCCGGGATCCAGCGCGACACGCGCCGCTTGCGCGGCATCGTCGGACGGTTCGCCTGTGTGTTCGGCGCGTTGCTAACTATCCAATACCTGATGTCCGGCTCCGTTTTGCCGTCCACCGGCGACGCGAAACGCTACTTCTTCGTTGTCTCGGATCTCGATGCGCGCACCGAATTGAGGATCGGGCTGCAGCAGGTGGCGCTGTTTCTGATCCAGATGCTGCCGCTTTCTGTGTTCCTGCTCGCTATCGTCCGCCGGCGGTGCCTGCCCTATGCGCTGTTTGCGCTCGTTCTCCTGGGATACTTTGTG
>JBCDGG010000151.1:0-12465 GCA_038757905.1 Pseudomonadota bacterium | reverse complement strand
GGGCTGGCCGCGTCCGGCGTGCCGCTGGTGGCGGAGGTCAACCCGGCCCATCCCAGCCTGCCCGGTGCGCCCACGCTCCCCGTCGCAGCCGAGGTGGTGATCGAGACACCGCTGGTGACCTACGATCCCGGCCCCGTGGGCACCGCCTTCACCCGGATCGGCGAGCATGTCGCAGCTCTGATCCGGGACGGTGACACTGTCCAGCTCGGCCTGGGGCGGGTGCAGCCTGCGGTTCTCAGCGCGCTGACGGTCGCGGGAACGCGGTTTTCGCTGCACGGGGGCATGTTGTCGACCGCGGCCTTGCCCGCGATCGAGGCGGGGGGCGTAGAGCGGATCGTCGCCGGTATGGTTCTGGGGAACGCGGCGCTCTATGCCCGTGTCCCGACGCTCGACAACCTCGCGCTCCTGCCCGTCGCGCAGACCCACGGCGCCGCCGTTCTGGCTCGCATTCCGAACCTTGTCGCGGTGAACTCCGCGCTCGCCGTGGATCTCGCCGGGCAAGCCACCTCCGAGAGCCTTGCCGGACGCGCAGTGTCGGCCGCTGGAGGGATCGACGATTTTCAGCGCGGCGCGCGTGCTTCGGCCGGGGGGCGGGCCATCCTTGCGCTGCCGTCGACCGCGCGCGGGGCAAGCCGGATCGTCGCGGCGCTGCCCGCGGGAACGCGCATCAGCGTGACGGCGCCCAACGCCGACATCGTTGTCACCGAGCATGGTGTGGCCCACCTGAGGGGGCAGACGCTCGCCGAACGCGCCCGGCGCCTTACGGCAATTGCCGCGCCCGAGCATCGCGATACACTGCGCGCGGCCGCGTGCGCCGCCTGAGAACAACCAGAGGCAAGTATGGAGCCGTCAAAACTGAACAAGTCCGACCGACCCGAGCAGCCTCTCTACCGCTCGCTCGCGACGCAGTTGCGGGCGCGCATCGGCAACGGCGACTTTCCGGTGGGGTCCTTGCTGCCGACGGAGCAGGAGCTGTGCGCCGATTACGGAACGAGCCGGTTCACCGTGCGCGAGGCACTGCGCCTGCTGGCGGAGGACGGCTTGGTGGAACGTCGGCAGGGGCGCGGGACGGAGGTTGTGTCGGCCACGCGTCAGGCGCGGCTGGCGCAGTCGCTCTCCTCGCTGTCGCAGCTCTATTCCTACGCCGAGGAAACCCATCTGGAGATCGAGCGCACCATGATCGTGGTGCCCGACGAGGCCATGGCGCTGCAGCTCGGCCGCGCCCCTGGGCGGCAATGGCTGTTGGGCGAAGGCGTGCGGCGCACGACGAGCGGCGCCACGATCTGTGTGACGCAGGTGTTCATCAACTCCGACTTCGCCGCGATCCAACCCGCGCTCAAAACCCTGACGGGCGCCATCCACCAGCATATCACAGAGGAATACGGCATCGGCCCGGCCGAGGTGCACCAGACGATCGAGGTCGACCCGGCGACGAACATCGTGGCGGCCCAACTCGGCGTACAGCCGGGGGATCTGACGGTTCTGGTCTCGCGCCGGTATGTCGGGCCCGATGACCGGCCAATCGTGGTGTCCTTCAACTGGCACCGGGCGGCGGAGTTCTCCTACAAGCAGATCATCCGGCCGGATTGAGCCAAGTCATCACGACTTCGGATCGGGCCGCATTCCTGCGGGGCGGCTCGTCCGAAGGGGCAGCGCATGGCCTTGCCGCCGGCGGAAGTCAGCGAACGGGCAAAAGACGGGCCTTCTCCCGGACCTTCGCCCTCTGCGGATGCTGGTCTGCGAAGCGAGGTTCTGGGGACCGGCCCCGACGACGGGGTCCGATCTGCCTTGGTGTAGGGCGCGGCGCAGACTACGCTTTGATCGGCGACACCAACAGGTCCCGGGGGCATTGGGCGCCGGACGGTACCAACGCACACGGGGCACCCGCCCGCGAAGGCTAGTAGCTGCGCGGCAGGCCGAGCACGTGCTGCCCGAGATAGGCAAAGATCATGTTCTTCGAGATCGGCGCGGTCTGATAGAGCCGTGCCTCGCGCCACTTGCGCTCGATCCCGTATTCCCGGGCGAATGCGAAGCCGCCATGGACCTGCATGCACACCTCCGCCGCCTTCCACGAAGCATCGGCTGCCAGAAGCTTGGCCATGTTGGCCTCTTCGCCCGCCGTCCCTCCGGCCTCGAAGATCGCCGCGGCCTTGGCGACCATCAACTCGGCCGCCTGGGCCTGGGCGTAGACCTCGGCAATCGGGAACTGGATACCCTGATTGGCGCCGATCGGCTTGCCGAACACCACACGGTCGGCCGCATAGGCGCGTGCCTTCTCGATGAAGAACTTCGCGTCGCCGATGCACTCGTAGGCGATGAGAATTCGTTCCGCGTTCATGCTGTCGACGATGTAGCGGAAGCCCTTGCCCTCCTGCCCGATCAGAGTTTCGGCCGGGATCTCCAGATCCTCGAAGAACAGCTCGCAGGTGTTGTGATTGATCATCGCGTCGATCTTGGAGATCGACAGGCCGTTGCCGACGGCCGCGCGCATATCCAGAAGGAACACCGACATCCCGTCGGAGCGTTTCTTGCACTGGTCTGCGGGCGTCGTCCGGGCAAGCAGGAGCATCAGATCGGATTCCAGCGCGCGCGAGGTCCACACCTTCTGTCCGTTGATCCGATAGGTGCCATGGTCGGTCTTTTCCGCGCGCGTTTTGAGCTGGGTCGTATCGCTGCCCGTCGTCGGCTCGGTGACGCCGAAGGCCTGCAGCCGCAGCTCGCCCGTGGCGATCTTCGGCAGGTAGGCGGCCTTTTGCGCGGGCGAGCCGTGCTTCAGGACAGTGCCCATGGTGTACATCTGCGCGTGGCAGGCGGCCGCGTTACCGCCCGAGGCGTGGATCGTTTCCAGCACGGCTCCGGCGGCCGACAGCGGCAGGCCGGAGCCGCCGAACTGCTCCGGGATCAGCGCGCCGAGAAACCCCGCCTCCGTCAGGGCGCGCACGAAGTCCGTGGGGTAGGCGTCCTCCTTGTCGAGGGCCATCCAGTAGCTGTTCGGAAAGCCCTCGCACAGGCGCGCGACGGCGTCGCGGATCTCGCCCCAGGGGGCGGCCACAGGCATGGTGAGGGCGGCGGGATCGATCTGGTTCATGGGCGGTCCTTCAGATGACATTGCGGTCGCGCAGCGCGGCGATTTCGGCGGGCGTCACGCCGATCTCGGCAAGCACCGCCTCTGTTTGGGCGCCGGCATCGGGCGCGGCATCGCGCAGGGCGGCGGGCGTGCGGGACAGGGTGACGGGCTGGGCAACAAGGCGCGTGTCGCCCCGGACTGGATGTGCCAGCGGGGCCGCCATGCCGAGATGCGCGACCTGCGGGTCGTCGAACACCTCGTCCATCCGGTAGATCGGCCCGGCGGGCACACCGGCCCGGTCCAGCAGATCGACCCACTCCGCCGTCGGCCGCGCCGCGAAGATCGGGCGCAGCTTCTGCCACAGCTCGGCGCGGCGCTCGAAGCGTGCGGCGTTTGTGGCGTAGGCCGGGTCGTCGCCCCATGCGCTTTGTCCGATTGCAGCGCAAAACGCGCGCCACTGGCCATCGCCGCCGACCCCGAGGTTCAGGTGTCCGTCTGCCGTTGCCACAACGCCCATCGGGGTGACGTAGGGGTGATCGTTGCCGGTGGGCGGCGGGACGGTGCCATCGACGAGATACTGCGCTGCCTGAAAGTCCATCATCGCGATCTGGGCTTGCAGGAGCGAGGTGTGCACCCACTGGCCGCGGCCGGACCGCGTACGCTCGTGCAGCGCCAGAAGGATCCCGGTGGCCGCGTAGATCCCGGCCGACAGATCCGCCACAGCGGTTCCGGCGCGCAGCGGTTCCGCGCCGGGAAAGCCCGTCGTGCCCATCAGGCCACCCATGCCTTGGGCGATCTGGTCGAAGCCCGCGCGGCCAGCATGGGGGCCGGTCTGTCCGAAGCCGGAGATCGAGGCGAGGATGATCCGCGGGTTGACGGCGCAAAGCGCATCGTAGCCGAGGCCCAGCCGTTCCTTCACATCCGGGCGGAAGTTCTCGACCACGATATCGGCGTCCTCAACCATACGCAAAAACAGCGCTTTGCCCTCGGTCGCTTTGAGGTTCAGCGTCAGTGAGCGCTTGTTGCGGTGGAGGTTCAGCATGTCATAGCCATGCCGCGCCCCCGACATCCCCGGGTTCGGGTCCAACCCTTCGGGCGCTTCGATCTTGATGACATCCGCGCCAAAATCCGCGAGCACGCGGCAACAGGCCGGGCCCGCGCGCACGCGCGTCAGATCGAGCACACGCAGGTCAGAAAGGGCGGCCTTGGTCATGGTCGGTGGGCTCTTTCTTGTCTTTGGGTGGCCGGGCGAGGGGCCGTGGAAGAAGAGTGGCGGCTGCCCGCCCTTCGGGGCGCGGGGGGCTTGTTCACTCCACCGCGTCGAGCGGGGCGATGCCACCGGGGTCGGCGGCGGTGAACCAATCCCCCAGGATCGAGGACGTCACGAACACGGTATCGTCGCGCGCCGCGAGCAGGTCGAGCGCCTGTTCGAAGTGCCAGGCGACATGCGGCACGCCTATGACATGGGGATGCAGGCCAAAGGTCAGAATACGCGCGCCGCCATCGGCCTCCGACTCCCGCGCCAGGACGTCGAGCGTCGCCGCCGTGCGCTTCAGGAGCTCGTCGCTCGCCCCGTGCTGGATCACATAGGCCGGTACATCGTTCAACTCGAACGTATAGGGCAGACCCGCGAGCGGACCATGCTTTGTCCGGATCCAGACGGGGAGGTCGTCGATCACCCAATCATGCAGAAACTCGATGCCTTCGGCCTTGAGGATGTCGGGGGTGTCGTCGGTCTCGGCCAGGCCGCAGCCAAGCCATGCCCGGGGGCGCGTGCCGCCGAGCTGTGCCAGCCGGTCGAGCGACTGGCGGATGACAGCAGCTTCATCGTCGACCGCCTTGAGCGATTGCTGGAACCAGCCATGGCCCACAAGCTCCCACTCGGCCTCCACGATAGCCGCCGCGAGCGCCGGATAGACGTCGGCGACCTGGGCATTCAGGAAGGCCGACGCGGGGATGCCGCGGGAGGCCAGCATTTTCATGAGACGCGGCAGGCCGCAGCGCAGCCCGTACTCCACCCATGCGAAGTTCGGGACGTCGGGCGGCACGGAGGCCGCACCATGGGGCGCTGGAATGATCCCGCGGGGCATCGGACGGTCGATCGGCCAGTACTCGATGTTCATCGCCACGTGGACGATCAGCCGCTTTCCGTCGAGCGGCGGCAGGGGCGCGCGGTGCGGCGCGAACTGATAGGGAATGCGCGGGTTCGACCACATCGGCTCAGTCCACGTGCAAGCGCAGCATCTCGGGCTTCCAGGACAGGTTGACCGCATCGCCGGGCTTCGGCGCGATATCCGTGTCGTCGGAAATGATGCGCGACACCATCTCCGTGCCGTCCGGCAGGCGGACGATGTGCGAGGTTGTCAGGCCGAGATACACGGCTTCATCGTAGGTGCCGCTCAGTGTGGCGCCATCCGGTCTCTCGGCGCCCAACCGGACGCATTCGGAACGGATCGAGAGCGAGACCTGCTGGCCTTTGGCAACGCTCAGGCCGCGCGTGTCGACGGCGACGCGCGTCCCACCGATGTCGATGGCCGCCGTCGCGCCTGCCTCGGCCACCCGCCCCGTGAGCAGGTTGTTCTCGCCCACGAAAGACGCGGTGAACCGCTTCTCCGGCGCGCGGTAGATATCGCGCGAGCGGCCCTCCTCGACCAGTTCGCCGTCGGCCACGAGGGCGATCCGGTCTGCGACCGTCATCGCCTCCTCCTGATTGTGGGTCACGTGGATGAAGGTGATCCCCACCTTCTCCTGCAGATGTTTTAGCTCCAGGCACATATCCTTGCGGAGTTGCGCATCGAGCGCGGCCAGCGGCTCGTCGAGCAACAGGATGTCACGGTCGAGCACCAGCGCGCGGGCGAGTTGTACCCGCTGTTGCTGGCCGCCCGACAGCTCGTGCGGTTTGCGGTCGGCGAAACCTGAAAGGCCGACCATGTCGAGCATGGCGGCGGCCTTCTCCTCCGTCTCCTTCTTCGGACGTCCGGCGACCTTCAGCCCGTAGCCCACGTTCTGGCGGACCGTCATATGCGGAAAGAGAGCATAGGCCTGGAAGACCATCGTGGTGGGGCGCTGATCCGGCGGCAGGTGTCCGACGGAGCGGCCATGGAGCAGCACCTCGCCCGCCGTCGGCCGGTGAAAGCCGCCGATGGTGCGCAACAGCGTGGTCTTGCCGCCGCCCGACGGGCCAAGCAGCACGAAGTACTCCCCGGCCTTGATCGTCAGATTGACGTCGCGCAGCGCGACGACCGGACCGTAGTGTTTGGCGAGGCCGCGAACCTCGACGGCGGGGGCAGGGGTCATGGCGGGCTCTCCGGTCATTCGGCGGGGACGGCGGGGGTGGCGTTGGGTTCGGGGCGGGCGCGCTTGGCGCGGGCAAGGCTCTCGGCCCGGACCAGCGTCACAAGGATGATCGAACCGATCGTGACAATCGCGATAAAGCTGACGAGGGCCGACATGGCATAGGATTGCGGCGACATGCCGGTGTTCAGCATCTGGCTGATCAGAACCGTGGTGAAGGTGTCGAACCCGCCTTTCAGAAGGCTCGTGCGCGTGTATTCATTGAAGACGAGGATCACCGTGAAGGCGCAGGCGCTGAGCACGCCGGGTCGGATCTGGGGAAACTCGATGTCCCAGAAGGCGCGCCACCCCGAGGCGCCGCAGGCGCGCGCGGCCTCGGTCTGCTCGGACCGGTAGCGGCCCATGGTGATCAGGATCACGATGAAGGCGTAGGGGATCGTGTAGATGATGAGCCCGATCACGGCCGTCCAGAAGCTGAGTCGAAAGAGACCGTCGAGCGCGGAGGTTCCCAGCGCGTCGCCGAGCATCACGAAGGTGCCGTTGACGCTCTTGAAGAAGACGAGCAGCGCCGAGCCAAGGATGTCTGGCGGTACAAAGAGCGGCGCCAGCATCAGGAAGACAACCGGCAGCTTGCGGCTGGTCTGCTTGTAGTGTTTGGCGGTGAGCACAGCGAACGGCACGGTGACGAGCGTCACGACGACGGCGAGTGTCAGCGTCCACCGTAGGGCGCTGAGCAGCAGCTTGTCCGAGAAGATCAGCGCGTACCAGTTCCAGGTGAACTCGTACTCGTTCGCGCCGAAGCCGTTGGCATTGAAGGAAATGTACATCACGTACATCACCGGGGCCATCAGCGTCGCCACGATCAGCAGCAGATAGGCCCATTTCAGCCGGTAGAGCCAGGGATTGGCGTAGTCGTCCATCTTGGCCCCTTAGTTCAGCGGCGTCAGGATGCGGGTGAGGTCGAACAACCGGTGCCCGATCCACAAGAGGCCCATGAGCGTCGCAAGCATGATGGCCGACACCGCCATGGCGAGCGGGAAGTCGAGCGCCGTGATCGCCTGTGTCGCAATGAGGCCGGCATTCACCGCGCCCGCGCCCCCCAGTATGTTGGGCAGCAGCGCCACGCCAAGGCCGTTGACGAAGATGAAGACCGAGCCGGCAAAGATGCCCGGTGCGGCGAGCGGCAGGATCACATCGACGAACCGTCGCCAGGGGCCGACGCCCAGATCGTCGCACACCTCGAAGATGTATTTCGGCACGGCCTCCATGGCGAGGAAGCCTGAGAAGACGATGAAGGGGAGGAAAGACAAGACCTCGCCGATCACCACGCCGGTATGGGTGTAAAGGAGCGCTGTTATCGGCTCGTCGATAATGCCGAGGTCCATCAGCGTGGTGTTGACCAACCCGTTGCGCTGCAGCACGGGGCGCAGGGCAAAGACGCGGATGATCTCGGACACCATGAAGGGCAGGATGAAGAGCAGCACGACGCGGTGCTGCGCCACCTGCGGCACCGACCGGCGCACGAAAACGGCGATGGGGAACCCCAGGACGAAGCAGATCGCGACCGCGATGGCCGAATACTTCATCGATGTCAGAAAGTTCTCCAGCCGCGCGGAAAAGAAGAAGTTTTCGTAGGAGAACAGGGTGAACCCCGGCTCCATCCAGAACATCGTGCGTTCGAAGACCGAGAACACGACCGTGGCCGCCATGGGCACGGCAAAGAACAGCACCATGAAGACCAAGGGCAGGCGGAACGCCCATCGCGCGGCGACGGCGCGCCAGCGCTCCATACGTGCACCGGCGGCCCCTTTTCGGCCGCCGGGCAAGTCGGTTGAGAGGGTGGCCACCTAGGTCAGGCCGCCTGGACCCGGGCCCACCAATCCTGATAGGCGCGGATGTTCGACGGGAAGACATTTTGCCAGGCGTTGCCCGGGTTCGCCAGCCGCTCCTCCTTGCGGGTCAGACGTTCGGCGAGAAGCGCCTTGGTGTCGGCATCGAAATCGTCGGGATGCGCTTCGATGTAGTCGCCGACTCCGGTCATCTGGGGCGTGAAACCGAGCCCTGCGAGCGTGCGTGAGCCGAACCAGGGGTCGAGATACACGTTGGCGAGCTTGTAGAACGCATCCTCCATGCCGCGCTCCTGTCCGCCGCGGGTCAGCATGACGACGTTGTTCCAGCTCTGATGGCCTTCCTTCATCGAACCATAGCGGATGTCGGCGCCGTTCTTACGGGCGGCGAAGATTTGGATGACCTCCCAGCAGGAGGAGACCAGCACCTCCTCCGACGACAGCAGATCGGCGCCGTTCTGGACCCCGTCCCAGAAGGTGCGGAAATGACCCTTCTTCTTGAGATCAATCAGGAACTCGCAGGTCTGGCGCACCTCGTCCTCGGTCATGTCCGAGGGGTTGTCGATGCTGCCCTTGCCCGATTGCTTGAGGTAGATCGCGGTGTTGGTCAGCGTCGGGCCGAAGTCGTTCTGCATGGCCGCGCGGCCGCGGAACTGGCTGTCAAACAGCGCCTCCCAGGTGGTCAGCTCCTCGCCGATCTCGTCGTAGTTGAAGGCCAGACTGTCGGCGTTGGATATGTAAGGGACGGCCACGACCTTGCCCTCGTAGCGGATCGTGTCGGCAGAGCCGCCGCCGTCCTTGTAACTGTCGAGGATGTTGGCCCAGTTCGGGATGCGCGAGGTGTCGAGTTCGACGATCGCATTCTGGCTGGCCAGCGCGTCTTCCATGCCGCCGCCATTGTCGGTCATCGCGTCGTAGAGCGCGTTGCCGTCGCCCACGACCATCTTCTGGATGGCCTCGTCTGCGCGGGCGGACTTTGCGATGTTGGCAATCGCGATATCGGCTTGCGCTTCCATTGCGGTCCAGTCGTCGCCGCCGACTTTGGCGATGCCGGGCGCCCAGACCTTGAGTGGCGCATCCTGCGCCAGCACGGGCCGCGCAAGGCCGAATGCCGTGGTTGCAGTGAGAAGGGCCATCGCCTGTCGCCGATTGAAGTCGAACTGCTGCATTGATCGAGTGTCTCCCTGCGATGCGCCCTGATCCCGCGTGCGGGTGACGCTCTTGATTGTCATCGTTGAGGGCCGGCGACCGCGCGCCAGATGACTCACCCCCGGGGACCTAGGCCGCCTTCCACTCAGGGAAAGCGATTTGGTCGACGAAATTTGTGCGGACCTTTCGAGGTTCTTGTCAAGACAGAATGTCGCACATAGCCAGGTTTGCGCTCCAATGGGCCATATACAGGGCTGTTTTTTCGCTAGCGTGCGAAGGATTTGTCCGTATGTTTTGATGAACGAGATGTCGCAGAACGTGCCAATAGTGCATACAAAACTGACGGAGAAACGGAGGGGCTGGGGATGGTGAAGCCAGGCATGGCCTGTCAGGGCGTCGATCTGAAAACCGGATGGGAGGCCGTTCCAGAGGCCGCCGCGGGCGTGGAACAGAAGCTGCTGTCGGGGGCGCTCGACGAAACCGCGCGCATCGGCGTCCGCACACGGCTGATCCGGTTCAAGCCGGGGACGGTGGTACCGTCGGTCTTCACGCATACCTATTGGGAGGAGGTCTATCTGTTGTCGGGCCGCCTCACGCTGGGCGCGGGCGAGGCTGCGGAGACCTTTGCGGCACCGGCCTATGCCTGCCGGCCGCCGGGTACGCCGCATGGGCCATTCTCTGCCCCCGAGGGCTGCGTGTTCTTCGAGATCCAATACTATCCGAACGAGCCCGCGAATGCGTGAGGTGGCCAAGAGTGCCGACAGCGGGCGGCTGCGGGTCGAGCGGGAGGGCGTGGTCGCCACGCTCGTCTTCGACAATCCCAACCGCCGGAACGCCATGACCCTGGCCATGTGGGAGGATCTCGCCCGCGTCGCCGAGCGCTTCGTCGGCGACACGGGGGTGCGCGTTGTGGTGCTGCGGGGCGCCGGAGAGCGGGCCTTCGTTTCTGGCGCCGATATCTCGGAGTTTCAGGATCTGCGCGACGGCGCGGCGCAGGCCGAGCGCTACGGCCATGCCGTGGCCCGCGCCGAGGCCGCGGTCGGCGCGCTTCCCCAGCCGACGGTCGCCCTCATCCAGGGCTATTGCATCGGCGGCGGTGTCGGGATCGCCCTGCGCGCCGACCTGCGCGTGGCCAACGATACCGCCGAGTTCGCCCTGACGCCCGCGCGCCTCGGGCTGGGCTATCCGGCTGAGGACGTGGCGGCGCTGCATCGTCTTGTGGGGCCGGCCTTCACGGCCGATATGCTCTACACGGCGCGCCGCGTTCCGGCGGAGGAGGCATTGGCGCGCGGGCTCTGCCAGCGGGTGATCCCGGCGTCCGGCTTCGACCGCGAGGCCGGGGATCTGATCGCGTCCATCGCCGCGCACGCACCGCTGACGCTGCGCGCCGTGAAGGCGACGCTGCGCGATCTCGCCCGGCCGGAAGCGGAGCGCGACCCCGCCGCCACCGCCGCCCTGGTCGCGGCTTGCTTCGACAGTGCTGATTACCGGGAAGGGCAGGCGGCTTTTACGCAGAAGCGTGCGCCGCGGTTCGAGGGGCGGTGACTGAGATGGGGGCGGCGGCACGGCGACATACGGTGACGGGGCGAGCGCGGGCCAGGCGATGCGCTCCTGGACGGCCCGGGCCGCGACCTCCGTCAAGCGTGACACGGGCATGTGACACGGGCATCGCGCAGGAGATGAGTATCGCGCGGGCCTTGGGCGCGGGGCGCTGCCCCTCCCGGTCCCGGCGCGAAGGCTCCGCGTCTTGGCCCGCCGCAGTCTGTGCCAAGGCCCCCTTGCCCGCCTCCGGGCCCAAGCAGCGCGGCGTCGGCGCACCGTTGCGCTCCCCTACAAGCGCGCCGAGGAGCCTCGTCCGATGACCGGTGACATCGACCTTTGGACATGGCCCACACCGAATGGGCGCAAGGTTTCGATCATGCTTGAGGAATGCGCATTGCCCTACCGTGTGCATCCCGTGAACATACGCGAGGGGGACCAGCTGACGGACACCTTTCGCGCCCTGAACGGCAACACCAAAATCCCCGTCATTCGCGACCCCGAACCACCGTTCGGCGGGGCGCCTGTGGTGCTGTCGGAATCGGGGGCGATCCTCGAATACCTGGCCGAGCGGAGCGGCCTGTTCCTGCCCGAAGATCCGCGCGCGCGCTGGGCGGCCAAGCAATGGCTGATGTTTCAGATGGGCGGCGTGGGGCCGATGCACGGGCAGGCCAACCACTTCTGCGCCTATACGGCCGAACCGCACCCATACAGCCGTGCACGCTATCGCGACGAGGCCCTCCGCCTCTATCGCGTCTGCGACCGGCATCTCTTGTCGGCGGAGTGGTTTGCGGGCGAGGAGTACTCGATTGCCGACATCGCGATGTTTCCATGGACGCAGCAGATGGACCGGATCGACCTCGAGATCCGGGATTTTCCCGCCCTGTCGGCCTGGGCGGCGGCCATGGCGGCCAGGCCCGGCGTCCACGCAGGCATGGCGGTGTTGCAGGACCGGGTGTCGCCCGCGCGCATGACCGATGCGGAGCGCGACGTGCTCTTCGGCGCGGCGCAGCATCGCCCCCCGTCGGCCAAGTAGGCCGGAGCGCTGCCCCCCGCGTTTCGGGCTCAATCCTGAGTGGCGGCGCTGACCCGCGCGGCACCGGCGAGCAGATGGGCCGACATCAGCGCCTCGGCCCAGTCCGGCGCGCGGGCCTCGATGGCCGTGATCAGTTCGGAATGGTGGCGCAGGCTGCGCTCCAGATCCGTCGCGTCGAACTTGCGATAGGTGCGCGCGACCATGCCCATATCGAAGACCGATGTCATCAGGGCCATCAGGCGCGGCGACCGCGCCGCGAGCGCCACACGCCGGTGGAAGGCTTCGTTGGCCTCGATCAGACGATGCTGCGCGGCCTCGTCGGCGGGAGGCGTGTCGGCGGCCATTTCGGCGTGGATGCGCCACAAGGCGTCGATGTCGGCGGCGCTGGCAAAGCGTGCGGCCCGGCGCGCGGCGTAGGTTTCGATCAGACGGCGGAGTTCGTAGACCTGCTCGATCTCGTCCTCCGGGAAGCGGGCGACGCGCGTCGTGTAGCCCCCATGGCGCTCGACAAACCCTTCAAGGACAAGCCGCCC
>JBCDGG010000150.1:0-12579 GCA_038757905.1 Pseudomonadota bacterium | reverse complement strand
GACGTCGAGCTTCTCGATCAGGCTTTGGATGCGCGCGTTGCAATAGCCAGCATAGTTCCTGTCGCCGTCGCAGGCGAGGTAGCGGTTCAGGAACCCGCTGACGGAGCCGACCGTCGCCGTGCCGGTCGCGACCATCGCGAGATCCCACGCGACAAGGTCGTTCATCGTGGCTTCCGTCACATTGTCGACGGAGATGATCTCCGACGCGATCCCGATCTCGCGCAGATAGGATTGCATGGCGTTCGACAGCGGGACGAGGTCGGGCTGCTGGGGATAGATCATCAGCGTGACCGAGAGCGTTTCGCCGTCGCGCGTGCGCGTATCGCCCTCGCGGACCCAACCCGCCCGATCGAGGATCGCGTTCGCCTCGTCCGCGTCGTAGCGGTAGTTTTCCACCGCCCAGGGAAAGCGCGGGTTGTAGAGGCCGGTGGCCGGGATCTTGGCGCCGTGGAACACTTCGGTGGCGAGTTCGCCGTAGTTCACGGCCAGCATCACGGCGCGGCGCACCGCGATCTCCTCGAACGCGCCGTCCGTCACGTCCATGACGGAGAGGAAACCGCCGGTCGAGGGTGCGCCGAGGGCGAGATTGACATTGGGCGTCACGTCAAAGACAGGCGCCGCAGCGATCGGCGGGTAGAGCGCGATGTCCACCTCGCCGTTCTGAACCGCGAGAATGCGCGCGTTCACATCCGAGACGAAGCGCAACTCCACGCCCGCCATGGCGGGAACGCCCCGCCAGTAACCGTCGAAGCGCTCGGCGATCATGCGTTGATCGTCGAGATCGGTCAGCCTGTAGGGCCCGGTATGGATGCCGGCGCCTTCCAGAGCCTCGTAATCCTCGCCGGCGGCCAGCACGGGCCCCACATCGATGATCATCAACCGGCTTTCATGGGCCAGGATGCTCGGCAGTTCGGGCACCGGCACGCGCGTATCCACGGTGATTTCCAGCGGCCCGGTCTGCGTGAACGTGGCCTCGGCGGGCAGGACGGCCTGTGTCCCGGTATTGCGCGCGCGGTGGTAGGCAATCGCCTCCAGCACGGCGGGCACGTCCATCGCGCGGCCGTTCTGGAACGATACGCCCTCGCGGATCGTGATGACCCACGTGGTGTCGTTTGTGCGCTCAAGCCGTTCGGCCAGCCAGGGCGTGATCGTGCCATCGGGCTGAAACTGCATCAAAAGCTCCCCCTGCCCGAACTCCTGCATCCAGAAGCCCTGGCGCACCGGATCCATCGACCGGATCTGAAAACTGGTCGCCATGTTGATGATGTCGTCCGCCGCCGCGGGGAGCGCACCAAGCGCAAGAGCGCCGCCGAGCAAGAGGGATCTGAGAGTCATTCCGGGGTCTCCTGTTGGGGGTTGGGGGCGGCGCGGGCAGCCCGTGCCGTGTGAAATCTGAGGCCCTCTGCCGTTCCGCCTTCGACCAGCACCTCACGCACGAAGCGGCGCGTGGCGCAAAGGTCGGGCAGGCGGTACCAGTGGCCGTGCGGGTAGAGCGCCAGGACGGGGCCGCGGTTGCAGGGATAGATGCAGCCCGTCCGCGTGGTCAGGCAGCGGTCGAAGACACCGGCCGCCTTCAGTTCGTCTTTCAGCATGTGGGTGAAAGACGCCGCGCCATGGATCGCACAACGCGGGCCGGTGCAGACCACGAGGTGAAACTCGAAATCCGGCGGATCGGTCCAGCCCGGTTTACCCAGTTTCGGCGCAACCCCCTCGATCGGCTTCGCCGCATCGGGATGGGAAAGCGCGCCGGCGGCAAACGCGGCGAGGGCATCGGCGTCGGTCGCCGGGTCGGGACCAAGGTCCAGCGTGGTGTCGGCGTTGTCGCCTCGCGCGCGCCACTCCGCCATGACCCCCGGCAGCCAGGCCAACAGACCTTCGGGAAACGGGATGCCGAGGGGTTGCACCCGGATATGGCGGTGCCCTTCCGCCCGCATGGCGTCCAGCGCCTGGAACAGGCTCGGCCCCGTCTCCTCCAGACGGATCAGCCGGGCCGGATGACGCGTCGCCGCCCGCGCCGCGGCTTCGAGCCGGTCCAAGGCGCGTTTGCTCAGCGCATAGGCCGAGACGACGAACAGGACCGCGATGGGCGGTGCGCAATGGCGCGGCGTTCTTAGGCTGTCTCGTGATGGCCCCAACCTGACCTCCGCAGCGATCTGCGGGGTACGGGAGGTCCGGTCATGTCACGGTCGAGCGCCGCGTGATCCATCTCGGTTCTCCTTCCGGGACACCCCGCCCGGGTTGAGTTGCATTGCGGCGTCATCGACGCCCGAGATGGCAGGTCTCCTGACTCGCGGGTCTCAGCTCGTCCGTCCCTTCCCAGGCTCCCTTCGTTCGGGGCCCAGTGGGTGTTACGGGGTCGCTCACCGCCTACAGTTGCGGGGGCAGTCACGGATTTGGCGCCGGTTGGCGAAGCCTCACCGTGTTCCCATTTCATCGCGCCGCCGCGGGGCGAACGCGAACCATCGCGGACAGCTAAGGGGCAAGATACCGGACCGTCAATGTCTGTTTTTGCGCAGGGTCGGTTCTTTGCCTGCGACACAGATGCGGCTGCGGCGGGCCGTCATCGCCGTGCATCCGGGAGCCTTCGCGCAGCTCGACGGGAGGCCGGATCGGGGCGACGGCGATGCGCCGTTTCTGGGACCGATGCCGGGCGCAGGTCCGGTGCCCACCCGTGTTCGCTCTGCCGCCGCTCCCCCCCCAACCTCACATCGCCCGCAACATCAGCTCGAACAGAAGCATGCCGGCGATCGACATGGTCACGGCGCTGGCGATCAGGGGGCTGGTGGCATCCTGCAGCGCTTCGGGGATCAGTTCGGACATGGTCATCCAGATCATCGCGCCGGCCGCGAGGCCCAGACCGGCGGGCAGGAACGGGGCGAAAACGGTGACGAACAGGAAAGCCGGCACGGCGAGGACGGGCTGTGGCAGGCTCGAGAACACGCTCCAACCGGCGGCCTGCCAGATTGTGGCGCCGCGCGGCACGAGAACCAGCGCAATCGCCAGGCCCTCGGGGATGTTGTGCACGGCGATGGCCGCTGTGATGAACTGACCGAGGTTGCCCTCGCCCGCGAAGGCGACGCCGACGCCCACCCCCTCGGCCGCCGAGTGCAGGGTCATGATGCCGACGATCATCAGCACCTTGAGCGCATCGGCGCCTTGAATCGCGCCAATGTGAAACCCCTTGTGGCCGGAGATGATCCGGTGGCTGAGAGCAATGAACACAAAGCCCCCGACCAGACCCAGAATCGTGCGGACCGGGCTTTGCGCGTAGCCTTCCTGCAGCAGGCTGAAGCTGGCCGCGAGCATCAGGCCCGCCGCAATCCCGTTGCAGATTGAAACGGTCTTCGGCGACATGCTGCGCCAGATCGCGAGGGGAAGCGCGCCGAGCCCGGTGGCCAGCGCCGTGATCAGCGCGGCCAGCGCCACAAACAGGACGGGGTCCATGAACGGTCTTTCATTGGGTTGCTGCCTAGGCACATCGTGCCGGGGTCGCTGCCTACTTTAGAACCATTCTAGGTTGCGACTGCCGATCTGTCCAGCGCCACGCCCCATCCGACCGCCCGGTCGCTCGCGGGCCCCATCGCCATGCCCTGCGAAACCATGACGACGATCGGATCGAAGAGGGCCAAGCTGGGCAACGGGCCCGGGGGAGGTTCCCGGCCAAAAGCGCGTCGATGGGAATCGAGGCCCTTCATATGGTGTGGCGATGGCTGCGGTGTGGCTGGCGTCCACAAAGGGATCGCCTGTATCCGCAGTCCGTTCCGCTCAGCCGGAGCAGCCGCCGCGGTGCCATCGCGCCCCCAAAGGCGTGCGCCTCGGGGCATCGACGCAGCGGAGTCCCGATCATCGTTTCGGACGCAGCGTGGGCGGGCCGGCAGCATTGTAGTATGAGAACTCGCTTGCGAGACTGCGAGCGAAGGAGCGTCAACAAACGGCTTTGAACCGTTCGACAATGGTGGCCAGGGCGCGGTCCGGCGCGACCTTCCACCAGGTGTCGCGCGAGAAGATCTCGACCTCGCAGGCGCCTGTGTAGCCCGCTGCTTCGATCGCGGCGCGGATTGCCCTGAGATCGGCAACCCCGTCTCCCATCATCCCGCGGTCAAGAAGCATGTCCGACGTGTGTTCCAGCCAGTCGCAGAGGTGATAGCCGACAATCCGCGTGCCGGCCGCGGCGCAGCTGTCCCGGAGGCCGCTGTCCCACCAGACGTGATACACGTCGACTGCGATGCCCAAGGCGTCGGAGCCGACCGTCTCGCAGACATTCAGCGCGTCGCGAACGGTCATCAGGCACGTCCGGTTGCCGCCGAACATCGGGTTGAGCGGCTCGAGCGCCAGACGCACGCCACAGGCTGATGCGTGGTCGGTTACCTGCGCGAGGCGCTCGGCCAGGATCTTCTGCGTTTCGCGTAGTCCCTTGGTGCCGGGCTCGGTGCCCCCCGTCACCACGGTCAGGACATCGGTTCCCAGGGCGGCGGCCATCTCGATGCTTGCGACGGTCTCGCTTCGCCACGCATCGGGCTTTTCGGAGCCGACGAGATAGGGGGTACGGCAAAGGCCAGTCACATCCATCCCGGCGGCGCGGACACGGTTGCCGATCTCGAACGCGCGCGTGCCGATCTCGCGGCGCCAGAAGACCATCCCGCCGAAGCCATGGGCGGCACAGGCATCGATGACACGTTCCACGGGCCAGCCTGCGCCGCAGCCGTCGAGGTTGTGCCCCAGCGTCGCGGTGTTGAGCGCAAGGGCCGAGGTGTCCGCCGAGAAGTCCCGCATGCGGCCTAGATCCCGTAGGTGCGCAGGAGCGATCCCATGCGCTCGACCGCCAGATCGGGTTGGGCGAGGGCGCCACAGGCATCCGCCAGTTTGAAACAATCGACGAAATAGGGCAGCGACCGCATAGCCTCGGCCCCACCGATCATCCTGAAATGCGATTGGTGACCGTTGAGCCAGGCCAGGAAGACGACGCCGGTCTTGTAGTGGTGCGTGGGCGCGCGGAAGACGTGGCGGGCGAGAGGTACGGTGGGATCGAGCACGGCTCGGAAGCCCGCTCTGTCCCCGTGGCTCAGTTTCGCCACGGCACGTGCGGCATGCACGGACAGGGGATCGAAGATGCCCAGAAGCGCGTGGCTGAAGCCCAGCTCGTCCCCGGCGATCAGGTCGGGGTAGTTGAAATCGTCGCCGGTATACATCCGCACGGGCGGAGGCAGCCTGCGCCGCATCTCGATTTCCTTTTGCGCGTCGAGAAGCGAGATCTTTATGCCGTCGACCTTGGCGATGTTATCGCCGATGATCGTCAGGACGGTGTCGCGCGCCGACGGAAAGTCGGCCGTGCCCCAGTATCCGGCGAGGGCCGGGTCGAACATCTCGCCCAGCCAATGCAGGATGACGGGATGCTCGCACGCTTCCAGCACGCGGCCGTAGACCTCGGCATAGTCTTCGGGACCGCGCGCCACGCGGGCAAGCGCGCGGCTTGCCATCAGGATGAGGCGCCCGCCGGCCGATTGAATGGCCTCGACTTGCGCAAGGTACGCGGTGGTGACGTCATCAAGGGTCTTGGCGTTCTCCGGCCGGATGTGATCCGTGCCGCAGCCATGGGCGACGAGAGCGTCCGGAAACGCCGATGTCGTGTGTCGGATCAGGTCGAGCGCATGGGGCCAGTCGAGGCCCATTCCCCGCTGTGCGGTATCCATCGCCTCGGCGACGCCGAGACCGAGGTTGATGAGGTGGCCACGAAAGGCGAGCGTCGCGTCCCAATCGATGGCGGCCGGGCCCGACGGATCGGCATCCGCGAAGGGATCGCGCACGACATGGGCCGCCGCATAGACGACGCGGACGGGATCGGGGGGCATCGGCACCGCCTCCACCGGCGCGGCCTTCAGGCGATACTCGGTGAGGTGTCCGGTCGGATCGGGGAGGGGGAGTTTCATGGGCGCAGCCTTCAGAAACGGGGGACCAGCATGCCGCCATCGACGGAGATGACCTGCCCCGTGGTGTAGGGCAGGCGACCGGTTGCGAGGCTGGCGACGACGGTGGCGACGTCCTCGGGCTGGCCGACCCATGGGAAGAGGCACAATCCGTCGGCCGCGCGTGCCTTGTAGCTGTCGATGACGGGTGCGGTCATGGGCGTTTCGATGAGGCCCGGCTGGACGTCGTAGACGGCGATCCCCTCGGGACCCAGCCGCGCGGCGAAACACTTCGAGGCCATGGCGGCGGCCGCTTTGGACGCGCAATACTCGCTGCGCGGCACCGCCACGGCGGTGGCGTTGGACGACGTGACGTTGATGATCGACGGCTGGCGCTCCGCGTCCTTCGGCTGCGCCAGGAACCGCCGTGCGACGGCCTGACTGAGAAAGAACTGGGCCTTCGCGTTCACGGCCATGCAGCGATCGAAGCTCGCTTCGCTGACATCGAGCGGATCGCCCCGTTCCAGGACGCCAACACCGGCGTTGTTGACCAGCGTGCTCAGGGGGCCGAGCGTCGCCTCGATGCGCCCGAGGGCGGGCTCATGGGCGCTGAGATCGCTGACATCGAAGGGCAGGGCGAGGGCGGTGTTCCCGGTGCCCTCAATCTCTTGCCGCAGCGTTTCAAGATCTTCGCCAACGGAGCGATCGTTGGCGGCCACGCTGAACCCGTTTCTCGCCAGCGCTAGCGCTATGGCGCGGCCAATGCCGCGGCTTGCTCCGGTCACGAGGGCGACTGGCTGTGGCATGTCGGGCTCCCGTCGGACTCAGAGTTCGATGTCGCAGACGAAGATGCCGTCCGCGCCGCCGTCCAGACTGGCGAGAAGGCGCGCGCCGATGGCCTTGTGGGTTTCGTTGGCCAGATACGCATCGCGGGCGCGACTATCGCGGAAATCGAACCAGAACATCTCGGACAGCCCGCGGGTGAACGCCGTCTCCGGAGAACGGTTCGGGCGGGCGCAGAAGGTCTCGATTCCGTCGATCTCATCTTGCAGCGCGGCAAGCTCGCCCATCAGGGCGTCTCGGTCCTGTCGCGGGATGTCGTTGGAGAACCTAAGGAAAACCAGGTGGCGGATCATCTGTCGAAACCTTCGTGGGGGCGAAATGCCGTGTGGCCGTTCATTTGACCCTTGATAACTCACTAGGGAGTGAATTAACAAGACCTGGAATGGAATGCGACAGAAGGGGGGCCCATGTCCGTGTACGAGCAGGGCGTGTTTCAGCGCGGCTTCGGAACGTTTCCGCTCCGCGGTGAGGTCCTCTCCGGGGCCGTACGCGATGCGGTGGAGATCGGGTATCGCGCTTTCGACACGGCGCAATGGTATGGCAACGAGGCGGAGCTTGGCGCGGCCCTGTCTGGGCTGGGCATGCCGCGGGACGCGTTTCTGATCACGACCAAGGTGCACCCGGAGCACATGGCCGCCGCCCGCTTTCTGCCGTCGGTGGAGCAAAGCCTGCGGGATCTTGGGGGCGACGCGATCGACGTTCTGCTCCTGCATTGGCCGCCGGGCGACGACCCGGTGGAGCCCTCGCTGGAGCTGCTGCAGGAGGCGCATCGGCTGGGCCTTGCGCGGCACATCGGCGTCTCGAACTACACGACCGCCATGATGCGCCGGGCGGTTGCGGTCATGGACGTTCCGGTGGCCGTCAATCAGGTGGAGTTTCATCCCCTGTTGAACCAGGACAAGCTGCTGTCGGCGTCCTGCGAGACGGGCATCCCGCTGTCGTCCTATTGCTCGCTCGCCCGGGGTGAGGTCTTCAAGTACCCGCTTCTGCAAGAGATCGGGGAGCGCCAGGGCAAGAGCGCGGCGCAGGTCGCGCTCAGGTGGATCCTGCAGAAGGGCGTCGCCATGAACACGATGTCCACCCGTCGCGAGAACATGCGCGCGAACTTCGATATCCTGGATTTCGCGCTTAGCTCGGAGGACATGCAGGCCATCGACAAGCTGACACGGGCGAACTTCCGCATCAGCAATGCCGACGTCGTGCCCTATGCCCCGACATGGGATTGAAGGGCGTTGCCGGGACGCGTCTTTGATGATTGACAGAGATCTCAATTGCAGTAACTCTCCGGTGAGTGAATAAGAATCAACTGAGCGGGGAGGCCAGTGTGATCGAGGTTTCGGCCAGCGACGCCGCCCGATGCATCCAGGATGGCGATACGATTGCGATCACCGGAAACGGCGGCGGCATGCTGGAGGCCGACGAGATCTTTGCCGCGATCGAGGCCCGGTTTCTGGCAACGGGCCACCCCCGCGATCTGGTCTTGGTGCACGCCCTGGGGATCGGCGATGCGCAGGAGCGCGGCGTCAATCGCTTTGCCCATCCCGGCATGGTGCGGCGCGTGATCGGTGGGCATTGGTCGTGGTCGCCACGGATGCAGAAACTGGCTCGCGAAGACCGGATCGAGGCCTTCACGCTGCCCTCGGGTGTCATTTCCTTGCTGTTGCGGGAAAGCGGGGCGCAGCGGCCGGGCCTGATCACGCGCACCGGGCTCAACACGATTTGCGATCCGCGGCTCGGTGGCGGTGCGGCGAATGACGCGGCGCGCGCGGCCGCGCCCCTGAGCGAGATCGTGACGCTCGGCGGCGAGGAGTTTGTCCGCTACTTTCCGATCCGGCCCGATATCGGCATCGTGCGCGGCACCTATAGCGACGAGCAGGGCAATATCTCCTGCGCCGAGGAGGCAGGCGATCTCGACGCCTACGCGGTGGCGCTCTCCGCCCGAAGCACGGGAGGGCGCGTTCTGGCGCAGGTCCGCGAGCGGCGGCGGGTGCGGGATTGTCTGGCGCGCCTCGTTCAGGTGCCGGGCATCCTTGTCGATCAGGTGGTGGTGGCGCCGAATCAGCCGCAGACCCATGTGGGCGGCTATGAGCCCGGTCTCGCGGGGCTGCCCGGGGCGGGGGAGGCCATCTCCGACAGGTTCGAGGGGCTCTCGCTGCCCTCCGGGTCGCGGGCGATCATCGCGCGCCGGGCCGCCCGCGAAATCCGCGCGGGGCAATCCGTCAACTTCGGGTATGGCATTCCGGGCGGCATCGCGGCGGTTCTAAGTGCCGAGGCCCGGCTGAGCGACATCTGGCTGACGGTCGAGCAGGGCATCCACAACGGCCAGTTGATCGACGGGCCGCTCTTTGGCGCCGCGGCTTTTCCGAGCGCGATCATGCGATCGACGGACCAGTTCGATTTCTACAGCGGCGGGGGCGTTGATGTGGCTTTTCTGGGCGCTGGCGAGATCGACGCCGAGGGCAATGTGAACGTCTCCCGCCTGGGGCGCGATGTGGTGGGCCCGGGCGGGTTCGTCGACATCTCGCAAGGCGCCAAGGCCGTGGTGTTCTGCGGCACGTTCGAGGCAAGCGGTCTGGACGTGCGCGTCGCGGATGGGCGCCTGGCGATTGCGCGCGACGGACGTATCCCGAAATTCGTCGCACGGGTGAGCGAAGTGACGTTTTCGGGGCCTGCCGCCCTGCGCGCGGGCCAGCCTGTGCTCTATGTCACGGAACGGGCCGTGTTTCGCTTGACCCCGGAGGGCCCGACCCTGATCGAGGCCGCGCCGGGCATCGACGTGCAGCGCCAGATCCTTGATCGCATGGCGTTCCAACCGGCGGTTTCTTCCAAGCTCGTCCAGATGGATGCGGGATGCTTCGTCAGGGACGCGCACGCGCCCAAAGACGCGGTGGTGGAACATACGGGCGCGGGCCATGCTTGACGAAGCCAGACGCGTCTTCGAGGCGCCGGTCACGTATCGGAACTTCATCGGCGGGCGCTTTTCCGAAGCCTCCGACGGCGCCACGATCACGCGGGAGAGCCCTGCGCACGGGCAGGTCGTGAGCCATTATCCTGCCTCCACCCGCGCCGATGCCGACGCCGCGATCGGAGCGGCCCGCGGGGCGTTCGACGGCAACCGCTGGGCGTTCTCCTATGCGGGCGACCGGGCCCGTATCCTGCGAGAGGTGGCGCGCCTGATCCGGGAAAACGCCGGGGACCTTGCGCTGATCGAAACGCTCGAAACTTCGAAGCCGCTGACCGCCGCCCATGGCGAGGTGATGTTCTCGGCAGAGCTGTGGGAATATGCCGCCGGGGCCGCGCGCATGCTGGCGGGCGACAGTCACAACACGCTGGGCGCGGAGATGCTGGGCATCGTCCTGCGGGAGCCCATCGGCGTCGTGGGTATCATCACGCCGTGGAACGTCCCGCTCCTGATCCTGTCGGAGCGGTTGCCCTTCGCCCTGGCGGCGGGATGCACGACGGTCGTCAAACCCAGCGAGTTCACGTCCGGCACGGCGCTCATGCTGGCGGGGTACCTCAAGGACGCTGGCCTACCCGACGGCGTTTGCAACATCGTTGCCGGAACCGGCGACCCGGTCGGGCAGGCCATCCTCGACAGCGACGACGTCGATATGGTGACCTTCACCGGATCGAGCCGCGTGGGCCGGGCGGCCATCGCGGCCTCGGCCGGAAACATCAAGAAACTGGCGCTGGAATTGGGGGGAAAGTCCCCCTCCGTGGTCTTCGCCGACTGCGATCTGGCGGCCGCCGTCGACGGCGTGATCAAGGCGGCGACGGTCAATATGGGCGAATGCTGCATCGCGGGCTCGCGGCTGCTGGTGGACAGAGCGATTGCAGCCGAGTTTCAAGACAGGCTGTCCGCGCGTCTAGGCGACCTGCGCATGGGCGATCCGCTGGATCCCGCATCGCGGATCGGGGCGATCATCAACCGGGCGCAATACGAGCGGATCGACACATTGGTGCGAGACGGGTTGCGCGACGGGGCGACGCTCATCTGCGGCGGCGATCCGGAGAACCATGCCGGCCTCTATTATCCCCCGACGGTCTTGGGCGACGTGACGCCGGAGATGCCCGTGGCGCGGGAGGAGGTCTTTGGCCCGGTCCTCTCGGTCATGCCCTTCGACACGGTTGAGGACGCGATCCGACTTGCCAATGCGTCGGATTATGGCCTCGCGGCCTATGTCTGGACCGAGAACCTGACGACCGCGCTTGCCTGTTCGCGGCGGATCAAGGCCGGCCGGGTCTGGGTGAATGCCGCGCTCACGGGGTTCCCGGAGCTTCCGCTGGGCGGCTTCAAGCAATCCGGCAACGGCCGAGAGACGGGCCGCTATGGGATCGAGGAATATACCGAGCTGAAATCCGTGCATCTGCAGATCGGCCCGCAGGCGGAACGCTGGGTGGAGGGCGCGTGATGTCCGTGCGATCAAACGAGGAGCGGGCGCATGGCTGATGTCATCCTGAGAGACGTGCGCAAGTCCTTCGGCGCGACCGATGTCATCAAGGGGGTAGACCTCACAGCCCGCCACGGGGAGTTCGTCGTCTTCGTCGGGCCGTCCGGCTGCGGCAAGTCCACGCTTCTGCGGATGATCTGCGGGCTTGAAAAGATCACCTCGGGCCGCCTGCTGATTGGCGATGAGGACATGAGCGAGGTCGAGGCCTCGGACCGGGGGACCGCGATGGTGTTCCAGTCCTACGCGCTTTATCCGCATATGACGGTCGCGGAGAATATGAGCTTCGCCCTGCGCATGGCGAAGACCCCGCGAAACCTCATCGAGGCGCGGGTGAAGCGGGCGGCCGACATCCTGCAGATCACGCATCTGCTGGACCGCAAGCCCAAGGATATGTCCGGCGGCCAGCGCCAGCGCGTGGCCATCGGCCGGGCCATCGTGCGCGAGCCGAAGGTCTTTCTGTTCGATGAACCGCTGTCCAATCTCGATGCGGAACTGCGCGTGCAGATGCGTGTGGAGCTTTCCAAGCTGCACAACGAGATCGGGGCGACGATGATCTACGTCACCCACGATCAGGTGGAAGCGATGACGATGGCCGACAAGATCGTCGTGCTGCGCGATGGGCTGGTCGAGCAGATCGGCTCGCCGCTCGATCTTTACACCTCGCCCGACAACCGCTTTGTCGCCGGGTTCATCGGCTCGCCGCAGATGAACTTCCTGAAGGCCCAGATCGTCGAATACGCGCAGGGCGAAGCCCGCGTTGCGGTTCCCGACGCGCCGGATCACGTCCTCCGGATCCCTCTGCGCGCCGGCGTTTCGGTCGGTGTCGGGCAGAGCGTCACGGTTGGCATCCGGCCCGAACACTTCCTTGGGACGCCGGGGGGGCCGGGACTGGAGGTTTCCATCGACGTGGTCGAGAACCTGGGCGGTATCGCCTATGCCTATGGCCGGACGGTTGCATCACAGGACGTTATCCTGAAGGCCGAGAGCGAAACGCCGCCGCAATCCGGGATGTCGGTCACCGCATTGGTCAAGGACGATTACTGCCATCTCTTCAATGAGAAGGGGGACACGCTCAGCACCCCTGCAGGCGCCCTCCGCACCCGGGAGGCCGCGGCATGACGGACGTGCAGCGCGCGCCCCTGGCCGCCGGGATGGCCTATTACGACGACCTGCAGGTCGGCGCGTTCTTTCGCACCGGGCGCATAACGGTCACCGAGGCCCATATCGTCGCCTTTGCGGGCATGTCGGGCGACTTCTTCGACGTTCACATGGACGACGACTTTGCCCGGGCGCAGGGCTTTCCGGGCCGGATCGCGCACGGCCTTCTGGGCCTCTGCCTCGTCGACGGGTTGAAGAACCGCGCCGAGGTGCAGCTGCAGGCG
>JBCDGG010000149.1:0-12869 GCA_038757905.1 Pseudomonadota bacterium | reverse complement strand
CGGCGCGACCGGCATGCATTGCCGCTGGTCCGGGTCTCGAACAGGCGCGCCCGGCGTCAGTGTCCGGCGCTCTTGGAGAAGACCTGGATCACCGCCACGCCGGCCACGATCAGGGCCAGGCCGATCAGGGCCGGAGCGTCGAGGCGTTGCTTGAACACGACCCAGCCGATCAACGTGATGAAGAAGATGCCGAGCGCCGACCACATGGCATAGGCGACGCCTACGGGGATGGCCCGGAGGGTGAGCGACAGGAAATAGAACGAGATCGCATAGCCCACGACGACGGCGAGCGAGGGCCAGACGCGCGTGAAGCCGTCGCTGGCCTTCAGGGCGCTTGTGCCGATGGTTTCGAAGGCCACGGCAACGATGAGGTAGACGTAGTGGACAGGCATCGGTGGTCTCCGGATCGTGGGACGGGGCGTTCGCGCCTCCGTCGCGGCGCGGTTCTAGGGGGCGATGTATCGGTCCCGCCGGTGATTTAAGGCGATGAGGCCGTTCAGGATCACCGCGCCCGCCAGCGAGTAGGCCACCACCGTCCAGGGAAAAAGCACGAGCGCGACGGCAAACAAGACCGTGTCGAACCCGATCTGCACATAGCCCGCGCGGATGCCAAACGTGTCCTGGACATAGAGCGCGACGACGCCCAACCCGCCCAGGCTGCCCTTGTGCCGGAAGACCGCGAGAAGCCCGATGCCGGCAACGACACCGAAGGCCACGACGCCAAATGCCGGGTCGACATCGCCGAGCGGCATCCACCCGGGGATCAGCTCTGTCAGGATGGAAAGCGCGGTCACGCAGGCGGCGGATTTCACTGTGAACTCTGCGCCGAGGCGCATCCAGGCAAAGACGTAGAAGGGCAGGTTGATCACGAAGAACACCGGGCCGAAGGACCAATCCATCGCATAGGCGATCAGCAGGGCCAGCCCCGCCGTCTGCCCGGTGATGAAGCCGAGATGCGCCAGAAGGGTAAGGCCGATCCCGCACAGGATCAGCCCGGCCGAGAGGCCCTGGACATCCTCCAGAAACGTGTGGCGAACGGTTTGGGGGTCGACCTCGATGGTCTGAAGCGGAGATGCCATGGCGGGCGTCTAGTGCACCGGTTCGGCCGCGCCAAGCCCATGCGCGCGGCGACGGGCCGTCGTGCGGTGCCCGAGGGCGCGGGCGCCCAAACACTGGTCGCGCCGCGGCGGGGATAGGCGGTTTTGGCTCTAACGGAGGCGTCCGCCGCCGCCGGGCCGGGCCGGGCGATGCGTCGGCGGGCGCGCGGGCAGGGGCTTGGCGACCGGCGGGCGCACATTGGGGGGCCGCTCGGGGCGGTCGGGCCGGTCGGGCGGGCGCACCTCGACGTCGATATCCACGTCGCGGCCATAGTAGTAGTGGTTCCAGTAGAACGGATCGTCGTAGCCGTAGCTCACGCCGACCGATGTTCCGTTGCACCCCGCCAATGCAAGCGCCGCGCCGACAAGGGCCGCCAATCCCAGCCCGCGACGGCGTCTCCCGAGGCCGCTCATGATCCGGCCCGGAAGCTGGCGAAGATGTCGTTCACGGCGTCGTAGGCGCTGTCCGGGGCGCCGGCCTCGATCACCGCCGCGCCGACGGCGATGCGCGGGCCGGGCAAGTCGATGAGCGCGACGGTGAACTGCAGAGCGGTGCGGCCGCGCTGTCCCGTTCCGCGGATCACCTGCGCCGGCAAGCCCGCGATCGACCGCGTGCGTTCATCGGTGAGTTGCGGCGCGTTGGCCAGGAACTGGCCGATCTCGCGCATGTACTCGCGGCCTTCGGCAAGCGTCGTCACCCCGGGGGGTGAAAAGAACGCCATCCAGACCGTCGGATCGACCGTCGGGTGCAACGACAGGATCTGCGGGATGCCACGCGGATCGCCGCCTTCGGGCAGGGTCAGAATCCGCTCTCCCCCGGCGCGCAGGGACCAGAAATCGGGCAGCTCGAAGGAAAAGAGGGTGCGATTGCCCTCGGCAAAGCTGGCCCGGGCTTCGGCATGCGCGATGGCGGGCAACAATGTGAGCAGCAGGGCGGCCGTCGTCAGAATTCTCATAGGCGCAGCAATGCGCGCGCGGGTCGCTGTGTCAAGAAGGTGTCTCTGCCCAAGCAAGGCCCCCCTGCTGGCGCCTGACACGCCGCGACAGCCCTCTCCGGCGCGGGGCGCATGGCGGCCAGGGTCCGAAAGGCGCCGGACGGGCTAGAGTTTGCCCAGGGCGATCAGGGCGGCTTCGCTGGCATCGCACGCCGCCGCATGCTGATCCTGCATGCTATCGTTCAGGGTATTGATGGACTTCTCTGCCTGCAGGGCGAGCTTCTCCGTCGCCTTGTACGCCTTGATCAGCCCGTCCACCTCTTTCTTGAGCTCTTTGTTCTTGCTGTCGCGCTTGAGCTGGGCCTCCTTGTCCTCGATCTCGGCCAGCATCCCCTTGAGCTTGTCGATCAGGATCGACAGGCGCTTGTACTCCGCTTGAACGATCTTGCACTGCCGGGGCAGTGACTTGCTCAGGGTTTGCAGATCGTTCATGGCCTTGTCGGCTTTCGCCAGCCCGGCATGCGTCTCGGCCACGGCCTTGCCGACATGCCCGCCATATCTGTCGATGACTTTCCGCACGCTGTCGGCACCTCCGGACATCGGCTCGAAGTTCTTGTTTTTGACAAGCTTGTCCCAGTCCGCAACGAGGGAGGAAGGTTTAACGCCCATGGTCAGCAATCCACTCAAATAACTTGAAGACGTTGGGTCACCCTGAGCGAATCTGTCAAGATGCCCGGGCCTTGTGCGGGGCCGAGTGCGCGGATCGGGCCGAAAGGCACGAGCCCCTGCGCCGCTTCTGAAACGGTGTCAGACCGGCAGGACCGTTGTTTCCTTAAGAACCTCCATCACGAAGCTCGCCGAGACGTCGTGCAGTTCGATCCGCGATGTGAGGCTCTGATAGAGACGGTCGTAGTCGGCCATGTCGGAAACGCGGGCTTCGATCAGATAGTCGAGGTCCCCCGTCATCCTGTAGACGCCGAGGATCTCCGGCAGGGCGCGCGCGGCTGCGGCAAAGCGCTTGGACCAATCCGCCGTATGCTGATCCGTCCGCACCAGGATGACGACGCGCAGGGCGAGGCCCACCTTCTCGCCGTCGACGAGGGCCACGCGCTGGCGCAGGACACCGCTGTCTTCCAGGCTGCGCACCCGCCGCCAAACGGCATTGCGCGACAACCCCACCGACTCGGCGAGCGCGTCGAGCGAACGGTCGCAGTCCCGTTGCAGGGCGTGGAGGATGCGGCGATCAATTTCGTCCATCATACAGCCAATACTTGGGAGAAAATCCCAATCTACCGCATCACTACCCCAACAATGGGAGAAAATCCACAGCGACATGGGCGAGGGTTCAGCAACATCACATGCGAGGTTCGAAATGCTCCGTCTCTTTACCCAGCACCCGGGCAGCGTCGACGAAACGTATCTGGAGCATGCGGCCTTCGCGGCAGGCTTTTCCGGCAAGCTGTTTCTCGCCGCGGGCGCCGCGGCCGTTCACGCCGTCTTCCCCTTCCTCTTTGAGAAGACGGCCAGCCGCATCACGGCGGAACTCTATAACCGCACCCACAATCGCGGGGCTCCGGCGGCGCCCGAGCCGCAGACAGGGCGCCCGGCCTGAGGCAGGCGCCCGCTTGAGAAGATGCGCCCGCCGCCCGTGCGGAGCGCGCGTTTAGCCCGGCAGCGCCGCGTTGAGGTTTTCGTCTACCTTTTCGAGAAAGCCCATGGTCGTCAGCCACCCTTGATCGGGGCCGACGAGCAGCGCCAGATCCTTGGTCATGAAGCCGGATTCGACGGTTTCGATCACCACCCGTTCCAGCGTTTCGGCGAAGGTTTTTAGGGGGGCGTTGCCGTCGAGCTTGGCACGGTGCTTCAGCCCGCCCGTCCAGGCATAGATCGATGCGATCGAGTTGGTCGACGTCGCCTGACCGGCCTGATGCTGCCGGTAGTGCCGGGTGACGGTGCCGTGGGCCGCTTCGGCCTCCACCGTCTTGCCGTCCGGCGTCATCAGGACCGAGGTCATCAGCCCCAGTGAGCCGAAGCCCTGCGCCACCGTGTCGGACTGCACGTCGCCGTCATAGTTCTTGCAGGCCCAGACATAGCCGCCGTTCCACTTCATCGAACAGGCGACCATATCGTCGATCAGCCGATGCTCGTACCAGATGTCCGCCGCCGTGAAGCGCTCCGCGAACTCTGCCTCGTACACCTCCTGAAACAGGTCTTTGAACCGGCCGTCATAGGCCTTCATGATGGTGTTCTTGGTCGACAGGTAGACCGGCCAGCCGAGGTTGAGGCCGTAATTCAGCGAGGCGCGCGCGAAGTCGCGGATCGAGTCGTCGAGGTTGTACATCGCGACCGTCACGCCCGCGGACGGCGCATCGAACACCTCCCGCTCGATCACCGCGCCGTCCTCGCCCTCGAACCGGATCGTCAGCTTGCCGGCGCCGGGGAAGCGGAAATCCGTCGCGCGGTACTGATCGCCGAAGGCATGGCGCCCCACCACGATAGGCTTCGTCCAGCCGGGCACGAGGCGCGGCACGTTGCGGCAGATGATCGGCTGGCGGAAGATCACGCCGCCCAGAATGTTGCGGATCGTCCCGTTGGGCGAGCGGTACATGCGCTTCAGCCCGAACTCCTCCACCCGCGCTTCGTCGGGCGTGATGGTCGCGCATTTCACGCCGACGCCGTGGTCCTTGATCGCATGGGCGGCGTCGATGGTGATCTGGTCGTCGGTGTCGTCGCGCACTTCGATCCCGAGGTCGTAGTAGCGCAGATCGACGTCCAGGTAGGGCAGGATCAGTTTCTGCTTGATGAAGTCCCAGATGATGCGGGTCATCTCGTCGCCGTCGAGTTCGACGATCGGGTTGTCGACCTTGATCTTGCTCATCGTGCACTCGCTGCTGTTGCTGGCTGTCGCGAGGTGCATACGGGAGCGCGGGCCGTGCGTGAAGATGGTATACGTTTGTATACCGATTTGCCGCAGGTGCAGCATAGGGTGCCGGCCGTCGCTTTCGGGCGCCGCCCTTGCCATTGCGGCGGCCGCGTATCAGGGTCGGCGCGCCGCCGCGCAAGGATTGCCGTATGGATACCAGACCCCGCTACGCCGTCGCCGATGCCTATGCCGAGGTGTGGCGCCTGAAAGGGCGCATGCTGGCGGTGCATCTCGCCTCGCTCGCGCTGTTCGCGGCGCTGCTCTCTCCGGTCGCGGCCCTCGCTCTGCAGGCGGCGCTTTGGGTCTCGGGCGCGCCGGCGCTGACGGACAAGGACATCGCGCTCTTTCTGCTGTCTCCGGCGGGCGCCCTTGCGATGACGGCGGTGGCGGCGCTCTATCTTGCGGTTCAGATCATCGGGTTTGCCGCGAAGATGGCGGTGCTGTCGGCGGAACGCGCGGGGCGGGCCACGGGGTCGTGGGCGGCGCTCCGGCTCGTCGTCGGCAGCGCGCGGGGCCTCATCGGGTTCACGCTGGCCTTTGTCCTGCGGATCGCCGCGTTTGTCCTTCCGGTCCTGCTGGTCGGCGCGATCATGGCGGCACGCCTGCTCGGCGAGTACGATATCAACTTCTACCTTTCCGAGCGGCCGCCGGCCTTCCTGGCGGCGCTGGCCATCGGGGGCGGTTTGCTGGCCGCGCTTGCAGCGGTGCTGGTGCCGCGGCTGCTGGCCTGGGCGCTGGCCCTGCCGCTCGTCCTCTTCGGCGGGGTGGCACCGGGCGAAAGCTTTGCCGCCAGCGCGCGGGCCATGGCGGGGCGGCGGGTACCGCTCCTGTCGCGCCTCGCGCTTTGGTTTGGCGTGGTCGTGGCGTTGGGCCTGATCGTCGGAGCGTTGACGGGCGTCCTGGGACGGATGGCCGGCACCCTTGCGGGCGACGATATCGGGCGCCTCGCGCCGCTTCTGGTGGGCGTTCTGACGATCACCGGGCTTGCATCCACGCTGACGGCGGCGCTCAACTCGGCGGCCCTGGCGCATCTGCTGCTGGACGAGGCCGACTGGCCCGTCGCGGTAGAAGGCGCCGCGGCGGGGGAGGCCGGCGAGCGGTGCGCCCGCTGGCTCGGCGCGGCGGCGGTTGCGGGCACCGGCGTTCTCCTGCTCGGCGGCGGCCTCGGTGCGCCGGATGTCGTCCCGCCAGAGGAGATCGCGGTAATCGCCCATAGGGGCGGCGCCTGGGACCGGCCCGAGAACACCATGGCCGCGATGCGCCACGGGCTCGACAAGGGCGCCGACTGGCTGGAGATCGACGTGCAGGAAAGCGCCGAGGGCGAGGTCATCGTCGTACATGACAGCGACTTCATGAAGCTCGCGGGCGTGCCCACCAAGGTGTGGGACGTGACAGCGGCCGAGCTTGCGGAGATCGACATCGGCGCCTGGTTCGGGCCGGACTATGCGGGCGAGCGGACGCCGACCCTCGCCGACGTTCTGGAGGTGGCCGAGGGCCGGGGGCGCGTCCTGATCGAGCTGAAGTATTATGGCCACGACGTGGATCTGGCCGCACGCGTGGCGGCGGTCGTCGATGCGGCGGGCATGGCCGATCAGGTCGCGGCGATGTCGCTGTCGCCCCCGCAGGCGGCGCGGATGAAGGCCGTGCGGCCGGACTGGCAGGTCGGGCTGCTGGCCGCCACGGCGCTTGGCCGGTTGGAGGAGGTGGACGCCGATTTCCTTGCCGTCAATGCCGCCATCGCCACGCCGCGCCTGATCCGCGGCGCGCAGGCGGCGGGCAAGCCCGTCTATGTCTGGACGGTCAACGACGCGCCGGCGATGGCCCGGACCGCCGGGCTTGGCATCTCGGACCTCATCACGGACCGTCCGGGCCTCGCGCGCGAGGTTCTTGCCGATCTTGCAGAGCTCTCCCCGGCCGAACGCGCGGCACTCGCTTTGGCGGATCGTTTGGGGCTGACCCTCGAAGCCCGGGAGATGCGCGATGCCTCGCCGTAGCTACCGCCTCGCAGGTGTGGCCGCGTTCGTCTGGGGGATAGCCGGCGCCGCCGCCGCACAGGAGGCGCTGGAGACGGCAGCGCATAGCCGGCTGATGGCGCGGATCGCAGCCCCCGACAGCGCGCTGGCCCCGTTCACGACCGACGGCTGCTCCGGCGGCCTGTCGGAGATCTGGGCCGATGTCGGGGCCGCGCTGCCCGCCTTTGCCGAGGTTCACGGCGAGACGCCCCCGTGGGAGGCATGCTGCGTGACCCATGACCGTGCCTATCACGAGGCTGGCGGGGCCACGGATGCCGAAGAAAGCTACGCGGCCCGGCGCGCGGCGGACGCAGCGCTGCGCACCTGCGTACAGGCCGAAGCGGGCGGGCGCGCCGCAGCGCTGCATAGCCAGTACGGCCTCGGCCCAGAAACGGTCAGAACCGCGTATGTCGTGATCGCGGCGGCGATGTACCGAGCGGTGCGGGTTGGCGGTGTGCCCTGCAGCGGCTTGCCCTGGCGCTGGGGCTATGGCTGGCCCGACTGCTGAGGCGGCCCCGGGGCACGCGCCAGACCGCAGTTGTCGCGGCACAGACACCCGACCGGGGGACAAGGCCGCTGCTACCGCCTGCCTCCTCTATGGGTTGCCTCTCCGAAAGGGCTCGCGTTGTCGGACGCGGGGTATCCGGCGTTCGCCTTTTGCAGCGCTCTCGTGGTGAAGCAGGTACGCTGACCAGCGGCGCATGAACCGAAGGGGCTTGTGCCTTCGGCCTGTACGGCAACGTCCGTCGCCCGCGGGAGACGTCAAGGCTGACGCCGTCCGGCGCTCGCGCCTTCGGGTCTAGGCGCGTCCGGCATCCTTGAACCACGGCAGCACACGGTCGCGCACCAGTGGCCATAGCTGCGGCAGGCCGCGCTTGATCTTGCTGCCGACGCGGGTGTCGATCTGGGACATCTCGACGTCGTAGTCGATCCAGCTGCCGCCGCCCGAGGCGAGATTGAGAAAGAGGGGTTGCATCCGGTCGACCGCACGGGCGTAGCGGGCGTCGGCGCTCTCGCCCGCCTCGAACTCCTCCCACAGGGCGCGCAGCTCCGCCGCCTGATCGGCGGGCAGCAGGCCAAAGAGGCGTTCGGCGGCGGCGTGTTCCTTGGCCGCCTGCGCCTCTGGATCGACGGCAAGGTGGATCGGAACGTCGCCCGCGTCGATCTCGACCAGATCATGCACTAGCAGCATGCGCACCGCTCGGTCGAGCGAGACGCCGGGCTCGGCATGCTCGCCCAGAATCAGCGCGTAGAGCGCGATATGCCAGCTGTGTTCGCCGGAGTTCTCCGCCCGGGTTCCGTTGAGCACCGGCGTCGCGCGCAAGACGCCCTTCAGACGGTCCGCCTCCTGCAAAAAGGCGATCTGTTTGGCAAAGCGCGCATCCATCATCTGCTCCCCTCGGTGCTGCTGCGCGAAGCCCGTCAACTTCTGCCGGATGCGAGGCGGGGCCCGCGGCTGCGGCCCGGCTGACGCGGGCGATGGCCGAGCGTCAGAACGCGGGCCCGGTCAATCCGTCCGCGCGGCGCGGGCCTGCAGAATCGCCTTGGCGCGGGCTTCGGCGCGCAGATACCGGATCGCGGTGTTGTAGGCTTCCTGCATCGTCGGCGACAACTCTCCGATCGTGCGGCTGACCTCGTCCACAAGATCCGGCTGGCCGAGCGCTTCGGCGGTTTCGAAGGTCTCCGTGGCGACGCGTTCGGCGATGGTATCCACAAAAGCCATGGCTGCGCCCTCAGCGTGTTGTCTCGGTCAGACGGCGGCGCACATAGGTGTCGACCGTCTCCAGCATCGGAGCCATGTAGGGATCCTTGAAGAAATGATCGGCGCCTTCGATCTCTTCATGAGTGATGGTGATGCCCTTTTGCTCATGCAGCTTGCCCACAAGCGAGTGCGTGTCCTTCGGCGGCGCGACCCTGTCGCCCGTGCCGTTCAGGATCAGCCCGGAGGAGGGACAGGGCGCCAGGAACGAAAAGTCGTACATATTCGCCGGGGGCGACACCGAGACGAACCCGGTGATCTCGGGCCGCCGCATGAGCAGCTGCATCCCGATCCAGGCGCCGAACGAGAAGCCGGCCACCCAGCAATGCTTGGCGTTCTGGTTCATCGACTGCAGGTAATCGAGCGCCGAGGCGGCATCCGACAATTCGCCGATGCCCTGATCGTACTCGCCCTGGCTGCGCCCGACCCCGCGGAAATTGAAGCGCAGGACGGTGAACCCCATGTCGTAGAACGTGTAGTGAAGGTTGTAGACGACCTTGTTGTTCATCGTGCCGCCGAACTGGGGGTGCGGATGCAGAATGATCGCGATAGGGGCGTCGGCGGTTTTCTGAGGGTGGTAGCGGCCTTCAAGCCGCCCTTCCGGACCGGGGAAGATCACCTCGGGCATAGTGCATCCTGTCTTCGGCGCCGCGGCGGCGGAGTTGACCGTTGCGCCTGGGCGATCTAGAATAATTCTAACTTGTCGGCTGCTTTGACGCGCCGTCGCCCAGACCGAGGGGCTAGACGAGGCGCATTGCGGCGGCGTAACGCAGTTAAGCGCCCGGCCTGCCGCCGTCAATGCTTGGTCGGGGCTTGCAACGGGCCCGTCCGGCCGTCTCCGGCGGGCCTGGATCGGGGTATTTAGACGTGGGCCGCACAGGAAAGGGAGGCCGGCGATGAAACTCAGCACGAAAGGGCGCTATGCAATGGTAGCGCTCGTGGATCTTGCGATCGCGCCAGAGGAGTCCGGAGAGCCGGGATTGGTCTCGCTGTCGGATGTCAGCAAACGTCAGAACATCTCTCTGCCCTATCTGGAGCAACTCTTCGTCCGGCTGCGACGGGCCGGGCTGGTGGAGAGCGTCCGTGGGCCCGGCGGGGGCTACCGGCTTGCCCGGCAGCCCTCCGAGATCAACGTGGCGGAGGTGCTTGAAGCGGTCGATGAAACGGTGAGCGCCATGCACAAGGGCGCCGGGGCCAAGGGGGCGCAATCGGGGTCGCGCGCGCAGTCTCTGACCAACCGCTTGTGGGAAGGCCTGTCGGCGCATGTCTACGTCTTTTTGCACCAGACACGCCTGTCCGACATCGTCGGCAACGAGCTGGCCCCGTGCCCGGCGGTCCCGTCGCTCTTTGAGGTGGTCGACGACTAACCGGCCGTGGGCGTCGACGAGCGGGGCAGGGGAGGCTAGGGCAAGCCCCGCGTCGTCTGACGGCGTCTGCATGTCTTGCGCGCGGAGACGGGTAGGGGACCTGCTGACCCATCGTTCAACGCGGTCGGTCCCGGCGGTCGTACGCTGCGCCGCGCATTCAGATTCTGGCTTTGGGCGATCTCATTGGTAGAGGCGCCGGGCGACAGGGCCCTTCTGGTAATGCCGCCTCTCGGGTCGGGCCGGATCGTGCGTCGCAACGGTGGCGCCCGTTTGGAGGGGGTGCCGGGCGCCCGGCGGCGGTTCGGTTTGGGGATGGCGGATGCCTCCGGCGGGGATATTTAGGGCAATGTGAAAGAGGGGCGGGCCGCGCCCGCCGGAGGGAGGCGCATGCGCGAGCGCGTGTATCTGGACTGGAATGCCACGGCGCCGCTGCGGCCGGAGGCGCGCGCGGCCATGGTCGCGGCCATGGACAAGGTGGGCAACCCGTCATCCGTGCATGCCGAGGGGCGCGCGGCGAAGGCGCTGGTGGAGGCTGCGCGCGCACAGGTGGCCGTGGCGCTCGGCGCCGACGGGGCGGACATCGTCTTTACGTCGGGGGCGACAGAGGCGGCCGCGCTGGCGCTGGCGGGGCGGAGCCTCCACGGCGCGGGGATCGAACACGATGCAGTAAAGGCCTGGACCCAGGGACGCCTGCCGGCGGATCGGGGTGGGGCGGTGCAGGTGCCCGATCCCTCCCGCGCCACGCTGCAGATCGCAAACTCCGAGACCGGGGTGGTGCAATCGCTGCCGGAGGGCCTCGCTGTGTCGGACTTGACGCAGGGGTTCGGCAAGATCCCCTTCGCGTTCAACTGGCTCGGCCTGGAGATGGGGTTCGTTTCCGCGCACAAGATCGGCGGGCCGAAGGGCGTCGGGGCGCTGATCCTGCGGCGGGGGACCGATCTTGCAGCGCAGATCCGCGGCGGGGGTCAGGAGATGGGGCGCCGGTCGGGGACGGAGAATGTTCTTGGAATCGTCGGCTTCGGTGCCGCGGCGGAGGCGGCGGCAAGCGACCTCTCGGACGGGGTTTGGGAGCGGGTGTCAGAGATTAGAAGTATTCTAGAAATAAGTCTGGACCCGGCGGAAAAGGATATTATTTTAGTCGGAGATGATTCAGCCAGGTTGCCCAACACAACCTGCATCGCTGTTCCGGGCTGGAAGGGCGAGACGCAGGTGATGCAGATGGATCTGGCGGGGTTTGCCATTTCGGCGGGATCGGCGTGTTCGTCCGGCAAGGCGCGCGCTTCGGGAGTGTTGGAGGCGATGGGGTTCGGGCCCGACATTGCCGGCGGCGCGATCCGGATCTCGATCGGGCCGGAGACGACGGAAGACCAGGTGCTGCGTTTTGCCGAGGTTTGGCGGGCGCGCTTGAACAAATTCAGGGCGCGGGCGGCCTAGCCGCCAAAGCCCCGACAGGGAAGCCCTGCGAGGGCGTTTGAGGAGAGAGGTACGCGCGATGACGGCATTCGACAAAGGCATGGTCGGCGCCACCGAGGTGCAGACGGGCGAAGAGACGATCGGCGGACTGAAGGTGCGCGATGAGGTCGACCGCGAGACCGTGGAAACCGTCGCGAACATGGGCAAGTACAAGTACGGCTGGGAAACCGACATCGAGATGGAGTTCGCGCCCAAGGGCCTGAACGAGGACATCGTGCGGCTGATCTCGGAGCGTAACAACGAGCCGGAGTGGATGCTGGAGTGGCGCCTGGCCGCCTATCGCCGCTGGCTGGAAATGTCCGAGCCGGACTGGGCCATGCTGAACATCGCGCCGATCCCCTACCAGGAGCAATACTACTACGCCAAGCCGAAGAGCATGACGGAGAAGCCCAAGTCGCTCGACGAGGTCGATCCCAAGCTGCTGGCAACTTACGAAAAGCTCGGCATCCCGCTGAAGGAGCAGATGATCCTCGCGGGTGTCGAGGGTGCGGGCGAGATGCCGGCAGAGGGCCGCAAGGTGGCCGTGGACGCGGTGTTCGACAGCGTGAGTGTTGGCACGACCTTCCAGGATGAGTTGAAGAAGGCCGGCGTCATCTTCTGCTCGATGTCCGAGGCAATCCGGGAACATCCAGAGCTGGTGAAGAAGTACCTCGGCACTGTTGTCCCGCAGTCGGACAACTTCTTCGCGACATTGAATTCTGCGGTATTCTCGGACGGGTCATTTGTCTATGTACCGCCCGGCGTTCGCTGCCCGATGGAACTGAGCACGTATTTCCGGATCAACGCCGAGAATACCGGTCAATTCGAGCGCACCCTGATCATCGCCGACAAAGGATCTTATGTCAGCTATCTGGAGGGCTGCACTGCACCAATGCGCGATACGAACCAACTGCACGCAGCGGTGGTGGAGCTCGTCGCCTTGGAAGACGCTGAGATCAAATATTCGACAGTCCAGAACTGGTATCCGGGCGATGAGAATGGCGTGGGCGGGATCTACAACTTCGTGACCAAGCGCGCCGATTGCCGTGGAGATCGATCGAAGGTGATGTGGACGCAGGTCGAAACCGGTTCGGCTGTCACCTGGAAGTATCCGTCTTGCATTCTGCGCGGTGATGAAAGCCAAGGTGAGTTCTATTCCATCGCCATTGCCAACAACATGCAGCAGGCCGATACCGGCACTAAGATGGTGCATCTGGGCAAGAACACCAAGTCACGCATCGTCTCGAAGGGGATCAGCGCGGGTAAGGCCCAGAACACCTACAGGGGCCTCGTATCGATGCACCCCAAGGCCAAGGAAAGCCGG
>JBCDGG010000148.1:0-12908 GCA_038757905.1 Pseudomonadota bacterium | reverse complement strand
GTCTCCTTGTAGGCCTCGGCCATGTCGCGCCCGGTCTGGCGCATCGTCTCGATGCAGGCGTCGAGGGGCACGAAGTGCGTCCCGTCTCCGCGCAGTGCGAGCGAGGCGGCCGAGACCGCCTTGATCGCGCCCAGCCCGTTGCGCTCGATGCATGGCACCTGGACCAGCCCCTTCACCGGGTCGCACGTCATCCCCAGGTGGTGCTCCAGCGCGATCTCGGCGGCGTTCTCCACCTGCTCGGGCGTGCCGCCCATCACCGCGCAAAGCCCCGCGGCCGCCATGGCGGAGGCCGACCCGACCTCGGCCTGGCACCCGGCTTCCGCTCCCGAAATGGAGGCGTTGCGCTTGATCAGCCCGCCGATGGCCGCCGCTGTCAGAAAGAACTCCGGCACGCGGGAGGGGGCGGCCCCCGGCACATGCCCCAGCCAGTAGCGCAGCACCGCCGGAACGACGCCCGCCGCGCCGTTGGTGGGGGCGGTCACCACCTGTCCGCCGGCCGCATTCTCCTCGTTCACCGCCATCGCGTAGACCGAGATCCAGTCGTTCACCTGATGCGGCGGGGCGAGGTTGTTGCCCCGTTCGGCCAGCAGTGCGGCATGGATGGCGGGCGCCCGGCGCTTCACGTTCAGCCCGCCGGGCAGCGTGCCCTCGCGGGCCAGCCCCCGGTCGATGCAGGCATCCATCACATTGTGCAGCCGCGCGATCCCCGTATCGATCTCGCGCGCCGGTCGGCGGGCGCGCTCGTTGGCATCCATCATCCGTGCGATGCTCTTGCCGCTGTCCCGCGCCATTGCCAGCATGTCCGCGGCCGATGCAAAGGCGTGGGGCAGGACCGGCCCCGAAGCCGCATCCCCGCCCCCGGCAAGCTCCGCCTCGGTCAGAACGAAGCCGCCGCCGACGGAGTAATACGTCTCCGTCAGGATCACGTCGCCCTGAGCGTCGGTCGCCTGCAGGACCAGACCGTTCGGGTGTCCGGGCAGGGGGGCCCCGAAGTCGAAGATCAGGTCTTCGCCCGGATCGAAGCGCAGCGGCCCGAGCCCATCCGGCGCCACCGCGCGCTCCCTGCGGATCGCTTCCAGCGCGGCCTCGGCGCGGTCTGCGTCGAAATCGTCGGCCCGGAAGCCCGCGAGGCCGAGGATCACCGCCCGGTCCGTCGCATGCCCCACGCCGGTGAAGGCGAGCGACCCGTAGAGGCGCGCCCGCAGCCCCATTGCCGAGAACGGCGCCGCGCGCAGCAGGTCCAGAAACCGCGCCGCGGCCACCATCGGCCCGATGGTATGCGACGAGGACGGGCCGATCCCCACCTTGAAAATGTCGAAGACGCTCAGGGCCATGCCATTCATCCGATCCTTCGCTGGCCTTGCTACGCCGAAACCCGTGCCACCGGCTGTCCGAAACCGACCTCGCCCGCCCCGCCAGCGGCGCGCCGCGTGGGCGGCCACGGCGCGGCGCATTACGGTTAACGGGATCTTCACCGTCTTTCCGCTAGACCTCGCAGAGCGGCCATAGCGGTGACGACAGGAGAACGGGTATGCGGGTTTTGGTTTTCGTCGCCGCAATGGTCGTCGCGGCCTTGCCTGGGCGAGGGGTGGCGCAGGATGTGCCGCTCGTCGGCGGCTGGCCCGGGCTACCGGCTATGCTCGCCGACTCGACCGTGGAGCGGATCGCCAGGAACCCCGGGATCTTCGTCGAAGACATGGTGACGATGATCCTCGGGCACGGCCAGAACGGCCGGATCGACGCGCAAGGGTTCGATGATGCCGTCGCCTTGGCCCGCGCCCGCACGCGGGCGCGGGAGCTGCACCGCTTCGCCGTGGCCGATCTGGATGGCGACGGCGCCGTGACGCGGAACGAGATGGAGATCGCCATTCGGGCTCAGGCGGCCCGGTCCAAGGCGCGGCTGACGCTCGGCCACAAGGCCGCCGACACGGATGGGGACGGGGTCGCGAGCCGCGCCGAGATTGCGGCCTTCGCCGAAGCGACGGCGCTGCGCGAATTGGGCCCACAGAAGGCCGAACGCCTGCGCGCGCTGATATCCATGGATGCCGATGGCGATCGCGCCGTCAGTGTCGACGAGGTGATCGCCGCCGTCGCCGCCTTTCGCGCCGCGGCTGCCAGCGTCGCGGGTGGGGCGATGCCGGCCAAAAGCGCTCGCAGCTCCGACCGATTGCGCCTATAAGCGCCCCACCCCGTGGGGAACGCCCGGGGACGCAGCCCCGGACACCGCCCATGACCTCAGACTTGTCCCCCATCGACCGTGCCAAGTTCGCCGCCGCGCGCCGCGCCGTCCGGCGCATCGAGAGCGGCATGCGGATCGGGCTCGGCACCGGCTCCACCGCCGCATGGATGGTGCGCTTGCTGGCCGAACGGGTGCGCGACGAGGGGCTCGACATCGTCGGGGTGCCCACTTCTACCCGGACGGCGGATCTTGCCCGTGATGTGGGGGTGCGCGTGGTGTCGCTGGACGAGGCGCAATGGCTCGACATGACAATCGACGGCGCCGACGAGTTCGACACCGATCTCAATCTGATCAAGGGCGGGGGCGGCGCCCTTCTGCAGGAAAAGATCGTGGCCTGCGCCTCCGACGAGATGATCGTGATCGCCGACGCCGCCAAGCATGTGCAGACCCTCGGCGCCTTCCCGCTGCCGGTGGAGACTGTGCCGTTCGGATGGCGCACGACCCAGGCCCTGATCGAGGAGACGCTTGTCAGCCTCGATGTGATGGGCCGCGAAACGACCCTGCGGATGAACGGCGACGTGCCCTTCGTCACCGATGAAGGCAATTACATCCTCGATCTGCACCTCAAGCGCATTGGCGATGCGCGCCAGATGAGCCTCGTGCTCAACCAGATCCCCGGCGTCGTCGAGAACGGTCTGTTCGTCGATATCTGCGACCGGGTGATCGTGGGCTTCGGGGACGGAACGGTGGAAGAACACCGCCTGCCGTGCGAGGCGGACGACGCCGCGCTGGAGGGCAATCTGTTCGCCCAAGACGGAGAGTAACCCATGGAATTCGATTACGATCTCTTCGTCATCGGTGGCGGATCCGGCGGCGTGCGTGCGGCGCGCGTCTCGGCCGGGGAGTACGGTGCGAAGGTGGGGCTGGCCGAGGAAAGCCGCCTCGGCGGCACCTGCGTCATCCGCGGATGCGTGCCGAAGAAGCTGATGGTCTTCGCGTCGGAGTTCCGCGCGGCGGTGCACGAGGCGAGGGAATACGGGTGGGGCATTCCTGCGCCGGACGCCTTCGACTGGCCCGCCTTCCGCACGCGGCTGGAATCCGAGCTGGACCGACTGGAAGGCGTCTACGGCAACCTGCTCGAGGGCTCGGGCGTCACGTTGCATGCGCAGCGGGCCACCATCGCCGATCCGCATACGGTGCGGCTGGCCGATGGCGCCACGGTGACGGCAAAGCACATCCTCATCGCCACGGGCGGATGGCCGGAGCTGCCGCAGATCGACGGCGCGGGCGATCTTGGCATCACATCGAACGAGGTGTTCCACCTGGCGGAGCTGCCGAACCGCCTGTTGATCGTGGGCGGCGGCTACATCGCCTGCGAAATGGCCTGCATCTTCAACGGGCTCGGCACGGCGGTCACGCAGTATTACCGCGGTGCGCAGATCCTTAGGGGCTTCGACGAGGAAGCGCGCGGGCATATCGCCGAGCATATGGAGCGCCACGGGATCGGCATCCACACCGGAACCAACATCATGGAGATGAAGCGCACGAACGACGGGATCTGGGTGAAATCCACCACCGGCCGCGAAGAGACGTTCGACCAGGTGCTGTTTGCCACCGGCCGCGCCCCGAACACCAAGGGCATGGGGCTGGAGGAAGTCGGCGTAGAGGTCGGGCGCCGCGGCGAGGTCGTCGTCGATGCCTATTCGCAGACCGCGATCCCGTCGATCTACGCCATCGGCGACGTGACCAACCGGATGCAACTGACCCCCGTCGCGATCCGCGAGGGCATGGCCTTTGCCCAGACGGTGTTCGGCGGCGAGCCGACCGCGCCGGACCATGCACTGGTGCCCTCCGCAGTCTTCACGCAACCGGAATACGGAACCGTCGGGATGAGCGAGGAAACCGCCCGCGACCAGGAACCGATCGACGTCTACTGCACCTCGTTCCGCCCAATGCGCACGGCGTTCATCGGCCACGAGGATCGCGTGATGATGAAGCTTGTCGTCAGCCAGGCGACGCAGAAGGTGCTCGGCGTGCATATCGTGGCCGACGGCGCGGGCGAGATGATCCAGCTCGCGGGCGTCGCCGTGAAGATGGGCGCCACCAAGTCGGACTTCGACCGCACCGTTGCGGTGCATCCCACCATCTCCGAAGAAATCGTGACGTTGAAGGCGCCGATCCGGAGCGGCTAGGCGAACGAAGCACCCGCCCCGCCGCCATCCCGCGGCGTTCTGCGCGGTTGCTGTGCGGATCGGAGCCATGGCGGGTCGCCTGGCTGGGCTTCGCACTTCTTCAAAGGGGCAGACCGGGGGGCGGGCGCCGTTTTCGACGCAGCCCGGGAGGTCCGTCCTGCGTCGACGCGGGGGCCCGGCGGGGGGATGTGCCCTTGGGCTTGGCATTAGAGAAGTCGGCCTTCGCAGGATATCGGCCCGTGGACTGGCGCAGAGGCGAGGATGGCCGACACACCTCGTCGGGAAGCGATGGACCGGTCGCAGCGGGGCGGGCCTGGCGCACGCCGACGCGCGGGGCGACGGCCGATCTTTGCGGTACACCGTTGTTCCCCCGAATGAAGTCGGCTTGCGGGCGCGCTGACTGCGCCATGCCCCGCGTCATTCCCCCGGGGCCGAGGCGGGTAGAGCCCCGGCAATTTCATCTGTCCAACGCCTCGCGGACACGTTACAGAACCTTGCTTGCCGCGGGCGGGCGCGGGAGGCGTAGCGCTTGAAATGCGGGACGACACGACCACCTATTTGATCAACATGTTGCATCCTGGACACGAAAAGGAAATCCAAGCCAATGGCAGGTAACAGCGGCGGACCATGGGGGGGCGGCGGCTCCGGTGGCGGCTCCGGTAACAACGGAAGCGGCGGGCGCGGCGGCCCTGGCGGTCCCCGGCGCCCAGACGGCGACAATCCCCAGATCCCCGAGATCGACGAGATCGTCAAGAAAGGTCAGGAGAGCCTGCGCGTCCTGATGGGCGGGCGCGGCGGCGATGGCCGCGGGCCCGGCGGCGGCGGCGGCGGGGGCGGCGGCTTCAAGCTGACCCGCGGCACGATCGGCCTGGGCCTCGGCGCGGCGGTGATCCTCTGGGGGTTGATGAGCTTCTACACGGTGCGTCCGGAAGAACAGTCTGTCGAGCTTTTCCTCGGCGAGTACAGCTCCACCGGGCAGCCGGGCCTCAACTTCGCCCCCTGGCCTGTCGTGACGGCCGAGGTGTTGCCGGTGACGCGGGAGCAATCCGAACAGCTTGGCGTCGGCCGGACCAACAATGATGACGGTCTGATGCTGACGACCGACGAGAACATCGTCGATGTCGATTTCGAGGTGATCTGGAACATCTCCGACCCGGCGCTGTTCCTGTTCAACCTCGCCGAGCCGTCCGAGACGATCCGCGCCGTGTCCGAAGCTGCGATGCGCGAAGTGGTGGCACAGCGGGAACTGGCACCGATCCTGAACCGGGACCGCGAAGTGATTGCGACCCAGGTGCAGGAACTCATTCAGACGACGCTGGACCAGTATGAATCGGGCGTGAACATCATCCGTCTGAACCTTGACCGTGCGGACCCGCCGGCCGAGGTGATCGACGCCTTCCGCGAGGTTCAGGCCGCGGAACAGGAGCGTGACCGGCTTGAACGCCAGGCCGACGCCTATGCCAACCGTGTCACCGCCGGTGCCCGCGGTGAGGCCGCGCAGATCCTCGAAGAGGCCGAAGCCTACCGGGCCCGGGTCGTCAACGAGGCCGAGGGTGAAGCGTCGCGCTTCACGGCCGTTCTGACCGAATACGTCAAAGCGCCGGATGTCACGCGCAAGCGCCTGTATCTGGAGACGATGGAACGCGTGCTCGGCGATGTCGAGAAGGTGATCCTGGACGATGCCGGCCAGGGCGGCGCGGGGCAGGGCGTGGTGCCCTACCTTCCGCTGAACGAATTGCGGCGCTCCACGACGGCCTCCGTCGGTACCAACTCCGAGGGCAACTAAGATGAAAAAGTTTGGCTATATCCTTCCGATCATCGCCGTTGCCATTGTCGGTCTTCTGTCCTCGATCTTCATCGTCGACGAACGCGAAAAGGCGCTGGTGCTGCAATTCGGCCAGATCAAGCGCGTCGAGGAGGAACCCGGCCTCGCCTTCAAGATCCCGGTGATTCAGGAAGTCGTGCGGTATGACGACCGGATCCTCTCGATCGACACGCCCCCAACAGAGGTCACCCCGTCGGATGACCGGCGGCTCGTGGTCGACGCTTTCGCGCGCTACCGCATCAATGACGTGGTGCAGTTCCGCCAGGCCGTGGGTGTCGGAGGTCTGCGCGCGGCGGAGGACCGGCTGGAGAGCATCATCAACCCGGCGATCCGGGCCGTTCTCGGTTCCGACGGTGTGACGTCGAACACGATCCTGTCGGCAGACCGCGCCGTGCTGATGACGCGGATCACGGCGCAGGTCCGGGCTCGGGCGCTGCCCTTGGGCCTGGAGGTTGTGGACGTCCGCCTGAAGCAGACCAACCTGCCGGCACAGAACCTTGACGCCACGTTTGCCCGGATGCGGGCCGAGCGTGAGCGGGAAGCGGCCGACGAGATCGCCCGCGGTGAGGAAGCAGCGCAGCGCGTGCGCGCGCAGGCCGACCGGACCGTGGTGGAGTTGACCTCGGACGCGAGCCGCGAGGCCGAGGTGATCCGCGGTGAAGCCGACGCCGACCGCAACGCGATCTTCGCGCAGGCCTTCGGAGCGGATCAGGAGTTCTTCGAGTTCTACCGGTCTCTCGCCGCCTATGAGCGGGCGATCCAGGGCTCCAACTCGACCATGGTGATCACACCCGACAGCGAGTTCTTCGAGTATCTCGATGGCTCGGGCATCACGTCCGTCGCCCCGTCGGGCGGGATCGGCACCACGGGGCCGCTGGGCTCCGCCGAGCAGGAATGACGACAGTCCTTCTTGCGATCGGGTTTGTGTTTCTGCTGGAGGGGCTGGTGCTTGCACTGGCCCCTGCGCGTCTGGAGGAGGCCCTGCGCCTGCTGCAGACGCTCCCCCCAGAGACCATTCGCCTCATCGGCCTGCTGGCCATGACGGCGGGCGGGGTGTTTGTATGGCTCGCGAGTTGGGTGGCCGCCTGAGCGCCGATCCGTTGCACGGGGCCAGACGGGTTTCGGGGCGGGGGACGCGCAGGGTTGCCGCGGATGGCGGGTGTCGGGTCAACGGGTTTTGGGCCTTGCGAACGCGCCGCGCCCCTGCGACGGTTGACGTAGCGGCTGGACACATGGGTGTCACGCCATAGTGACAAGTGGCGAGGGGCCTTTGAGTTGCAGCGAGGCGCCCCTAGATACCATGTGGCAGTCACCGCCGTGCTCCAGCGCACAGGAGATGTGCATGGCGCGCCAAAGTTAAGACGCACAGACGCAAGGAGACCCCCGTGACGTTCCACGCCCCAACGTTCGTTCCAAAGCCGGGCGCGGCCTTCCGCACAGCCGCCGCCGCGCTTGTCGGCCTGACGCTCGCCATCGGTACACCGGCGCCGGGCTACGCCCGCGGCGCGCCGGAAAGCTTCGCCGAGCTTGCGGAGCAAATCAGCCCGTCGGTCGTGAACATCACCACCTCCACCGTTGTCGAGACCTCGACGGGTCCGACGCCGATGGTTCCGGAAGGCTCGCCGTTCGAGGACTTCTTCCGCGACTTCCTCGACCGGAACGGCCCGGACGGCGGCCCGCCGCGCCGGTCCTCCGCGCTCGGCTCCGGCTTCGTGATTTCCGAGGATGGGTTCATCGTCACGAACAACCACGTGATCGAGCAGGCCGACGAGATCCTGATCGAATTCTTCTCGGGCGAGGAGCTGCCCGCCGAGGTGATCGGCACCGATCCCAACACGGACCTCGCGCTTCTCAAGGTCGAAGCCGATGCACCGCTGCCCTTCGTTCCCTGGGGCGACAGCGATTCGGCCCGCGTGGGCGATTGGGTGATGGCCATGGGCAACCCGCTCGGGCAGGGCTTTTCGGTATCGGCCGGGATCGTCTCCGCCCGCGGCCGGGCGCTGTCGGGCAGCTACGATGACTACATCCAGACCGATGCCGCCATCAACCGCGGCAATTCCGGCGGGCCGCTGTTCAACATGGACGGCGAAGTGATCGGCGTGAACACCGCCATTCTCAGCCCGAATGGCGGGTCCATCGGGATCGGCTTTGCGATGTCGAGCCGGGTGGCCACCAACGTCATCGCGCAATTGCAGGAGTTCGGGGAGACGCGCCGCGGCTGGCTCGGCGTGCGCATCCAGGATGTGACCGACGATCTGGCCGAGGGCCTGGGCCTGCAGGAGGCGCGTGGCGCCCTTGTGACGGATGTGCCGGAAGGCCCCGCCCTGGAAGGCGGTATGGCATCGGGCGACGTGATTCTGAGCTTCGACGGCCGCGACGTGGACGACACCCGCGGGCTGGTGCAGCAGGTCGGCAATACCGAGGTCGGCAAGACGGTGCGGGTCGTGGTGTTCCGCAACGGCGAGACCCAGACCCTTCGGGTTACCCTGGGGCGCCGGGAAGAGGCCGAGGGAGCCGTGCCCGCCGCGGCGACGCCGGCCGAGCCGGATGCGCCCGATCAGCGCGAAGTGCTCGGCATGACGCTGTCGACGGTGACGCCGGACCTGGCCGAGCGCCTGGGCGTGCCGGACGATGCCGAGGGCCTTGTGGTGGCCGAGGTCGACCAGACCAGCGAAGCGTTCGAGAAGGGCTTGCGCGAAGGCGATCTGATCACGGAGGCCGGCCAGCAGCCGATCGCCACCATCGCCGATTTCCAGGCGCGGATGGAGGAAGCGCAGGAGGCGGGGCGCAAATCGCTTCTGCTGCTCGTGCGCCGCGCCGGCGAGCCGCGGTTTGTGGCGCTCTCCATCGAGTGACCGCGCGCCCGCTGGCAGCCAAGAACAGGGGCGCCTTCGGGCGCCCTTCGTCGTTCCGGCCGCCGGTGCGGCGGCTCAGGGCCCGCTCTCGACGGGGGTGACGACCAGCCCCAGCCGCTCCGCGGCCGCGCGGGACAGAGTGCCGCTCTCCAAGCCCAGGGGCGTCTGATAGGCGCGCACCGCCGCCTCCGTCGCAGCGTCCAGCGTGCCGGTCACCGGGCCTGAGTAGTGGCCCCGGACGGTGAGCGCGCGCTGGAGCGACGCAAGACGCGCGGGGGTAACCTCGTCTGGGCACAGCGTTTCGAACCAGATCTCCGATCCCGGTACGATCACGGCGTCCCGGGTTTCGATCCGGGTCAGGGGCTCCGTTCGCAGGGTGCCGTCGATGGCGAGGCCGGGCGGCTCGACAAGGACGGTCTCCTCGATCGTGTCCACCACCGGCGCCTGGCCCGCCTTGCCCCAGCACTGCCCTGCGGTCCCATCCGCGGGCGGGTCCGCGAAGGTCGCAATGGGAGCGGATGCGAGACCCGTGCGCGCGACGCTCCCGCCCGTCGCGGCCTGGCACGCGGCGAGCCCCAGAAGGGCGCAGGCCAAGGCTGCTGTTCTGGTGCTCATGGGCCAAGCCATCCGTTGGACCGAAGCGCCGCACCGTGCGCGGCAATGCGGGTGCAGGCTAGAAGATGGGGCGCGGAGCGAAAAGCCCCGGGGGTGGGACAAGGAGGGATTTCGCCGCCTTCGGCGGCGATCCGGCTCAGAAGAGGCTGCCCTGATCGGAGGGCGGGCCCGAGGCCGGCTTGCGCGGCCGTTTCGATTTCGCCGCCTTCGGCGGCGACCCGTCAAGGGCCAGCCGCCCGTCGGAAAACTCGATCTCGAGCGCGTCGGCCGCACGCGCCGCGCCGATCCCGGTCAGAACCCTACCCTCTGCGTCGCGGACGACGGCATAACCCCGGGCCAGCGTGCCCTTGTAGCTGAGCGTCGACAGGAGCCGCGTCAGACTGTCGAGGCGTGTCCGCCGTGCCATCATCTGCGCCGCGCCCGCCTGCGTCAGCCGCGCCCGCAGTTGGTCGACCTCGCGTTGCGTGTCGCTCAAGCGGCGCCGCGCGAGGGCCGGAGCCAGCCGCGCTGTCAGGCTGTCGAGCCTGGCGCGCTCGCCCCGCAGCCGCGCGGCAAGCGTCTGCGGCCGCAGCGCCGCGCCGAGGCGCGCAAGGGCCACGCGCCGCTTCTGCGTCGCCGTCTGGAGCGCCGCGGGCAGACGGAAGGTGAGCGCGTCCAGCTGCTGACGCGGGCCCTGAAGCAGCTGCGCGGGCCCCGGCAGGGCGCGGGCGACATCGCGCAGCCGCTCCCGCTTCCGGGCCAGCCCGCGCGACAGCGCCCCGGAAGACCGCGCGCCCAGCCCCTCGACATGGGCCAGCAAGTCCAGCCGCACCGGCACCGCGCGTTCGGCGGCGGCGGTCGGGGTCGGGGCGCGCCAGTCGGAGACGAAGTCGATCAGCGTCGTGTCGGTCTCGTGCCCTACGGCGGAGATCAGCGGGATCTCCGACGCGGCGGCCGCCCGGGCCACCGCCTCCTCGTTGAAGCCCCAGAGATCCTCGATCGACCCGCCACCCCGCGCCACGATCAGAAGATCGGGCCGCGGCACCGGGCCGTCCGGAGGCAGCGCATTGAACCCGGCGATCGCCCGGGCCACCTGCGGCGCGCAGTCCTTGCCCTGAACCGCCACCGGCCAGACCAGCACGCGCCGCGGGAATCGCTCGCTCAGACGGTGCAGAATGTCCCGGATCACGGCCCCCGACGGCGAGGTGACAACCCCGATAACCGCCGGCAGAAACGGCAGCGGGCGCTTGCGCGCCTCGTCAAACAGCCCCTCCGCCGCAAGCTGGCGCTTGCGCTTTTCCAGCATCGCCATGAGGGCGCCTTCGCCCGCGGGTTCGACATCCTCCACCGTCAACTGATACTTCGACTGGCTGGCGAAGGTGGTCAGCCGTCCCGTCGCGATCACCTGCATGCCTTCCTCGGGCCGCTGTGTCAGCCGCGCGACGTTGCCTTTCCAGCAGACGGAGGCCAGAACGCTGCGCTCGTCCTTGATGTCGAAGTAGACATGGCCGGAGCGGGCCACGAAGACGCGGCCGACCTCGCCGCGGACGCGGATCCGGCCGAACGCGCCCTCCAGCGTGCGCTTCACCGCGCCGGACACCTCGGAGACGGCGTATTCCGGCGTGTTGCCACCGGGGCCCGACCCCTCGTCCGGGCCCTCGCCCCAATCTTCCTCGATCAGATCGTTCATCCCAGCCCTCTGACCCGACCTCTGCCGCCCTCTGCCCCGTCTTCTGCCGTCACCCACGGCATGGCCCGCCCCGCGCATGTCCGGGGCCGCCCCTTGTGCCGCCGCAGCCCTCACCCTAGAACGCTCACGCCCCAACGCCAACCGAAGGTCCCACATGAACATCCTGATCCTCGGCGGCGGCGGCCGCGAACATGCGCTCGCCTGGGCCATCCTGCAAAATCCCAAATGCGATCGCCTGATCGTCGCCCCGGGAAATGCCGGCATTGCAGAGATCGCCGAATGCGCCGACCTGGCGATCGGCGAGCCCGGCGCTGTGGTCACGTTCGTCGAAGAAGAAAGCATCGATTTTGTCGTGATTGGCCCCGAGGCGCCATTGGCCGCCGGTGTGGCCGACCGCGTGCGCGAGGCGGGCGTGCTGGTTCTGGGCCCAAGCCGCGAAGCTGCGGCGCTGGAAGCCTCCAAGGCGTTCACAAAGGAGATCTGCGATGCCTGCGGCGCCCCGACCGCCCGCTACGCCCGCTTCACCGACGCCGACGCCGCCCATGCCTATATCGACGCGCAAGGCGCGCCCATCGTCGTCAAGGCCGATGGGCTGGCCGCCGGAAAGGGCGTCACCGTGGCCGAGACGGTGGCACAGGCCCACGCCGCCGTCGACGAGATGTTCGGCGGCGCGTTCGGGGCGGCCGGCGCCGAAGTGGTGATCGAGGAGTTCATGGAGGGCGAGGAAGCCTCGTTATTTGTTCTGTCCGACGGAAAGGAGGTCCTGCCCCTTGGAACCGCGCAGGATCACAAACGCATCGGCGAAGGCGATACCGGGCCGAACACCGGCGGCATGGGCGCCTATTCGCCGGCGCCGGTCATGACGCCTGGGGTGATCGAGCGTGCGCTCACCCAGATCGTCCGCCCTACCATCGCCGAGATGGCCCGCCGCGGCACGCCGTTCCAGGGCGTGCTCTATGCCGGTCTGATGATCCGCGACGGCCAGCCGCGCCTCGTCGAGTACAATGTGCGTTTCGGGGATCCGGAGGCGCAGGTCCTGATGATCCGGCTGGGCGCGCAGGCGCTCGACCTCATGATCGCGGCGGCCGAGGGGCGGCTCTCCGAGGCGCGGGTGCATTGGGCAGACGATCACGCCATGAGCGTCGTCCTTGCCGCCAAGGGGTATCCCGGGCGCTATGCGCAGGGCAGCGCCCTTGGCGGGTTGGACGCGCTGCCGGAGGACAGCTTTCACATGATGTTCCATGCGGGCACCCGCCGCACGCCCGAGGGTAGGGTTGTCACATCCGGAGGGCGCGTGCTCAATGCGACGGCCCGGGGCGCATCGCTCGCCGAAGCGGCGGAGCGGGCCTATGCGCTCGCCGACGCGGTGACCTTTCCCGACGGGTATCTGCGCCGCGACATCGGCTGGCGGGTGCTGGAGCGATCCGACTAGAGCGCTTCGGAGCTTTTTGGGACGGCTTTGGCATTGTCTGGTGCATTGGGGCATCATGGGGATTTTTTGCGTCGGTCGGAGCTGCTTTTTCGGTCTGGGGACGTGGTTTTTTCGCATGCGGGGCTGGACCGTTCGGTGCCG
>JBCDGG010000147.1:0-12932 GCA_038757905.1 Pseudomonadota bacterium | reverse complement strand
TTTCCCCGTGACGATGCCGACGCGCCGGGCCGCACCCCCTATACCCGCGCGCTGCTGGAGGCGGTTCCGCCCCCGGTCGGCGCGCGCCCCTGAGACGGAGCCCCCATGTCTGACGCCCTTACGCTCGCCCGGTCCATCGACGAGAAAGCCTGTCTGGACACCTTGTCGGAGATGATCCGGCACAAGAGCTATTCGGAGACCGAGGGCGAGCGGGCGCTGGCCGCGCGCATGGTGGAAATCATGGCCGCGATGGGGCTGGAGGCCTATCTGCAGCCGGTCGAGGGCGACCGGGTGAACGCCATCGGCATCTGGCGCGGCACCGGCGGTGGCAAGAGCCTGCTCTTCAACGGCCATCTCGACACCAACCCGGCCACCGAGGGCTGGACGGTCGACCCCTGGGGCGGGCTGGTGGATGACGATTTCATCTACGGTATCGGCGTGTCGAACATGAAGGCCGGCGACGCGGCCTCGCTCTGTGCCGTGCGGACGCTGATCGAGAATGGGCGGCGGCTGAAGGGCGATGTGATCCTGACCTATGTGATCGGCGAGTTGCAGGGCGGCGTGGGCACCTATGCGGCGGTGACATCGGGCCTGCGGGCCGATTACTTCATCAACTCGGAGCCGACGGACCTGCAGGCGCTGACCATGCATGCCGAGGCGTTCATGTTCACTGTGGAGCTGACCGGCGTGACGCGGCACATGTCCAAGCGGGAGGAGGCCGTCGACGCCTTGCGCGCGGCCTGCGATCTGGTGCCCCGGCTGACCGATCTGACCTTTTCCGACGCGCCCAGCGACGAGCATCGCAGCATCAACCGCGTCCATGTCGGCACCCTGCGCGCGGCCCTTGGCAAGGATTTTGCCGAGTGGCGCCCGCCCCAGGTTGCCGATGTGGCGCGGCTGACCGGATCGGGCCGGATCGCGCCGGGACAGACGCAGGAGAATGCGCTGAAGGACTTTCGCCAAGTGCTTGACGGGTTGGAGTCCGACTGGCCCGGCTTGAAGGCGGAGATCCGGATCGAGGCGCCGAGCGGCAACTCGTACATGCCCGCGTTCGAGGTGCCGAAGGACGCGCGCATCGTCACCGCGCTCAACGCCGCTTACCAAGCGGTGCGGGGTACGGCGCAGCCGACGGGCGCGATCACGCCGCCGGGCTATTACGGCACGGATGCGGGGCATCTCTATGCCCATGGCGGGATGGAGGGCGTCGTCTGCGGGCCGGGCGGGCGCTACAACACCATGCCGGACGAGCGGGTGGATATCCCCGATTACCTCGACATGATCCGCATTTATCTGATGACCGCCTGCGACATCTGCGAGCTGCAATGAGCCCCGCATCCCAGGGAGTCGCGTTTCAGGAGATCGCCGCCACGACCCGGGGCGGACGTGCGGTGGCGCTGCGGTTCGCGCCCGAGGAACATGCCGCGCGGCTGGCGGCGACACGCGCCGAACTGCGCCGGCGCGGGCTCGACGCGCTGCTCGTCTTCGCGCAGGAGAGCCATTACTACCTGACCGGGTTCGACACGTCGGGCTTCGTGTTCTTTCAGGTGGGGATCGTCACCGCCGATGACGGGCCGACCGTTCTGCTGACCCGACGGCCGGATCTGCGCCAGGCCGAGGTCGCGTCGCTCTACGACGACATCCGGATCTGGTACAACACCGAAGGGGTGCACCCGGCGGCGGAGTTGCGGGCGCTGCTGGAGGGGCTGGGCCTCGGCGGCGGGCGGATCGGGGCGGAGTTCGCCACCCACGGCCTGACCGCCGCCAATGGCCGCGCGGTGGAGGCGGCGCTGGGCGGGTTCTGCACGCTGGAGGATGCGTCCGACATCGTGCGAGGTCAGCGGCTGGTGAAATCCGAGGCCGAGCTAGCCCTGGTGCGCCGGGCCGGAGAGCTGGCCGATGCCGCGACGCTGGCGGCGATCGAGGCCAGCGCCCCCGGCGCCACCGAAAGCGATCTGAGCGCGGCGGCGCTCACCGCGATGCTGACCGGCGGGGGCGAGGTGCCCTCCGGCGGGCCGCTGATCAATACCGGGCCGCGGGCGCTCTTCGGTCGGGGGATCGGCGGCGCGCGGGCCATTGAAGCCAATGATCAGGTGCTGATCGAACTTGCCGGCTCCTATGGCCGCTACCACGTCTGCACCGAGGCGACCGTGGTCGTGGGCCGCCCCGACCCGCGGCAGGCCGAGATGATGGCAGTGGCCGCCGACGCGCTGGCGCAGATCAAGGAGGCTGCCCGCCCCGGCGCGGCGCTCGGCACGCTCGATGACATCCACCGCCGGGTGCTCGACAATGCGGGTTTTGCCACGGAACGCTTCGCCGCCTGCGGCTACGCGCTCGGCTGCACGTTCAAGCCCACCTGGATGGACGTGCCGCCGATGATCTACAGCGGCAACCCCCTGATCCTGGAGCCGGGCATGGTGTTCTTCGTGCACATCATGATCCCCGACACCCGGACCGGGCTGATGGCCGGCATCGGGCAGACCTTCGCGGTCCGCGAGACCGGCCCGGTGGAGGTGTTCAGCGCGATCCCGGTCGAGCTGTTCCAAAAGTGAGCCGCGCCATGGGTCTTGCAAAAGCGCCCCGGTTGCGTGGCACGAGCGCGAGGCCGCCGCGCTCAGACGCAGGAGATGACCGCCGCGGCCGTCGCGGCATTGTGCGCGACCAGCCGATCCGCCACGTCGAACCTGGCGCGGATCCGCAGGGCGGCCATGATCCCGGCATGCTCGTCCAGTGACGCCCTCACCCGGGCGGGATCGTCGTTGATCTGATAGCGCGCCCGCAGAACCTTGATCTGCAGGCGCTCGTAGATCGCTACGATCTCGGAGTTTCCGGTCAGGTCCGCCATGCGCCGGTGAAACGCCTCGTTGAGCTCCGTATAGGCCGCCCGGTCGTGGGACGCTTCCGCCACGGCCAACTGGTCATGCAGGATCTGAAGTGCGGCAATGTCCTCATCCGTTGCCTTTTGCGGCACGTTCAGACCGATGTGATGCTCGATCACGCCCTTGGCCTCGAACACGGCTCTCAGGTCGTCGACGTCCAGCGGGGTCACCACGGCGCCGCGATTGGGGCGCAGCGTGATCAGGCCCTCGGCCGATAGTGCCTTGAGCGCCTCGCGCAGCGGCGTGCGGGACACATTGAGCGTCGCGCAGAGATGCGCCTCCGGCACGCGCATGCCGGCTTCCAGATCGCCCTGCACGATCTGCTGCCGGATCTCGGCAATCAGACGGCTGTGCAGGTCCGGCTTGTCCTCGTCCAAGCGCGCGTGGGGGTTAATCGTTGACGTGGTCATCGGGCCTTATGCGGAACAATCTGCCAAAGGGAGATAGCGCGCTGGGATCGAGGCCCAGCATGGTGAGCGCGTGCCAGAGGGTGACCGCGATGGAATCGATTACCGGGATGCCGAACTCCGCCTCGATCTCCGTGGCGATGAATGGGCCGCGCATGTTGGTGCAGACGATCGCAATCGCATCGACGCCTTGCGCAGCCACCTCGCGGCACATCTCGGCCACGCGGTCCGGCGCGATCTCGGCGAAGCTGAAATTGTCCTGCAGATTCTCGCGCCGGGACGCCGCGATGTCGATCCCGACGCGCGCATAATTGGCGATGATCGCGCTCTCGACGTCCGACGTATAGGGAGTGACGAGGCCGAGCTTTCGGGTGCCGAGTGCCCGCAACGCCGCATTGAGGCCAAGGATCGCCGAGGTCGCCGCGCATCCGGTCCGCGCGGTGATGGCGTCGCACAGGCGATCATCGGTTTCAAACCCACGCCAGCTGGCCGACGTTCCGTTCCACGCGACGACGGAGACCTGGGCGTCGGCCAGCAAGGACGCTGCGTTCAGGATCGGTGCGAGAGAGAATTGTGCGTCCGCATCGTCGGACAGGGCGATCCGCGTCACCTCGAACCGTGAGAAGTGAATGCCGACACGGTCAGTAAGCGGGGCCGCCAGGGCGGCCGTTGCGGGCTCCAGCGCGGTGTTGGAGGACGGCACAAGCATACCGATCCGCAGATCCGGTGCCGCGCCCTTGGTCTCGTACGACCGGGTCCAGACGGAATTGGAGAGCATTCGATTCTTTCGCACGGCCCTGCATCTTTGAGCAAGATTGCATGCAGAAATGGAGGCTGCAATGCGAAGGTGCGGATTCATGCATGCTGCATGGTCGAGCAGTAAGCCAATAAATTGGAGGTTAAATCATCAGTAACCCGATTCCGGGTGGGCAGATCTTCTGAGACAACGCCACCTCCGCTATCAAGATTGTATGCAATATAAACGTGAAGCCCAGGGAACGACGCGCGGTGGCAGCCTTGGCAGCCGCCCGTCTCGTGATCCGCGAGGCCCTGCCGCAACCACCGTCGCACCCCGCTTGTTGGCGCCGGCCCTGCGGACGGCCTGGACCATGGCGCGGAGGCGCCGCCACCCCTTAACGGAGAGGACGCAACCATGAAGATCCTTTTGTCCACCGCACTTGCTACGGGACTGGCCCTGGCGGGCACGACAGAGGCACCGGCCCAGGCGATGCAGTTCATCTCGCAAAACCAGGAGCAGCGCGCCCAGCATCCGCCGGAAATGGATGCGATGTCGGCGCTGGCCGAGGCCGGGTTCGAGGTTAATCGCAGCGAGTTCCAGGCGCTGGGCATCGACCTGGCCGACGGGCTTCGGCTCGTGAGCGACGGCGCGTTCGCGATGGCGACGATCCAGGTGGGCAGCGTCGCCAAGGACGATCCGTTCCTCGAAGGGATCGACCTGATCGGCGTGTCGACCAACATGGACGATCTCAAACTGGCCGTTGAGGCCTATCGCGCAGTCTTCAACGCGCGTCTGGCCGACAAGTTCGGTGTGACCGCCGTGGCCATCTGGCCGTTCGGGCCTCAGGTCTTCCTGTGCAATGCCGAGATCGCCACGCTCGCCGACCTCGACGGGCTCAAGGTGCGCTCGTTCACGGCGTCCATGTCGACGCTTCTGGAGAGCCTGGGGGCGACGCCCGTCACTCTGTCCTTCCCCGAGGTCTATCCCGCGCTGCAACGGGGTGTGGCAAGCTGCGGGGTGACGTCGCCCACCTCCTCGAACACCGGAAAGTGGCCGGAGGTGACGACGAATCTCTATCCCCTGTCGGTCTCGGGGTCCGTTCAGGCGCATATGGTCAATCTGGCGTGGCTGGAGGGGCTGAGCGACGGGGAGCGCGCGCAGTTCGACGCGATCATGGCCGACATGGAGGCCGCGCTTTGGGAGGTGGCCCTGACAACCAACGGCACAGCACAGGCCTGTTCGACGGGCGGCGACTGTCCGGACGGGGGGATCTACACCTCCTATGACATGGCGCTGATCCCGGTCAGCGACGACGACAAGGCAAAGGTGGCCGACATCTCCGTCTCGGCGATCCTGCCGCAATGGGCGGAGACCTGCGAGGCCTCCTATCCCGGCTGCACGTCGATCTGGAACGAAACCGTCGGTGCCGCGCGCGGCCTGACCATTGAGTGACAGCGCCGAAACGAACCGGCCGCGCGTCCTGCGCGCGGTCGAGCGGATCAGCGTCGGGCTCGCCCTGGGTGCAGGTGTCACGATCGCCCTGCTCGCCGTGCTGATCAGCGTCGATATCATCGGCCGCGACTTGTTCGGCGTATCCGTCCAGGGCACGGATGAGATCGGCGGATACGTTCTGGCCTTCGTGGGCTCGCTCGGCATGGCGCTGACGCTGATGCGCCGCGGGCATCCGCGGATTGACCTGTTCTTCCGCTTCTTCCCCCCGACGATGCGCGACGCGCTGAATGTGACCGCCCAGGTGGCGATTGCCGGATTTGCCCTGTTCATGGCCTGGCAGGCCTGGGGTGAGTTGGAAAGCACGCTGCGCTTCGGCGCGATCACCAACACCCCGCTTCAGACGCCGCTCTGGGTGCCGCAGTCGATCTGGCTGGCGGGCATGGTGTTCTTTGCGCTCACCTGCTGCCTGACCTCGGCGCATGCCCTCTGGCTTTTTACCACCGACCGTCGCGCGGTCTCGCGCGTCTACGGCTCGCCGACGGTGGAGGACGAGGTCGGCCACTACGTCGACACGGCGGGGGAGGGGCGCCGGGATGCTGGGGATTGAGGGCGCGGCCCTCGGCTTCGGCCTGCTGCTGTTTCTGCTCTTCATCGGGCTGCATATCGCGACGTCCCTGTTTCTGGTGGCGATCCTCGGGGCCTGGATCTTCTTCGGCGATGCCATGATCCGGCCCTTCGGGACGATGATGTGGGGCACGCTCAACAACTTCCTCCTGGTGGCGATCCCGCTCTTTGTGTTCATGGGCGAGGTGCTGGTGCGCGGCGGCGTGACCGAACGCATGTATCGGGCCTTGGCGGACTGGACGCGCCCGCTGCCCGGCGGGCTCCTGCACACCAACATCGCCGCCTCGACCGTCTTCGCCTCGATCTCGGGATCGTCCGTGGCGACCGCGGCGACCATCGGAACGGTCGCCTTCCCCACCTTCCGCCGCCAGAACTATGCCGAAGCCTGGGTGGCGGGCAGCGTTGCTTCCGGGGCGACGCTGGGCATCCTGATCCCCCCTTCGATCAACCTGATCATCTATGGCGCCATCACCAACACCTCGATCGGGGCGCTGTTCACGGCGGGCATCCTGCCCGGGATCCTGCTGGCCTCGGCGTTCATGGCGATGATCGTGATCGCCTGTCTCATCAACCCGAGTATTGCGGGCCGCCCCACACCCATGGCCGCCTGGGCCGAGCGGCGCTCCCGGCTGGTCGATCTGGTGCCGCCTGTCCTGATTTTCGTCCTGATCATGGGTTCGATCTATCTCGGCTTCGCTACGCCGACCGAGGCCGCGGGCGTGGGCGTGATGGCGGCCCTCGCGCTCACCCTCTTCTACCGGACGCTCAACTGGCCGATGCTGCGCGAGGCGATGCTGGCGACTGTCACCACGACGGGCATGATCCTGCTGATCCTGATCGCGGCGTTCTATCTGAACTTCATCCTCGGCGTACTGGGCGTTCCGGCGCAGGTTTCGGCCTTCGTCTCCGGCTTCGACGTGCAGCCCGTGACGATGATCTTGCTGCTCGTCCTGCTCTACATGCTGCTCGGCTGTTTTCTGGACGCGTTGGCGATGATGATCGCGACCATCCCGATCATCCTGCCCATCGTCACCCTGATCGGCTATGACAGCATCTGGTTCGGGATCTTCCTTGTCCTGATGTGCGAGCTGGCGCTGATCACCCCGCCCGTGGGCATGAACCTTTACGTGACACAGTCGGTGCGCGGCCGCGGCGATGTCAGCACGGTGATCGTCGGCGTTTTGCCGTTCTGCCTGTGCATCCTGGCCGTGGTGGCCCTGATCACGGTCTTTCCCGGCCTTCTGATATGACCCGCCTGCTGGCGGTCAATCCCAACACCTCGCGCGGGGTGACGGAGGCCTGCGTGGCCGCCCTGCAGCAGTTCGCGCCCGCCGGTGTGACGGTGGAGGGCGTCACCGGGCAGTTCGGCGCGCGTATCGTGACGACCGAGGCAGAGAACGCGATTGCTGCCCATGCTGCGCTGGATCTCGTGGCCGCACATCGCGAGGGCTACGATGGGATCATCCTCGCCATCTCCTTCGACACTGGCCTGCTTGCGATTTCCGAGGTCGTGGACGTGCCCGTCGCCGGGATCACCGAAGGGGCGCTCCGGGCGGCAGAGGCGGCGGGCGGTGCCATCGGTGTGGTGGTGTTCGGCGCCGTCAGCCTGCCGCTTTATCGCCGGTTGATCGCGGGCTACGGCGTTGCGGCGCACGGCTACGAGGTGATCGATCTGGATCTGGGCCGCGTCTACCGTGGCTCCGGCCCAGGCTCTGGCGATGCGGATGCGGAGGTGAGCGCAGCCTGCGCCCGGCTGGCTGCCGCGGGCGCGGAGGCCATCGTCATCTGTGGGGCGGCTATTGCCGGGATCGCAGGGCGCGTGCAGCCGGGGCTGGCCGTGCCCCTCTTCGATGGAACGGCGGGGCTGCAGCTCTGCCTGAACAGGATCGCGGCGGGCGACACGGGCCCCGCACGGCCCGTCGCGGCCGGTGCGACGGTGGGGTTGTCGGCGGAGCTCTCCGCGCTGATCGCCCCGCCGTAACGGCCGGGGGCTGTCATCGTAGAGGCCTGCCACAGGGTGCAAATGCTAGCCCTCCCCCGTTGCCCCTTTGCGGGTGTCTGGCTCCGCGTCTGGGGCATCGCGCCACCTGAAACCTTCGAAACGGGATGCGGCCCTGCGATGGGAGGCGCGCGGCGTCGTTGACGGTGCAGGCCCTTAGGCGGCAGACGGCACCTGCCGAGCATCCGCAAACATCCCCTATCCTCGCGCGCCGGCCGGGGGAGACGCGCGCCGTTCTGCGGGCGCGTTAGCGCCGCCTCAGGAGCCAAGCCACGCAGGTTGTGAGGCTTCGCGCGCAACCACACACGCCCTCGACATGCCTTGGCCTTGGAGATCGCACCGGGCCTTGCGCGTGGCCCGCTTCTTCCTTCGGGGTTGCGCCGATCGCCGGCCGGCTGCGCGGATTACCGCGATGCCCGGTCGCAAAACTGTTGTCCGACTCGGCCCGTCGTCCCATCGTTCCACCGTGCATGCGCACACCTTCACTCCAGCCTGCAGCCAGGGAGAAGCGAATGAACCGCTCCAAGATCATCAACAGTGAGAACTACGGCAACAAGGCCGAGGCCTTCGAAGCCTACGACGACATCCCAACCAACACACATCTGGGCAACACCATCGGCGACGTCATCCAGCGCCGCTATGGACGACGCGACTTTCTGCGCGGCTCTCTCGGGGTTGCGGCCACAACGGCCCTGTTTGGCGGAACGGCTCTGACTGCGCCGACGCGCGCTCAGGCGGACGGCCACGCCAGCCGCTACGTCTTTGGCGAGCTTGAGTGGGGCAACGACGTCAATCACCACATCGCCGATGGCTACAACGCCGACATTCTCGTGCGCTGGGGTGACCCGATCACGGCCGATGCGCCGGACTTCGACGTGATGAACCAGACGGCCGATGCCCAGTCGAAGCAGTTCGGCTACAACAACGACTACGTCGGGTTCGCCGAAATCGAGCCTGGGCGCGGGATGCTCTGCGTCAACCACGAGTACACCAACGAAGAGGTCATGTTTCCCGGCCTTGGTCGCCAAGACCGTGACGGCTTTCAGGGGATGACCAAGGCACTCGTCGATGTCGAAATGGCCGCCCATGGCGGGTCCGTCTTCGAAGTCGTGAAAGGCGACGACGGCAAGTGGTCTGTCAACCGCGACAACCCGGCCAACCGCCGGATTACCGCAGAGACGCCGATGACGTTCGACGGCCCCGCCGCGGGCCATCCCCGCCTGCGCACCTCGGCCGACCCGGCCGGGATGACCGTGCTCGGCACCATCAACAACTGCGCGGGTGGGATGACGCCATGGGGCACCTACCTGATGGCCGAAGAGAACTTCCACGGCTATTTCTGGACTGACACCGTCGATGCCGACGGCGACCCGGACATCTCCGCACAGCCCGAAGCCGCGTCGATGAAACGCTACGGGGTGCCGGGCCGCTGGTACGCCTGGGGCCAGTACCACGACCGGTTCAATATCGACAAAGAGCCGAACGAGCCCAACCGCTTCGGCTACATCGTCGAGGTCGACCCGATGAACCCCGACGCGGCGCCGATCAAGCACACCGCTTTGGGCCGCTTCCGTCACGAGGGTGCCGAGACGACCATCGCCTCCGACGGCCGTCTGGTGATCTATTCGGGCGACGACAACCGCTTCGACTATCAATACAAGTGGGTCTCTGCCGCGCCGGTGACCGAAGAGAACGCGCATTTCGGCTCGACGCTTCTGTCCGAAGGCACTCTCTATGTCGCGCGGTTTGACGACAACGGCACGATCCACTGGCTGCCGCTCGTCCACGGCCATGGCCCGCTGACGGCCGAGAACGGCTTTGCAAGCCAGGCCGATGTCGCCATCGACACGCGCATCGCGGCAGACCTTCTGGGGGCGACGCCGATGGACCGCCCCGAGGACGCGCAACCCCGCGGCGACGGCTCCGCCTACATCATGCTGACCAACAATTCGCGGCGGAAGCCCGAACAGGTGGATGCAGCAAACCCCCGTCCGGAATCGAATTTCGGCCACATCATCGAGATCAAGGAAGAAGGCGGCAACCACTCCGCCACCTTCGGCACATGGTCGATCCTGGTGCTGTGCGGCGACCCCGGCATCGAAGAGGTCGGCGCCATGTGGAACCCCGAGACCTCGGAGAACGGCTGGTTTGGCTCGCCGGACAATTGCGCTTTCGATTCGGGAGGCCGTCTGTGGATCTCGACGGATCAGGGCTCCGGCTGGGGCCGCACCGGCAAGTCGGACGGCCTCTACTCGCTCGAGACCGACGGTGCGTTGCGCGGTCATTCCAAGCTCTTCTTCCGCTGTCCCATCGGCGGTGAACTCTGCGGCCCCTACTTCGCCGATGAGAGCCGCACGCTCTTTCTTGCCGTCCAGCATCCGGGCACGGACGGGACGAAGGACTTCGCCGGGTTCGAGCGGGATTCGACCTTCGAAGACCCTGCCACGCGCTGGCCGGACTTCGTCGACGGAATGCCCCCGCGCCCATCCGTCGTCGTTGTCACCAAGGAGGATGGTGGCGTGATCGCCGTCTGATCCGGTTCGATACGCCGGGGCCGGCCCGCTGCGATTTCGGGCCGGCCCCAAACTCCGCGCGATGGTGCCTTCGAACGTGGGGCGTGATGCCCAGCGCCCATCCGGTCTGTGCGTCGGGTGTCACTTCACAGGTTACATGTGCCAACCGCCAGCCGTGCCCTGCGGGCTTCGTCGCGCACGCGTCCATGCGCCCATGTTCCAGACGCCCTCGCTGTGATACGGTCCCGTCGTGTCCTCCCTCTGCCTTCACCTCTTGAACGCGCGCGGTGCGCTGTCCGACCTTGCGGACTGGCTCCACGCCAGCCTGAGCGCCGCGCACGGGAAGGCAACGGAGGTCCTTCCGCTGGGCCCGCTGGATGTCGTCGTCATGGAAGGCCAGCGGGTGATCCCGGAGAAGGGGCATGTCGGCTACGCCCCCTCCCCCGGCATCGTCTTCGTGACGATTGATCCCGGCAATCCGGCCGTGAGAGCCAATGCCGATCAGTCGCTCGAGCGGATGTTCGTGCACGAGCTTCACCACGCCGCGCGATGGGACGGGCCGGGCTACGGGGCCTCGCTGGGTGAGGCACTGGTATCCGAAGGGCTGGCGGGGCACTTCGTCCGCGAAGTCTACGGCGATGTGCCGGAACCGTGGGAGGCGTTGCCGCGCAGCGACGTGGTGCCCAATGTCGCACTGGCGCAGCAGGACTGGGCGCAGACGCGCTATCGGCACGGTGACTGGTTCTTTGGGGCGGGCGAGATGCCCCGGTGGCTGGGGTACTCGCTCGGCTTCCGGCTCGTGCGGCGCCATCTGGACGCGCATCCGCAGGAAAGCGCGGCGTCGCTGGCCCGGGCAGAGGCCGAAGGTTTCAGGGAGAGCCTGGACAGTATCTAGCGAGGGGGACGGGCAGGGCTTCCGGTCGCGGGCGACGCCGGTCATGTGCCGGGTCCTTCCGTGAGCCTTCGCCGTTACAGAGAACCTCGTTTTGGCAGACGGATGCCTATTCGAGTGCTGGGTGGAGGTGGATCCGCCGGCCGCTCCTGCATCGTGCGGCTGGCTTTCGCCGGGCCTCCTGCTGCTGCCCGCTGACGGGCATCGGCTACGCGGCGGTGATGCCCCCGGGTCTTCTCCCGCGCCGCGCACGATTGCGACGTGCCGCCCGGCCCGGCGATTGCCGGTGTTGTCACCCTGGGGTACCGCGGCATGCTTCCGGGCCCATCCGTGATCGGCTTTGTCGCCCAGATCACGGGGATGCGGCTGTCCTTCCTTGTCCTTATCGGTCTGGCACTGCTCGCGCTGGCGCTGGCGCAGAAACTTCGGGTGCCGGACCGACGGCGCGCCTTGCCATTGGGCGTTCCGGCAAACCCTTTGTCTTGCGCTCTAGCAGAGTGGAACGTTCTCGCGCGCCCCCCCGGGCGTCAAGGATCACAGGGTTCAGATGGCCTCGGCAGGGCGCGCGCCATGGACCGTTCGGTCTGGCCAGTGCTGCGAAAGATCACATCGTACACCCGGGATGGCATCGGCCCGTATGCCGGCATCGAGGAAGGAACGCATCACCGGCTGGGCTCTGTGACGCTTGGGTTCATGCCGGCTTACCCGCAGCAGCCTGCCATGGCTTTCGGCGCAGGCTCTGGCGCAGGTTCGGAGAAGTCCGCGCCTCGGCCCAGAAACGTCCGCTCGCTGAGGTAGAACCCGGCGAAGGCCGCGTCGAAGTCGGGCGCCACCGATTTCTCGTAGAGCCCGGTTTGCGCCAAGGCCCCCTGCCACGCGCGGACCTTTGGAGAATCGGCCAGAAAGTCGTAGCCGCTATGCGCCCGCACGATCTCGGCCCGGTGCAGGAGCGGCAGCCAAGCGATGTCCACATTGCTCAAGCGCTCGCCGTTGAAGAAGGGCCCGTGGCCGATCTGAGTTTCGGCCTTCGCGAACGCCTTGCTCAACTTGGCTTCGCGCTCGGCCAGAACGGACTGGTCCCGGCTCTGCATGGCGCTGCACTGGACGAGGTAATGCTTGGTCGCCTGATAGCTCCAGGCGCGGTCCTGGGCGCGCTGAACGGGCGATACACCGGGCATGAGCGGCGGCGTGACCTCCTCGATGTACTCGACGATGGCGTCGGATTCGAACAGCGCGTCGCCCTCCGGTGTGATCAGCATCGGCACCTGACCCGTGGGCGAAAGGTCGAGGAACCATTGCGGCTTGTCCTTCAGGCTGATGTAGTCGACGTCATAGGCCACGCCCTTGGCCTCCAGCAATGCCGTCACTCGTTGCACGAAGGGGCAGATCTTGAAGCTCACGATCCTTAGCATCGGGAACCCTTTCCGGTT
>JBCDGG010000146.1:0-12963 GCA_038757905.1 Pseudomonadota bacterium | reverse complement strand
CCGGGGAAGCCGTTGGAGACATACTCCCCCCGCACCTCCTGCTTTTCATAGCCATAGCGCAGACCGGCCGACAGGCGCAGACGGTCGCCGACCGGCAGCGTCGCATCGGCAAAAACCGACCAGGAACGCGTTTCGATGTCGACATCGGTGCGGCCGTTGCTCGTCGTGTTGAAGTCGTCGCGCGCGTCGCGCAAACCGCTGTAATCCGACAGCATGAAGTTCGCGCCGGCAACCCAGGACACTTCGGAGCCTTCGAGCGAAGACAGGCGGAACTCCTGGCTGATGATCGTCTCTTCCTCGACGATATCCCGGAAGTAGGAGGGATCGTCCTTAATGAAGAACTCCTCCGGCAGGCCGGTGAAGGCCGAGAAGAGATAGATGTCGTAATACCCCGGGCTGTTGACGAGCTCCTGGTTCTGCCAGCCGGTCAACGAGGTGAAGGCGAAGTGCTCGAACTCCCTTTCCAGCCGTAGCGTGAACTGGCGGTTGTCGCGCGTGTTGGCTGGCACCTTGCTTTCCCCCGAAACCGGGAAATCTGGGTTCTCGTAGTAGATCTGGAAGGAGTTGTTGCGCTCCTGATCGTCTGCCTGCGCCATCGCGGAGATCGTCCAGCCGTTGTCGGTGAAGGCGGTGAGTGAAAGCCGCCCCCCAATCTCGGAGGAGCCGCCCAGCGTGCCGCCGACATTGGTGTTCTCGATCGTGCCGTCATAGTCGCTGAAGTGCAGCGCGAGACGCGCGGCCAGGCTATCCTCGATCAGCCAGTCCCCCACCGTCAGATCGGCCAGCACGTAGCCATCGGTGCCGACCGCCAGTTCGAACTCCCGCACCCGGCTGCCATCGGCCTTGTTGGGAACGAAGTTGACACCGCCGGCAAGGGCATTGCGGCCGAACAGCGTGCCCTGCGGCCCGCGCACCACCTCGACCTGATCCATATCGAACAAGGTGGGCGGAAAGCCAAACATCGACGTGGGAACCTCGTCGATCGAGAACCCGACCAATTGGTCGGAGGCGCTCAGCGGGTAGCCCAGGGCCCCGACACCGCGGATCTTCAAAAAGTCGGTGCCCGGCTGGCCGAAGCCATTGAAGGTGACGCCGGGCGTCCGGTTGGCGAGGGCGGCGCCGGCCTCGATCTCCCCGAGGGGGAAATCCTCGGCGCCGATGACGGTTACGGCGCGCGGCTGCTCCTGCAGATCCTCGTTGCGGCGGTCGAACTGCACAAAGATCGGATCGAGGAGGAAGGAGGCGCTGTTCGGGGCGTCCTGCGCCGTGCTCTGCGCCGCCATTCCGGCCCAGCAGGCCACCGTGCACAACAGTAGAGCGCGCAAACGCGGTGTTCTTTTTTCCGTCATTCTCAAGTCTTTCCAGCGGCCAACGAAGCGGTTGGGAGCCAGGCACGCGCGCCTGCTCCGGTCCCGGATGCCCTTATAGAGAGGCAAGCCCCCGCCGACCTTCGCCGGGTCAAATTTCAGCTATTGTCTGTCAAGGTTGTCGCTGGTCTCTTGGCTTGGCGGATACCCAAAGCGGCGCCGATAGGCGGTGGCGAAAGAGGTTGCAGAGGCAAATCCGACGCGAAAGCTGGTTTCGGTGATCGAAGCACCCTCGCACCGCAGGATCGCGCGCGCCTCCTCCAGGCGGCGGTTGCGCAGGTAGGCAAAGATCGTCTCGCCATGCACCACCTTGAACTGGTCCGACAGCGTGGTTTGGTTCACCCCGGCCAGCCGCGACAGCTCACCCAGCGAAGGCGTATCGGTCAGGTTGCCGTTCAGATGCCGGCTGACCTTCATCACCCGGCGCCATTCGCTTTCGCCGAGCTTCCCGAAGGACGGACGGTCGCGCGCCTCGGTCAGCTTGGCACAGAACCGCGCCAGCAGCAGATAGCCCGCGCCTTCCAGCTCCAGCGCCGAGCTGGTTGGGCTATCCCCGGTTTCGAGGATGCGCGCCGAAAGCTTGGCCATCTCGGGGCACGCATCGAACACCTCGACATCGGTGGAGCGCCCGAGGAGCTCGCGCAGCGGTTCGAGCTCCATCGCCACAACATCGTCGCCCAGCCGGTCGAAGAACTCGGGCGGCACATGCAGGCCGACCCCGGCGCAATGCTCCCCAGGTTCGTAGAAGTTGGTGCACTCCGTCTCTTCGCTGAAGTTCATTATGATCGGGCGGCCGACCGGTATCTCGAACTCGCCGATCCCCGTCAGCAGAAGGCGCGTCGAGCGCCCCGACAGCATCAGGCCGAGGAAAAGGCCCGGCTCCTGGCGAACGCTCAACCGCATGCCCTCGGTGTACTGAACGTCGTAGCCGCCGATATAGAGCCCGTCGCGCGACCGGTGCGCGGCAAACCGCAACTCCTGGGTCTCGGGCAGGTTCTTGGTGATGTCTGAGGGTTCGAGGCTCACGGCAGCACTCCCGATCTGGGTTATGACATTGCCGGAGACGCATGGGGACATCCGTCCTGGGTGAACGCAAGCTAAATCACCTTGATGCCGAGTGTAAGACCATCAAAAAGGCAGGCCCCGCCGCGCGGCCGTGCCTGTTCTCTCGCAGTGGGCGGCCGTGTCTATCGCAGGCTGGCGTAGGCCGCGTCGATCAGGCGAAGCGCCCGGTCGCCGATGATCGAGGTGTCCGCGCGCGTCGGCTGGTAGAGATGATTGCACACATAGCCAAACCCGATCCCTGCATCGGGATCGCAGAACGACGTTGTCCCGCCCATCCCGCAATGGCCGAAGCTGTTCGGATTGGGGCCCAGATCGGCGATCGGCCCGAGGTTGAAGAACAGGCCCAGCCCGATCCGCGCGCGTGTGCCGGTGCCGAGCTCATCGACGATTGCGGGCCGGCCGGAGAGGCCGGCGATCTGCGCCGCCATCTCGGGCGAGAGGACGCGCGCGCCGTCGAGCATGCCGCCATTGCCGAGCATGGCATAGACCCGCGCCAGATCCCGCGCCGTGCCGAAGCCCGTGATCGCGGGCGCCTCGGCGCTGCGCCACGGCGCCGTATCGGGGTGGTAGCGCGAGCCGCAGGGACGGAAGTACTGCATCTTCCATCCGCCGAGCGGCGGCAAAAGGTAGGACATCACCCCGCATCTGAGCCGCACTTTCCAGTCGTAGCCGTCGCAACGGGCCGTGCGCGGGCCGTTCTCGGGCAGAAAACGCATCGTGTAGTCGAGGCCGAGCGGCCCCGCGAAATGGCGGTCGAAATAGGCCGAGGGCATCTGCCCGGAAATCCGCCGGACGACCTCGCCCACCAGATGGCCGAAGGTGACGGCGTGATAGGCGGTCCGGCTGCCCGCCGGCCAGATGAGCGGCGCGCGCTGCAGCGCTGCGATCATACGGTCCCAGTTGTAGACATCGCCCGGACGGTTGGTGCGCGCGGTCGGCAGGCCGGCCGTATGCTCGAGCAGATGGCGCAAGGTGACCTGGGACTTGGCGTGCCGGTCCTGCTGCGCGAACTCCGGCCAATGGGCCACGACAGGATCCTCCAACCCGGCCCGGCCGTTGTCGATGAGATGCAGAAGACACAGGGCAACCATCGCCTTGCAGGCCGAAAAGGTGCTGACCATGGTGTCGTGCTGCCAGGGCCTGCGCCGCTCCGGCTCCATGCACCCGCCCCACAGATCGACGACGGGCTCGCCGTGCAGATAGACACAGACGGCGCTTCCGATCTCTTCGCCCGACGCGTGCATCTCCTGGAACGCCCGTTCGACGGCAGAAAACTGCGGCGCGGCCCATGGTGTGGTGGTCGGTCGTCGCGGAGTGACGTCTTGCATGGTCTTCTGCCTGCGTGGGATTGGGGACTTCGCCGCCCCAGGCGGGGCGGTTCGCGCGCAGAATAGGCCTGCCCCGCCGGTTCCGCCTTCGCGTCGTCAAATGATGCCTTCGGCCGCTCAAGGATCTGACGGCACCGGAAGGCCCCTGCCCCGCCCGCCTCGGGCCCGTCGGAGCGGGGTGCTGGCAGTGCGCCGGAAAACGGCTGTCGCGCGTGGTCCGTTCCGGATCCGCCGGGAGCCGCGGTTGGCGTCGCCCTTGTTCCCACGCGCCACCGTTGGCGCCCTGCATGTCGCTGGGACGGTCTCGTTCTGTCTGGCACTCACGGGAGAGTGACCCGCCCGTTTCATCGCAGAAGTTGGCAGGAAGGGGCCACCAACGAGCGGCTCGACGCACGACCCGATTGGAAAGCGCGGAACACCGAAGGGTTCGCAAAAAAGCATGAAACGCGCTCGGAATCATCGACGCTTAGCTGCATCCAGCAGTCGAGCCCAACCTCGCGAGGCCGGCAGACTGCGGCCCTTTCCGTGAGCGTGGCCAATCGAAGGGGTCAGCCCCGCAGGCGATCGCCGAGAAGATCCAGAAGGGTCCGGTGATCCGCGTCGAAGGCTCGGATGCCTTCCGCAAGCTTTTCTGTCGCCATGGCATTGCCGTTGAGACCCCAGCGAAACGCGGGTTCGTCCAGCCTTTGGGGCCGCGCGGGATCGCTATCCGTCGGAAAAAGAACACGCTCGATCTGCGCGGTGTCGTCGGCAAGTTCGTCCAGGAGCTTGGGGGAGATTGTCAGCCTGTCGCAGCCGGCAAGCGCCTTGATCTGGCCCGTGTTTCGGAAGGACGCGCCCATGACGACCGTCGCGATGCCGTGATCCTTGTAGTACCTGTAGATCTCGCGGACGGATCGGACCCCGGGGTCGGAGACGGGCGCGTAACGTTCGACGCCATCGGTCTTCTTGTACCAATCCGTGATCCGGCCCACGAAGGGCGAGATCAGGAAGACGCCGGCATCTGCGCACGCCTTGGCCTGCTCCATCGAGAAGAGCAGCGTCAGGTTGCAGTTGATGCCGCCTTTCTCGAGGATCTCGGCGGCGCGGATGCCCTCCCAGGTCGAGGCGAGCTTGATGAGAATCCGATCCGCCGACACACCGCGCCCGTCATACGCCTCGACGATCTCATGGCCACGACGCACGGAGGCTTCGACATCGAAGGACAGCCGCGCTTCCACTTCCGTCGAAACGCGACCGGGCACCAAACCGGCAAGCGTCGCGCCGATCGCCACGGTGAGTGCATCACAAAGCGAACGCGCCTCCCGCGATGCCCCACGGGCATGCGCGAGTTCCCGCGCGATCAGATCCTCGGCTTCGGGGCTGCGCAAAGCTGCCAGCACAAGGGACGGGTTGGTCGTGCAATCCGTGATCTTGTGTTTTCTGAGCAAAGCAGCGTCGCCGGTATCGGCGACGAGGGTTGTCATCTGTCCGAGTTGTTGCAGAGCGGATGCCATGAAATCGGCTCCTGTTTGGGTTACGTTCGTTGCACGCACGCCACTCGCGGCCGCGGGAGGGCTTTGGCCCCAGTGCCGCGCGGGCCCAGGTGCGTGGCCTTCTTGCACGCTGGCTTATGGCGCCCGGGCCGGTTCCATCCTCTGATCTTCCGATCCGGGCCTACTCGGCCGCCGCTAGGGCGTCGTCGCGCGTGCCAATCCCGGGGTAGTGCGCAGCGAACCTGCGGTAGCGGAGGTCGAAGTTCGCCGCGTTCCGAGGGTCTGGCCGTCTGCGCACGCCCTTTCGGCGCCGCGCGGCCGCCCGGAAGGCATCCGCCGTGCCGTTTGCGAGTGCGGCAGACACGGCCGCCCCCAACAACACGGGTTCCTCGCAGGCGGGGATGACAAGGTCGCAGCCCGTCGCATCGGCGTAGAGGCGGACCAAAAGCTCGGACTTTGCATGACCGCCGCTGAGATCGATGGTGTCAATCGGCAGGCCGTGCCTCCGCATCGCCTCGATGATCTGGCGCGTCCCGAAGGCGATACCGAGGGCGGCGGCGCCGTACACTCTCGGCAGGAGCGTCGCCGGATCCTCCAACGTCATCCCGAGGATGGCGCCGCGCCTGTTCGGATCGGCAAAGGGCGACCGGTTGCCAAGAAAATCGGGCAGAACGCATAGGTCGGCCCCAAAGTCAGGATCGGCTCGCAGGCCGTCGATCACCTGCTGGCCGAGGACGCGATGCGGGTCCGGCTCCGGGCAAGCAAAGATCGAAAGGATCTGGTCGAGCACCGCCCCCGTCGCGCTCTGGCCGCCCTCAAGGGCGTACCAGCCGTCCAGAACGGCGTCGGCATAGGGCCCCCAGACGCCGGGCACTTCGACCCTCTTCGAAGTTAGAGCGATGTGGCAGTTCGACGTGCCTGCGATCAGGGCCAGACGGCTGTCCAAGCCTGTTCGCGCAAGCGCGGAGGTTCCCAGCGCCCCCGCATGGGCGTCGATCAGCCCCATCCCGACCTTGCACTGCGTCGACAGCCCCAGCTCTGCAGCGGCCTTCGGCGTGAGCGTTCCGACCGGCGCGCCGACCGGTCTGGCGTGCCGCGGGAGCGCCGCGCGCGACAGAAGATCATCGAGCCCGACCTCGGCCAGAAAGGCATCGTCCCATCCGCCTGTGTCTTCGTCATAGGTCCACTTGCAGCCGAGGGTGCAGATCGAGCGCTCCAGCGTGCCTGTGGACCTATGACACAGGAAATCGGCCAGATCGCCCGCATAGCCGAGCCTCGCCCAAAGGTCCGGCCGGTTGCGCTTCACCCATATGAGTTTGGGGATTTGCATCTCGACCGAGAGAGCGCCGCCGAGGTTCTTCAGAACGTCCGCGCCCGTTGCGTTGCATTCCTCGGTTTCCGCCTGGGCGCGGTGATCCATCCACATCACGATGTTCCAGGGCCGCTCCGTCTCGCTCAGGGCCAGCGGCTGGCGGCCACGGTCGAGCAGAACGAGCGAGCAGGTGGCGCTGTAGGACAGCGCCCGAACGTCGGCGCTTTGGGCCCCCGCCGCCGCCATCGCATCGGCGACGGACAAACAGATCGCCTGCCAGATGTCGTCCGAGGACTGTTCAACAAAGCCGGTTTGCGGGCAGTGGCGCGCAATCGGGTGTTTCCCGACACCCAACAGATCCGCCTCCGCATTGAAGACGCCGCAGCGGGCAGATCCGGACCCGACGTCGATCCCGAGAACGTAGGCCATCCGCGCCTCCTATGGTTTGGCCTGGAAGGGGGCGTGCAGGACCATGACGAGGATGAGGAAAGCCCCCCATGCCGCCGTGGCGAGGTGCTGGCTTGCGCCCATCAGGTTCATCCCCGATGCGATCACCTGCAGGCTCATGAGGCCGATCGCGAGCGGCAGAACCCGGCCGAAGCCGCCGAACGGATTTGCACCGGCCAGAAAGCACGCCAGAATCGTGATCAGCAGATAGCTTTCGCCGTGGCCGACGCGGACCGAGTTGAACCGCGCCAGCATGACGATCCCGGCAAGACCGGAGAGCGCACCGCTCAGCCCGTACACCCAGACCAGCACGCGGTTCACGTTGATCCCGGAGTAGAGCGACGCCCTGGGGTTCGAGCCCACCATGTGGATCGAAAAACCAAGCTTGGTTAATTGCATGATGTAGTAGCAGAAAGCCACCGCCGCCAGGAAGACGAGCATCGGAATGGGAACACCGAAGAGGCTTTCGTGGCCCAGTGTCTTGAAACTGTCGGGCAGGCCGGAAATGTCGCCGCCACGGGTCAGCAGCTCGCCCAGGCCGCGCAGGAAGATCATCGCGCCCAAGGTCACCAGGATCGGGTGCGCGCCGACATAGGCCACCATAGCGCCTGTCGCCAGACCGATGAGCAGCCCCACCCCCACCCCGGCGATCAAAGCCGCGGGGAGGGCGACCATGCCCGCGTCGAGCATCAGCTCCTTCACCAGAAACGCCGCCGCCAGACCGCTGATGTTGGCCGTGAACGTCACGGCGAGGTTCAGGCCGCCAGCGACGATGGGAATGAACATCGCCAGTGTCAGCAGCCCGAGTTCGGGCAATTGGAACGCCATCGACCTGAAGATGCCGCCGGTCAGGAAATGTGGGGCGACGCTGCCGAACAGAGTGACGCAAAGAAGGAGGAAGGCGATCATTGCGGAAAGCTCGATCTTGTCGCCGGACCACGACGTGAACCTTGGACGCATGGTTCAACCCTCCCTTCGTGTTTTGAGGCGGGGCAGCAGACGCTCGGCATTGGTCGCGGTGATGGCCGCAAGGATGACGGCGCCGACGATCATCTTGAACGCGAAGGGCGTTATGCCGAGCAGGTTCAGCCCGTTCTGAATGATCGCGAGGAGGACCACGCCGAAAACGGCGCCCCAAACTGTCCCCCGGCCGCCGCCTAGCACGGCCCCGCCGAGCACGACGGCCGCCAGAATGTCCAACTCGCGGCCGTAAAGGGCGTTGGGGAGGACTTCCCGCACGATATGCACCTGCATGAGACCGGCGATGCCGGCGCAGAGGCCAAGCCAGCCATAGGCGAACGCGTGGATCAAGGCGACGTTGACGCCGGACCGGCGGGCCGCCTCCGGGTTCGATCCGAAACCGTAGATCTGACGCCCCAGGCCTGTCCGCGCCAGCAGGAACCACGTGGCGGCGACCATCGCGAGCATCACCAAAACCGGGAAGTAGAGCGTCGCCGAGCCGCGTTCCAACTCGACGGTCAGGATCGGAATGCGGTCGTAGAGCCAGTCTGGAATGTCGTAGATCGACCGGCCGCGCGACATATACATCAATAGGCCGAAATAGAGGTTGAAGGTTCCGATGGTCACAATGATCGAGACGATCCGGAACCTGTGGATGAAGAGCGCGTTGAGAAGCCCGAGCGAGACGCCGACGGCCCCCGCCAGGATGAGCCCGATCCCCCAGGTCGCGCCGCCGGTCTGCACGACCAGCGTGACGGTGACATACTGAACCACCGAGGCGGCGACCGCGAAAGAGATGTCGATCCCGCCCGCCACCAAAACGACGACCAGCCCGACGGCGAAGATGATGTTGACCGATTGATTGTTCAGAAGGTCGAACAGGTTCTGCAACGAAAAGAAGCTGTCGGTCGTAGCCGTCAGGATCAGCGAAACCAACAGGATGAGGCACGCGAGCACGCCTTCGGGCGAGGTCAGGACCTTAGGCATTGATCAGGCGCTCCAACGCGTCTTCGCTGATGTCGTGGGGGGAGAGGTCTTCGCGGATCGCACCGCCGCGCAGGATCAGGACGCGATCGGCATGGGTATGCGCCTCGCCCGCTTCATCCGTTATCAGAAGGATCGCCATCCCCTGCTCCGCCAGGTCGCGCACGATCCGGAAGATCCCCGCTTTCGCGCCCACGTCGACACCGACGGTCGGCGCATCCAGGATCAGAACCCTGGGGTTGGTCGCGAGCCACTTCGCCAGCACAATCCGCTGCTGGTTGCCGCCGGAAAGCGATGACACGGGCAGCGCCGGATCGCTTGCCTTGGTCCGCAGCTTTTCGATCCAGAAGTCGCACAGCGCGCGCACGCGCCGGGGCGAAAGCCAGTATTTCGGCTCCGCCAGCTCGTCCAGAACGGTCGCCGCCGTGTTCTTTTCGATGGATTGGTTCTGTACGAGGCCAAGGTTCAGACGGTCTTCGGAAACATAGGCAATGCCTGCATCGATGGCGTCCTGATTGCTCGAAAAGCGGACTTTGCGACCGTCGAGCAGGATTTGGCCGCCAGTCGGTTGCGTCATTCCAAAAAGGGTCAGGGCAAGCTCGGTCCTGCCCGATCCCACCAAGCCCGTGAGCCCGAGTATCTCTCCCTTGTGAAGGGTGAGCGACACGTCCTGATAGTCGCCCGTGCGCGACAGGCCCTTTAGCTCCAGCACCCGATCCGCGAAGGCCGATTTCGGGCGCTGCTGCTCGTTCAACTCCAGTCCCGTCATCAGCTCTGACAAGCGCTTTTGCGTCATGCCTGCGGTCGGGAAGGTTCCCACAAGCGCACCGTCCTTCAGAACCGTCGCCCGCGCGCAGACATCGAGCACTTCGGCCAGGCGATGGCTGACGAAGACGACCGAGATGCCGTCCGAGGAGAGGCGCCGGACGATTGCAAGCAGGGCGTCGGTTTCCTTGCGTGTCAGCGAGGCCGTCGGTTCGTCCATGAAGATGATGCGCGCGTCGGCCGCGAGGACACGGCAGATCGCAACGATCTGGCGCTTTGCGATGCTCAGATCGCCGAGGATCGCCTCTGGATCGAGCGCGATGCCAATCCGCGCGATCACCTCCTCCGCCAGCTGCCGGTTCGCCGCCGTGTTTCGCGGCCCGAACGGACGGGCCACGAACCCGTCGAACGAGATGTTCTCGGCAACCGTGAGGTCGGGGAAGAGCGCGAGGTCCTGCCAGATGACATGCACACCGTGGCGCTTGGCCTCCTGAGGAGAGACGCGCGCCACCGCCCGTTCGCCGTGGAACGAGATCTCCGCCCCTGGCTCCGGCGCGTGCACGCCGTTGATCACCTTGATCAGGGTGCTCTTGCCGCTGCCGTTTTCGCCGGCCAGGCAATGCACTTCGCCCTCCCTCAGATCGAAGGACACGTGCTTCAGGGCGGTGAAGGCCCCGAACGTCTGCGTGACCGACCGCGCCTGCAAGGCATATCTTTCCATCGCACCCACCCCAGACAGAAGCGCCCACGCGCGTCGTCGTCTCACTTCGGGAGAGATTGGGAGCGGCACGGCCGTTCACTCCGAACGGCCGCGCCACCCGGGGAGGAGCCCTAGAGCCCGAGATCGGCGAGGCTGTCGATCGTCTCGGTGTTGAGCGCCAAGGGTTTGTTGGCAAAGATGTTGTTGCCTTCGAGCGCGACCGGGCCGAGAAGCGGCAGGGTGTCGCCATCGGCAATGTCGGCCCTTTCGACGAGCATGTGCCCGAGTTCGACAAAGACCTTGCCGGCCTCAAGCGGGCTCCAGACGAAACCACCGGTGATGGCGCCGTCGTGGACGAGCTTCCGGCCCTGCCCGGCAGAGAAGAGGCCGACCACGGCCACATCGCCCGCGAGGCCGCGTTCTTCGACGGCACGCGCGGCGCCGATCGGGCCCTGGCTTCCGAAGGCGAGAACACCGGCCAGATCGGGGTTGGCGCGGATCAGATCGAGCGTTGTGTTGCGGCTGTCATCAACGCTTTCGGCTACCCCGAAACGGTCGGCGACCTGTGTCATGGCGGGGCAGTTTTTCGCCAGCCATGCCACGGCGGCATCGGCCCAGGCATTGTGAGCCGGAACGGTCAGCCCGCCGACATACACCGCATAGCCCCCCGCGCAGCCCGTCGCCTCGGCGAAGAGCTCCGCATGTGCGATGCCGAGATCGTCCGACGAGACCAGCTCGAAGTTGTAATCGTTGTTGATGGTGTCGGGCGACTCGTGGGTGATGACCTTGATCCCTTCGCTGCGGGCACGCTCAAGCACCGGCTCGAGGACGGTCGCATCGTTTGGCACCACGCCGATCACGTCGACACCACGCGCGATCAGGTCCTCGATGGCGCGCACCTGCAAGGCCGGGTCGTCGCTCGTCGGGCCGACCATGAACGCCTCGATATCGAGCTCCGCCGCGCGCTCCTGGATGCCCTGCTCCATCGCGTTGAACCACGGGATACCGCCGATCTTGACGACCACGCCAATGGTGGTTTCGGCGGCGGCCGGGCCAACGGCCAGCAATGCGGCCGCGGTTGCACCGGAAATCGTCTTGGAAATGCTCTTCATGGCTTCCTCCCTTGTCGTGCCCACCTCCTGGGCGTCCGGGTTGCACAAGCTTCTGCACAACCGGTTGTGCTTTTGTTGCGCAACCGGTTGTGCGCTGTCAATATGGTTTCTGACACGCAATCCAGAGAATCGATCTGATGCCGGAAAGCACAAAGAAAACAACGATTTATGATCTCGCCGAACTGGCGGGCACATCGGCAGGCACCGTGAGCGCCGTCATCAACGGAAACTGGGAGAAGCGGAGAATCAGCAGGAAGCTCGCGACCAAAGTCCTACGGCTCGCGGACGAGCACGGGTTCGCTCTCAACATGCAGGCCCGCGCCCTGAGCCGGGAACGCTCGGGCATGATCGGCATGATCGTCCCGATGTACGACAACCGGTATTTCAGCTCCATCGCGCAGGGCTTCGAGGCACGCGCGCGCGACGCCGGGTACTTTCCGATCGTCACCTGCACCCGGCGGGATCCGGACCTCGAACTCGCCGCAGCCCGGGCCATGCTGGGCTATCAGGTCGAGCGGTTGATCTGCACCGGAACGACGGACCCGGACCGGCTCCACGATCTCTGTTCCCATGCGAACGTGCCGACGACAAACCTCGATCTGCCAGGCACCAAGGCGACATCGATCATCTCGGACAACTTCCAGGGTGCCCTCGATCTGACATTGGCGCTTCTGGATCGCTTTCCCGGTGCCGAGCCGGACGCTGTCTTCATTGGCGGGCGCGATACCGACCACAATACGCGCGAGAGGATCCGCGGGTTCAAGGAAGCCTTTGCGCGCCGTGGCATGCCCCTTGACGACGCGCGTATCCTGCCTTGCGGTTACGCGGCCGATAAGGCGTCGAGCGCACTCAGGGAGTATGCCGGCGCCGGGGGGGTTGTTCCTGAGCTGCTGTTCGTCAACTCGACCATTTCGCTCGAAGGCATCATATCGGCGCTGGAGGACATCACCGGCCCCGCCGCGAAGAAGCCGACGCTTGGCTGCTTCGACTGGGACCCGTTCGCAGCGCGCATCAGCCAGGACATCATCATGGTTCGCCAAGATGTGGATAGGATGCTCGAGGCCCTGTTCGACGTGATCGCGCATCCCGCGGACGAGGGGGCGGGCACCGTGCAACTCATCGAAGTTCCGACAATCCTCGATGACAGGGCAGCCCGGTTCGGGACCTGAGGATAAACGCGACTGGAATGGTGTTTCTCATTCCCCGCCACGAGCGCGCCCGGCCTGCAAACCGTACCCTCTCATGTCTGGTGGGGTGATCGCATCCCGTTGAAGGCCACCGCCCAGCGCGAAGCTACTCAGCGCGCTAGCCGTGCGGGAGCAATCGGGCGCGAGACACGCAGGCCGGTTCGCTCGGCAACCCTCTCGGTCGCTTTGGATGTCCTGCCGCAATGCTCTAGACCGAGGGCAAAGACCAAACGGCCGTTGGAGACCATGCGCGAGTTTTAT
>JBCDGG010000145.1:0-13089 GCA_038757905.1 Pseudomonadota bacterium | reverse complement strand
GGCTCCGCCGCTCCGGGCGCATCGCCATCCAGATCCGCCAGCAAGTCGTCGAGATCTGAGGTCGCGGCGGCAGGCTCCGCAGCGGGGGCCTCTGGCTCCGCCGCTCCGGGCGTGTCGCCATCCAGATCCGCCAGCAGATCGTCGAGATCCGGCGTCGCAGCGGCGGGCTCCGCAGCGGGGGCCTCGGGCTCCGCCGCTCCGGGCGTATCGCCATCCAGATCAGCGAGCAGATCGTCGAGGTCTGAGATCGCGGCGGCAGAATCGGCAGCGGGGGCCTCGGGCTCGGACGCTCCGGGCGTATCGCCATCCAGATCGGCCAGCAAATCGTCGAGATCCGACGTCGCAGCAGCGGGCTCCCCAGCGGGGGTCTCGGGCTCCGCCGCCCCGGGCGTGTCGTCGTCCAGATCGGCCATCAGATCGTCGAGATCCGACGCGGCAGCGGCGGGCTCCTCCGCCGAGGGCTCGGACGCTGCCGCCGCGGTCGTATCGTCGTCCAGATCGCCCAAAAGACCGTCCAAGTCTGATGCGGCTGCGGCGGGCTCCGCATCCGGGGCCTCTGGCTCGGCTGCTTCGGGCGTGTCGCCGTCCAGATCTGCAAGCAAGTCGTCCAGATCCGTGGCGGCCGCGGCGGGCTCGGCCGCGCCACTCGCCGGATCGGGCGTTGCGCCGTCATCCTCCGACAGGGCGGGCTCGGATTCCGTCGGCGATGCGGATGGCGCCGCCGCTGGATCCGCCTCGTCCAAATCGGCCAGCAGATCATCGAGATCCGATCCAGAAGTCTCCGGCACATCCGCGGGCGCCGGGTCCGCTGCCACCGCTTCCGAGGGTGCCCCGGGCGGCGGCACTGCGGCGAGATCACTATCGTCGGGCGCGGACGGTGCGGCCTTCTGCGTCGCGGGCGCGATGGCGCTGTCCGGTGTCTCAGCAGCAACGGTGTCGGCCTGCGGCCCCGCCGTGGGATCGTCGCCAACCGGCGCCGCCTCTCCCTCAAGGTCCGCCATCAGATCGTCGAGATCCGAGGACGCGGAGGCCGCTTCCACCGGCGCGCCGGACGGGCCCGATGCGGCGTCTTCTCCAGCAGCCCCCTGCGTGGCGGACGGGGATGAGGACAGGGCGGTATCCGCATCGTCCGTAACAGCGGCATCTTCTGCCCCGCCACTCACGCGGTCCGCACTGCCTGGCGCGTCTTGCTCGTCTGAAACGCCTGACGCGCCGGTCGCAACAGCGGCGTCCTCCAGATCGCCCAGTAGGTCGTCGAGATCGCCGCCCGTGTCCGCCGTCTCGCCCATGGCCGCCGCAGCGCTCTCCGGCGTGCCGACCGGCTCGGCATCGAGGTCTCCGAGCAGATCGTCCAGCTCGGACGGCGCGTCGGACGCCATGCCCCCCGCCGGGTCTGCGGCCGCCGCCTCGGCGACCGGGCTGGCACCGGTCTCGGCCAGGAGGTCATCCAGCGCCTCCTCAGCCGAGGGCGTTCCCGGCTCCGGCGACGGAGCCTCCAGACCGCCCAGGACGTCCCCGACGGTGTCCGTCTCCTCTGGCGCGGGCGGCGGGGCTTCCAAACCACCAAGGACATCGCCAACCGTATCTGTCTCTTCAATCTCCGGCGGCGGGGCCTCCAGGCCACCGAGCACATCGCCAACGGTGTCGGTCTCTTCCTCCGGTTCGGGGGCCGCGTCGGCGAGCGAGCCGAGAACGCCGGCGCTGCTGTCCTCAGCTTCAGGCGCGGGCGGCGGAGCCTCCAAGCCACCCAGAACGTCACCGACGGTGTCCGTCTCCTCTTCCGGCTCGGGAACCGCCTCGGCAAGGGAGTCGAGAACGTCGCCGCTGGTATCTGCGGCCTCTTGCTCCGGCGGCGGGGCTTCCAGGCCGCTGAGCACGTTACCGAGTGCGTCCGCTTCTTCAGGCTCGGGTGGCGGGGCTTCCAAACCGCCGAGGACATCGCCAACGGTGTCCATCTCTTCCTCCGGCTCGGGGGCGGCGTCGGCGAGGGAGCCGAGAACGTCGGCGCTGATGTCCGTGGCCTCAGGCTCGGGCGGCGGGGCTTCCAGGCCGCTGAGCACGTCACCGAGTGCATCCGCTTCTTCGGGCTCGGGCGGCGGGGCTTCCAGGCCGCCGAGGACATCGCCAACGGTGTCCGTCTCTTCCTCCGGCTCGGGGGCGGCATCGGCGAGGGAGTCGAGAACGTCGCCGCTGGTGTCCGTAGCCTCTGGCGCGGGCGGCGGGGCTTCCAAACCGCTGAGCACGTCGCCGACCGTGTCGGTCTCCTCCACGGGCTCCGGGGCGGCGTCGGCGAGGGAACCCAGGACGTCGGCGCTGGTGTCCGTAGCCTCGGCCTCGGGCGGCGGGGCCTCCAGGCCGCCGAGCACATCACCAACGGTGTCCGTCTCTTCCTCTGGCTCGGGGGCGGCGTCGGCGAGGGAGCCGAGAACGTCGGCGCTGGCGTTCGCGGCCTCTGGCTCGGGCGGCGGGGCTTCCAGGCCGCTGAGCACGTCGCCTACCGTGTCGGTCTCTTCCACGGGCGCGGGGGCGGCGTCGGCGAGGGAACCCAGGACGTCGCCGCTGGTGTCCGCAGCATCGGGCTCGGGCGGCGGGGCTTCAAGGCCGCCGAGCACATCGTCGGCGCTGGGGCCGGTGGGGGCCGCTTCCACTTTCTGGCTCGCCAGCCCAGACAGGACATCGGCAGAGGTGTCCTGCTCGGCCGGAACCTCCGGGGCGGCGGCAGCGAGGCCCGAAAGGACATCGGCCGAGCTGTCCGCCGGGGGTGCATCGGTGGGCGCCGCTGCCCGCAGGCCGTCGAGCGCGGCGTCCCGCTCGGCCCCGGGGTCACCCGGATCGGGCGCCGCCGTCCGCTCGATACCGCCCAGAACGTCGTCGGCCGTGGGGCCGGCCGGGGCTTCTTCCACGGGGCGCGCGGCCAGATCGGCGAGCACGTCGCCCGCCGCGGGATCGGCCGCCTTGGGCGCATCGGGCATCTTGGAACGGAGCGATTCCAGCGCCGCGTCGACATCCGCTCCGTTTGCGCCGCCCTCCGCCAAGGATCCGAGCAACGTCCGATCCGCCAGGATGCTCTCGATCAGCGCCTCCGCCCCGGCCTTGCCGTCCATGTAGGTCAGCAGATTGTCCAGCCGTTGCCGCGCCTCCAGCAAGGGGCGCAAGGCATCGACCTTCTGCGCGATCGCCGCTGGCGCGAAGTCGTCGAGGCTCTCGAACGTGAGATCGACCGCGAGGTTCCCGTCACCGGTCAGCGTGTTCGGAACGGAAAAGCGCGCGGACGGCGCGACGGTCTTCATCCGCTCGTTGAAGTTGTCCACGTCGATCTCAAGGAACTTGCGGTCGCCCACCGCGGGCTGCTCGGTCTTGCCCGCGAGATCGGCGAAGACCCCCATCACGAAGGGCAGCTGAACCTTCTTCGACGCGCCGTAAAGCTCCACATCGTACTCGATCTGCACGCGCGGCGCGCGATTGCGCGAGATGAACTTCTGTCCGCTGCTCATGGGTCGCCCCCCCGCGCGCGGGCAAGCTCGGTGCGCAAGAGAGAGATCTCTTCCCGCAGCGACGAGACCTCGGCCGCAACCTTATCGTTCTCTTCCCGGACAAGGTCGCGCAGCTTCTCGATCTCGGCCTCCGTCTCCTCCTCGACGGCGGCCTGCATCGTATTCACGAGCAGGCCGATGAAGAGGTTCAGCACCGAGAATGCCGTGATGATGATGAAGGGCACGAAGAACGCCCAGGCGCCCGGGAACTCCTTCATCACGGGGCGCACGATCCCCATCGACCAGCTTTCGAGCGTCATGATCTGAAAGAGCGAGTAGACGGAGCGGCCCACCGTCCCGAACCACTCGTCGAACATGTCGCCATACATGAACGTCGCCATGACGCCGAAGACGTAATAGATGATCGATAGCATCAGGATGATGCCGCCCATCCCCGGCAACGCATCCAGCAACGCCTGGATGACGGCGCGCATCTGCGGGAACATCGACAGAAGCCGCATGGCCCGGATCACGCGCAGGCCCCGCAGGGCTGTCAGGTTGCCGCTTTGCGGCATCAGCCCGATGAGGACGATGACCAGATCGAAGATGTTCCAGGCGCTTCGGAAGAACGACCACCGATAGGCGACCAGCTTCAGGGAGACCTCGATCGTGAAAATCGCCAGCACGACCTGATCGATGATCCGGAAGGCCGTGCCGTAGCTCGCCGAAAGGCTGTCGGACGTGGCCAGACCGAGCGTAATCGAGTTGAAGATGATGATCGCAAGGATCGCGTTCTTGACCCATTGCTGCTCAAGCCAAGCGATGAGCTTGGCCCTGAACGTTGCGTCATCTGAAGTCGCGGTTTGAACCATCGTCTATCCGGGTTGCGGGCCTAGGTGGCGCGCATCGTAACGCATGACCGCTGATGCGGCAAAAAAAGCGAACTTGGGCAGCGGTTTACTTCTTCACTTCCTTCTCTGCGTCGGAAAACTTTTTGGCCACGATCCTCACCTGCTCCGTGGCTGTCTTCCCCGTCTTCACCAGTTTCGAGCTCAGATCCTTGAGCTTGCCGGCCTTCGATGTGGCGTCGCCGGGCGTCCCGGCGCCCTTCTTGAAGAAGTCCTCGGCGTCCGAGATCGCATCTTCCAGCTTGTCGACCCCATCTTCCAGCGCGTCGAGCGCACCTGCGATCTTGGAATCCGAGGTGATCGTCTTCCCGACAGCCCGGAGCGCGGCATTTGCGCCCTCGTCCTTCTCCATCTTTTTGCCGGCGTCTTTGAGGTACTTCACCACATTCTGCACTTGCTTGGCGGTGGAGGCGCATTCGCTGCTGGCCGAGGCAACAAGCTTTTGCGACGCCGCCGTGATTTTCTCCTGATCCGGGTTGGACTTGCCCATTCCGCTGGCAAAGTCCGTCATCGACTTCTGAAGATCGTCCATCGGGCTGGTGAACATCTTGCTGGTGTCGAGGTTGCCGAACTTCTTCAGGGCCTCCTTGCCGGCGGCCAGGGCCTTCTTGTTGTCGCCCTTGTCGGCCTCTACCTCGTCCAGCGCGAGGCTGACCTTGTCGTCGATCTTCTTGGCGATCTTGTCCCAGCACTTCTTGACCGAGTCCTCCGCCGTCTTGGCCGCGCTCTTGTCCTTCGGGGCTTTCGACTTGGCGATGGACCCCCAGTCGCGCTTGCCCTTCACCGGCGGAAGCTCCTTGGTGAAGGCCTTCTCGATCTGACTGAGCTGCGTGGCAAACAGCGCAAGCTCGTACTTCGCCACCGCGTAGGATCCGTCCTCCAGATCCTTTTTCTTCCACTTGCGCGGATCGAGCATCAGCTTCCTGTCGACCATGACGGGGGCCAAGTAACGGTAGACCCCCGGGATCGCGTCGAACCAGGGCGGGGCCTTCTTCCCCTTCACCTCGCCAAAGGGCGAGATCATCTTCTTCACCTGGATCGGTTTTTTATGATCGTCGGGCATGTCTGGCCTCCGTTACTGCCGGCCGAACCGGTCACTCACTCACCAAAGGCGTAGGTGAAGTCATTGTCCTTGACGTCGATGGCGACGCTCTTGATCTCCTCTCCTGCCATCATCCGGCGCAGGAACTCGGCCGAGATGTCTGGCAGCATGGTGTTGGTGACGATGGCGTCGATCATGCGTCCGCCGCTCTCCAGCTCCTGACAGCGGTCGACGATCGTCGTGACGACATCGTCGGTATAGCTGAGCGGCACGCCGTGGGCCTCGTTCACGCGCTTCACGATCCGGTTGAGCTGCAGCACCGTGATCTTGCCGAGCATCTCGGGGCTGAGCGGGTAGTAGGGGATCGTGACAAGGCGGCCAAGGAGCGCCGGCGGGAAGATCTTCAGAAGCGGCTCGCGCAGCGACTTTGCCAGGCTCTCCGGATCGGGCATCAACTCCGGGTCGGCGCACATGTCCATGATCATGTCCGTGCCTGCGTTCGAGGTCAGCAGGATCAGGGTGTTCTTGAAGTCGATGGTGCGGCCTTCGCCATCCTCCATCACGCCCTTGTCGAAGACCTGAAAGAAGATCTCATGCACGTCCGGGTGGGCCTTTTCGACCTCGTCGAGCAACACCACGGAATAGGGCTTGCGCCGCACCGCTTCCGTCAGCACGCCGCCCTCGCCATAGCCGACATAGCCCGGAGGCGCCCCTTTGAGCGAGGAGACGGTGTGCGCCTCCTGATACTCCGACATGTTGATGGTGATCACGTTCTGCTCACCACCGTAAAGCACTTCGGCCAGCGCCAGCGCCGTTTCCGTCTTGCCGACACCTGAGGTGCCCGCGAGCATGAAGACCCCGATGGGCTTGTTGGGATTGTCGAGCCCGGCGCGCGACGTCTGGATGCGCTTGGCGATCATCTTCATCGCGTGGTCCTGGCCGATCACCCTCTTGGCGAGGTGTTCGTCGAGCTCCAGCACCGTCTCGATCTCGTCCTTGACCATGCGACCCACGGGGATGCCCGTCCAGTCGCCGACCACGCTTGCCACGGCCTGATGATCGACGATGGGCAGGATCAACGGGCTGTCGCCCTGCACCTCGGACAGTTCGGCATTCCTGGCCTTCAGCTCCGCCATCATCGTGGCGCGCTCCTCCTCGGTGAGGGGGCCGGCGCCCTCCTCGCCCTCGGGCTGCGGCTCGTCCACCGGCTGGGCCCCGGCGCGGAGCTTGGCGCGCAGATCGAGGATGCCCTCCACCAGCGCCTTCTCCGCCTCCCACCGGCCGGTCAATTCGTCGAGCCGGGCCTGCTCTGCCTCCTTGGCAAGAGTGATGGCCTCGCGCCGATCCGTCACGTCGAGCCCGGCGCTCTCGTCGCGCGCGATAATGGCGAGCTCGGTGTCCAGCGCCTCGATATGGCGGCGGCTGTCATCGACCTCCGCCGGCACCGCATGCTGGCTGACCGCCACACGCGCGCAGGCCGTATCGAGCAGCGAGACCGACTTGTCCGGAAGCTGGCGGGCCGGGATGTAGCGGGCCGACAGCGTCACCGCGGCCTCGATCCCTTCGTCGAGCACCTGCACCCGGTGGTGCTTTTCCAGCATCGTCGCAATGCCGCGCATCATCAGGATGGCCTTGGGGATGCCCGGCTCGTCGACCTGCACCACCTGGAAGCGGCGGGTCAGCGCCGGGTCCTTCTCGATGTGTTTCTTGTACTCGGCCCAGGTGGTGGCCCCGATCGTGCGCAGCGTCCCGCGCGCCAGCGCGGGCTTCAGCAGGTTGGCGGCGTCGCCCGTTCCCGCAGCACCGCCCGCGCCGACCAACGTATGCGTCTCGTCGACGAACATCACGATGGGTGTGGTGGCGGATTGCACCTCCTCGATCACCTGCTTCAGGCGGTTCTCGAACTCGCCCTTCATCGACGCACCGGCCTGCAACAGGCCCACATCCAGCGTCAGGATGCGCACGTCCTTCAGCGCCGGGGGCACGTCGCCGCGCGCGATGCGCAACGCGAAACCCTCGACAACGGCGGTCTTGCCGACCCCGGCCTCGCCCGTCAGGATCGGATTGTTCTGGCGGCGCCGCATCAGCACGTCGACGACCTGCCGGATCTCCTCGTCACGGCCGACGATGGGGTCGATCTCGCCGTTGCGGGCCTGTTCGGTGAGGTCGGTGCAGAATTGCTGCAGCGCCTCCTCCTTGCCCATCTGAGCGGGCGCACGTGCCCCGCTGGCCTCGCCCGGCTCCACGCCGCCACCGGTGGCGGAGCCATCCTGCGGGCGCATGTGATCCTCGGGCGAGCCATCGGTGATGGTGTGGAAATCGTCCGCCAGATCGTCGGGCTTGATGGAGGCGAGCGTCGGCGACATGCCCGTCAGGATCGTCTTCAGGTTCGGCGTCTCCAGCATGCCGAGCAGGATGTGCCCGGTGCGCACCTGGTTGGACGAATAGAGCAGCGAGCCCCAGACCCAGGCCCGCTCCATCGCATCTTCCAGATGCTGCGACAGATCGCTGATCGAGGTCGCCCCGCGCGGCAGCGCGTCGAGCGCCGCCGTCATCTCGGCCGCGATCTTGCCCGGGTCGAGATCGAAGTGCTGGATGATCTTGTGCAGGTCGCTGTCCTGCCCGTTCAGGATCTGATGGATCCAGTGGACGATCTCAACATAGGGGTTGCCCCGCATCTTGCAGAACACCGTCGCCCCTTCGATGGCCTTGTAGCCAAGGCTATTGAGTTTTCCGAATAGCGCGACACGGCTGATCTCGGTCATGGTTCGTCCCTGTTCTCGTTCTTTGCGGCGCCGTCCCGGAGGTTTGGCTCCAGGTACAGATCATCCGCGTCTTCGGTGGTTTCTTGCGTGCCGATCCAGCTAGTCTGCCCTAGCCGGGTCGTTTTGCCTAGGACGGCCTTGGGCACTTCTTCCCGTTTCAGCACAAGGTTTACGTCCCAGTCGAGGGCATCGCCGGCATAGTTGCGCACGATGGCCTTCAGGCTCCGGAGCGACGCCCCGCCCGGAAGCAGGCGTTCGTATTCCGGCAGGCTCAGCGGGCCGATCCGCAGCCGGAACTTGGCGTTGCGCGTCCAGACACGGGCGCCGACGGAGGAGGTCCGCCCCAGGCCGGTGGGCGATCCCAGCTCCCACCGGTCGCCCGGTTCGAGGTCCAGCCAGGTTCCGACGAAGGGCTGCAGCCGCACGCGCGCGCCGAAGAACGACGTCAGAATGGCGACGAGCCCCTCGGCATTCTTGGGGCCCTGCGCGAGCAGGCCGCTGTAGTGCCGCTTGGCCACATCGGCCATCGCATCGCGCCTTCGCGCGGCGTCCCCGAGATATCCCGCAAACGCGGCGACCTTGCGCTCGAAGGCGTCGTCGTCGCCACGGTCGAAGCTCGGCGCGGGCTGGCCGCCCAGCCACGCGCGATAGAGCAAGGTCATCAGCCGGTGGGTGAACACATTCGCGAACTCGACAAAGGTCGGATCGCGGTGATGGCGCAGCCGGGCGCGGGCATACTCCGTCAGGTGCAGCGGCATCGGCCCCTGCGGGCCGAAGAGGCCGAAGAACCGGTTGGTCAGGCGGCCGGGCCGGCCTTCCGCCGGGAGGGACATACCGGCAATCGAGGACGGCGGGAACGACAGCTCCGCCTCCTGGCCAAAGCGAAACGGCTCCTCTCGCGGCCGGCGGCTCTTTCCAATGCGCGGCGTGTCGGGATAAGCCGCCTCCAGAATGCGGATCGCATGGAAGATATGGTGTCGTTCCGGGTCCGCGGCGAGCCGCGCGAGATGGCTCAGATGAGCCGACCCAGGCCCGTCTCTGGGCGCCATCGCATGATCTCTCCGCGTTGTTGGGTGGCAAGGACCGTTTCGGTAAACGAGTTGATCGTAACGTATTTGGCAAAGAAGCGTTCAAGCACCGCGCCGATCAGGAAAACGCTCGATCCTTCGAAGTAGCTTTCGTCAAGGGTCACGGTGATCTCCAGCCCCCGCACCGCCGTCGACAGCACCTCGTCCGTCATACGCCGCACAATCGGGCGCGAGGAGACCTGCGCCAGCCCCTCGAGCTGCTTTTCCAGAACTTTGCTGCCAATCGGCGCATAGATGCCGAGCAACTCGCGCAGGGCCTCCGCCCCCTCGCCGCCCTCGGTATCGGCCAGTGATATGTAGTTCAGACTCAAGTGGCTGATGAGCCGCCACGCCGTGTCGCCCTGGGCCAGGGTCGGGCGCGGCCGCGTGGGCGAAACCGGCGTGTGCACGTGGGCGACGGGGCCGCCCTCGGGCAGATAGAAGATATCGCTCTTCCCCGTAGGCAGGAGGAGCGGCAGATCCCGATTGGTGACAAGGGCCGAGATGGCCAGCTGTTCCAGCGCTTCCGGATAGGGCGCCTGGTCGGGATCGACGAGCGACAGATACATCTCCGAGCCCAGGTAGGACGTGCGCGTGCCCTTCAGCCGTTCCCGCTCCGCACGTTCGCGCATCTTGCGTTTCTGGGTGTAGTAGGCGGCGTGAGTTTCCCCGGCGATGGTGAGATCGGTGGCCGAATAGAACGAGCGGAACGGTGTATCGTCGACCCCTTCCGCGCTGATCCCCACGACATCGTCGATCTGATAGATCTCGTAGTCGAGAGGGGCTGTCCGGTCGACAACGACGTGCTGCTCGACATCGGCTTCGCGGATGAAGCTCCGGTCGCAGCGGCGGTGAAACAGGTTGACCGCCGGCGTCGCATTCAGAACGAACGCCTCCGGCGTGATCCCCGGCGCGATGTCGGGCATCCCGTCGCGAAGGAGGATGTAGATGTCCACCTCCGAGCCCTTGGAGCGGCTGACAGCAAGGCCCATCCCCGTCAATTCGACGAAGTGATAGCGCTCCGGCATCGCAAAGTATTCCTGCAGCAACCGGTAGCCGTCGAACGAGCGCTGCGGCAGCGGCAGAAGGGCCTCGGACCGGTCGAACCCGCGCGCGACGACGTCCCCGCCGGGCAGTTCCTGAATCCAGTCGTCGCGCCGGTCTGCCGAGCGGCCGAGCAACCCGGTGACCTGGGTGCACAACAGCTCGTGCAAGGCCCAGTTCTTGCCCTCCTTCCCGCCGAGGAAGACCATCAGGTTGTCCAGCTCCAACTCCGAAATCGGCATGTCGCTGAAGCGCTGCAGTCGCAGGCGGATGCCGGCGCGCGCCGTCGTCTCGCGCGGCGCGCCCGCCGCCACCAGTTCGCCGCGGCTCTCCAGATACTCCGCCTCGGTGATCGCGATCGGCCACAGCGTCACGTCGTGGGCCGTCCGGAACTCGCAGGGGGTCTTGTCGTCCTTGCCGAGGCGGCTGCGCAGCTCCGTCCCGCGGGGCAGCTTGAAGCCGGACGTGGCCGCGGCGGCGGTCGTGTCGGGCTCGAACTGGGCAACCATCATCGACGGCGTCGGGGCCAGGTAATGCGGATAGATGATTTCGAGCAAATGGCTGGTGAGCGAAGGGTACTGCAGCTCCAGTTCCAGCTGCACGCGCGCCGTCAGAAACGCCACGCCCTCCAGCAGACGCTCGACATAGGGGTCGATCACCTCGACCCCGTCCATCCCCAGCCGGGATGCTACCTTCGGATAGGCTTCGGCGAATTCCGCGCCCATTTCTCTGAGATATGCGAGTTCGACCTCGTAGTGGCGGAGTAGCCTCGTATCCATCGGGTTCTCAGTTCATGCGCTGCAGGTTGAGCTGGCCCGTTGTGACGTCGACCTCCGAGCGGAGGTAGAGTTCGAGGGGCATCGGCTGCGCCCACATATCGGCGATGATATCGAAGGTGACAATCGTCTCTCTGTCGTCGCGATCGACGCGGAGCTGCACGTCGACCGATCCGGGGTGAATCCGGGGCTCGTACTTCGTGATCGCGTCGTTGATCGAGGTGCGGATCAGTTCCGCGCGCTGGACGCTGGAAAACTCGCCCGCCACTTCGCGAATGCCGTAATTCAGAACGGACTTTGCCGCGTTGGGGTACTTGGCGGCATCGATCGAGCCGCTGTTGTCGCAGGTGTTGAGCAGCCAGGACAGATCCCGCTGGATGATCTCGCGCAGGCGCTTGACGTCGATCACCCGCGCATCCCGCGCTTCCTTTTGCTCGGACGGATCGTCGTCCGTCAGCCGATCGAGGAGGGACGGTTGCAGCCGCTCCGTGATCGTCTTGTCAGACATTGTCCGTCTCGCTGTCCGCGCTGCCTTCGAGCGCCGGCTCGATATCGGGCACATCGAGCGTGAGCGTGCGCAGATCCATCAGGGGCAGGTCGCCGCCCTCCGTCGTCAGCAGACGCTGGCCGAGGCCGGCGAAGGTATCGGCGCCGAGATCGCGCCATTGCGTGGCCCTTGCCAGCTTTTCGGCCGGGCCGCCATCGGCCGCCGTTCCGGCATAGCGCGTCGGGATCAGGGCGATCACTTCACCGCCGGTCGCAACCTTCATGGTCGCCGGCGTCCACACCACGTCGCGCAGGTCGGCCGGCTCTTCGAAGCTGATGGTCTGGATCGTCGAGAACGGCACCCAGAAGTACTTGCCGTTCACCACCGCTTCCAGCAGCGGGCCGAGCCGCATGTCGGCGTCGGCGATCCACTCGAACCGCTCGCCATTGGCCTCGCCCGAGGTCGTCGGCGCGGCCTCGAACGCACGGGCGCGCGTATCCGCCGCCTTTTGCGCTTCGCCGGCCGCCTGCAGCTTCAGCGCGTCCACCATCAGCGCGATCCATTCCTGCGGCTCGCCAAAGATCAGCGGATCCTTTTCGCCGGCGAAGACCTTCTCGCGGTACAACTCGCAGACGATGCCTTCGCGGTAGGTCTGGGCCATCGGCGTCGCCAGCGGATCGAGTTCGGCAGAGACCTTGAGCTGCCGAACTGCACGATCCCACTCGCCCCGGACGCACAGCAACTGGAACAGAAAGACCCGAAGCTTCGCGTCCGATGCGTTGGAGCGCACGGCATCCTGCAAGGCCGCAAGCGCGCCGTCCACGTCTCCGGATTTCATAAGCTCTTCGGCTTCCACCCTGTTCTCCCCGGCTGTCGCCCTTATCGGACACGAAGAGGCAGCGGGCTCCATGACGAGCCCGCCACCTCAAGGTCATGGCATCGTTTGCCGTTACTTGACGGCGAAGTTTGCCTCGTTGAGCACACGGCTCCACTCGCCCTTGAGCGGGGTCTGGTTCATCTTGCCCTGTGCGTCCTGCGCCCAGTACTCGACCTTCATCGCACCGTACTGGAACACGACGGTCTCTTCGCAGATGTCGTCGCCATCGGAGCCGGACCAGCTGATGTCCTGAACCATGACGAGCTGGAACTGCCACTTGAGGAAGGTCTTGCCGGACACGCCGTCAGCGGCGCCCGAACGACGAAGCTCGATCACCATCTCGTCGAAGTGCTTGCCCTCACACAGTTTCATGAACAGCGCGCAGGAGCACGTGTCCGTCTTCTTGGTGACGTTCAGTTCCTTGAACGTCGCCTTGCCGGCACCACCACCGCCCGTGATCGAGCCGATGTTGATGTTGTTCTCGGCGCCGATCTCGAAGCTGAGGATTTCGAACGCGCCATTGTCCTTCATCTTCTTGTCTTGGGTTTCCCCCATGACGGTCTTCTTGTCTTTGGGGAAGTAGCAGAATGCGTCAAACGACATGGGTATTTCCTTTCATGGGCTGACTAGCAGGAGGGGGTGGGGGCGGG
>JBCDGG010000144.1:0-13455 GCA_038757905.1 Pseudomonadota bacterium | reverse complement strand
TGCGATTGCGCAGGCCGCCAAGACGTTCCCGCTGCACGCCCGCGACGCGGCGCGCAGCATCGAGATCGGCGGGGATCGCGTCTATTTCGGCACCGGCGGCGCCGCCGTGCAGACGCTCGATCTGGAAACCGGGCTGTATCGTCCCTCCACTCTGACCGATCTGCACGACTTCACCCGCCTCGCGGACACGCTGGAAAACGTGAGCTGGTTCACGCGTTGCTGCGTCGCCACCGACGTGCCGGACAATTTCGAGCTCGACGTCAACACCGTCTACGCGCTGCTGCGCAACACGACCAAACCGATCGCCACCTCCTTCACCCTGGCCGAATACGTCGACCCTATCGTCGGCATGCTCGACGTCGCCGCCGGCGGGGAGGGCGCATTTGCTGCCCGCCCGTTCCTGACCGCGCATATCAGCCCGATCATCTCGCCCATGAAATACGGGGCCGACGCGGTGGATGTGACCTACGCCGCCATCGCCGCCAACATGCCGTTGTCCTGCATCACCGCCGCGCAATCGGGCGCCACCGGCCCGGCCACGCTGGCGGGCTTTCTTGCGCAATCGGTGGCCGAGACTCTGGCCAGCCTTGTGATGGTGCACGCGATCCGCCCGGGGCATCCGATGATCTTCTCGAACTGGCCCTTCGTGATCGATCTGCGCACTGGCGCGTTCGCGGGATCCGGCGGCGAGATCGCCGTGATGAACGCCGCCTCGGCCCAAATCGCCAACTGGATGGGCCTGCCGTCCGGCGTTGCTGCCTCGATGGCCGATGCCAAGGCGATCGACGCGCAATACGGCGCCGAAAAGGGCATCACCGCCATGGCCGCGGGCCTCGCCGGCGGCAACATGGTGTATGAGAGCTTCGGGATGACTTCCTCACTCCTGGGGGTGAGCTTCGAAGGGTTCGTGCTCGACAACGAGATGCACGCATCCATCTACCGCGTCCTGCGCGGCGTCGAGGTGACGGACGAGACGCTGTCCTTCGATGTGATCTGCGACACCGTCTTGGGCGAGGGGCACTTCCTGGGGGCCGCGCAGACCTACGCCGTGATGGAGCGCGATTACGTCTACCCCAAGCTTGCCGACCGCGACGCGCCCGCCGTGTGGAACGAGAAGGGCGCGCCGGACATCTGGCAACGCGCCCGAACGACCGTGGAGCGCATTCTGGCGGAGCACAGGCCGGACTACCTGACGGCCGAGGAGGACGAGAAGATCAGGGCGGCCCTGCCGATCCTAAGCTGACGGCGCCCGGGCACTGCTAGCTCCTTTCACAAGAGTGTTGGGCGCCCTCCGACCGGCTCAGGGCGCCGCGAGGCGAAGAGTGTCCGCCCATCTTCTGCGCCGTGTGGCAACGCCGCCCGGACACGGCAACGGCGCCCCGCCCGCGATGGCCTGTGGCATCGCTCAGTCGTCTCCCAGCAAATGGAACTCCGGCGCAAGCCAGCCGTGGCGCGCCACGGTGGGTGCGATCACCTCGACCCGCAGGGTGGCGCGCACGGCGTCCATCACCAGTTCGTGGAGCCCTGCCGGCAGGTCCTGGCGTTCGTACACGTTCATCCGGCGCGCGAAGGGCTTGTCGGGCAATGGTCTCATGCGCACCCGCTCCTGATACCGACGTCCACGCGCGTAGTTCAGCGCCGTGGTGATCGCCCAGCCTTGACCGGCGGCGACCATGGCCAGGATCTCGTGGGTGCTCTCGAACTCCATGCGGCTTTGCGGCTTGACCCCCTGGCGCGCCAATTGCGCCGCCACGCGGCGCCCCATGACCTGCTCGCGCGAGTATCGCAGAAACGGCAAGGCCGACCCGAGCGAGACAAGCTCCTCCGTCGTCACGGCGTCCGGCGCGCCGAGGGGCATCACCAGAACGAAGGGGTCGCGCAACAGGGGCGTTTCGACGATCCCCGCCAGATCGGTCTCGGCCGAGGAGGCGATCCCGATGTCGACGTGATCGCTCCGCAACAACTGCACCACTTCGTGGCTCGGCCGCGTCAGCAGCGAAAACTCGCATGCCGGCAATGCCCGCGCGAGATGCGCCGTCAGCTCCGGCCCGACATCGCTGTCGAAATCCTCCACATGAGCGATCCGCACCACCCTGGCCAAGCTGCGCAAATCGTCCGTCCAGATCTCGGCGACGCCCTTGCGGAGGAGGCCCAGCGCCTCGTCGACCCGACGCAGCAGCACCTCGCCTTCGGCCGTCGGCCGCATCGGGCGTTTGGAATGATCGAGGAGCGGCGTCCCGACGGCCCGTTCCAGGCAGGACAGATGGTGCGACACCGTACTGACCGAGATCCCCAGCTCGGCCGCGCCCTCGCGCACCGATCCGCGCCGGGACACTGCCTGGAACACCTCCAGCCACTTCAGACTGAGCGCCGATCTCTCCATCGCCCCTCCCGTTGGCGACTCTGGGGCGTTGTCTCGGGGCTGCGGATCAGGCCGCTTCCAGCTCCGGCAGAAGCTCCTCGAAGTAGCCGACAGTTTTGGGCAAGCCGATGTCGAGCGGTGTCTCCGGCACCCAGCCGAGCTTCTCCTCCGCCAGCGAGATGTCGGGGCGGCGCTGCTTCGGATCGTCCTGCGGCAGGTTCTGGAACGCGATCCCGGAACTCGACCCTGTAAGGTCGACAACCTTCTCGGCCAGTTCCCGGATCGTGAACTCCCCGGGATTGCCCACGTTCACCGGGCCGGGGAACCCCGGCTCCGTCTCCATCATCGCTATCATGCCCGCGACGAGATCGTCGACATAGCAGAACGACCGGGTCTGGCTTCCGTCCCCGTAGATGGTGATCGGATCGCCGCGCAGGGCCTGGACGATGAAGTTCGACACGACCCGCCCGTCTGCATGGTGCATACGCGGCCCGTAGGTGTTGAAAATCCGGATCACCTTGATGTCCAGCCCGTGCTGGCGGTGGTAGTCGAAGAACAGGGTCTCGGCGCAGCGTTTGCCCTCGTCGTAGCACGAGCGCGGTCCCACCGGGTTCACATTGCCCCAATACGCTTCCGTCTGCGGGTGCTGGTGCGGATCGCCGTACACCTCCGAGGTCGAGGCCTGCAGGATCCGGCACTTCAGCCGCTTGGCCAGGCCCAGCATGTTGATCGCGCCGTGCACGCTGGTCTTCGTCGTTTGCACCGGGTCGTGCTGGTAGTGGATCGGCGAGGCCGGACAGGCGAGGTTGTAGATCTCGTCGACTTCCACATAGAGCGGAAAGGTCACATCGTGGCGCATGAACTCGAACCGCGGATGCCCGGCGAGGTGGTCGATGTTGCGCTTGGTGCCGGTGAACAGATTGTCGGCGCACAACACCTCGTGGCCTTGCTCCAGCAGCCTGTCCGTCAAGTGAGACCCGATGAAACCGGCGCCGCCGGTCACAAGAACACGCTTACGGCTGTCGTAAAGACGGGTCATCGAACGCTCTCCTTCGGTCCAGCGCATCAACGGGCGCGGCGCGGACCCTCTCACGCTTCCGCTGCAGCGCCAAGCCTCTCCGGCCGCCATGTTTGAGGGAGTGTGAAAGCTGTGGCGGCGAGGAACCGGATTGCGCGCATAACGGAAGGATGGCGGGCAGAGAGCACGCCCTGTGCCGCCTAGTTGGGCAGGCATCCCGTGTTCGTGAACGTCCCGCCCCCGGCGCGGCAATCGCTCGCCCGTCCGAAGCGGTTTTCGTCCACCCGGCCCTCCAGCGCCCCGATGGCCTGTTCGGTGCGGCTGTTGTCCACGCCGAGCGAGGGCTGCGGCGCCGCGGAGGGGGGCGCGGGCGGAAACGGCTGTCGCTGAAACGGCGAGGAGGCGGGCACGCGGACGGTTCGTCCGCCGGTGGCCACCGCGCCCGCGCCGCCGCCCGCTGTTGCGCGTTCGGGCATCGGCAGCGGCTCGGCATAGGGCGGGGCCGGTTGTCCGCAGCCCAAGAGACCGACAAGGGCGATCAGCGCCGCACCACGGGCGGCGTCAAGACGGGGTCTGCCTCCGGAGCGGGCGGGGAAGCGGTGAACGGCCATGAACGCGTCAATCCCTCTCGTTCGCGCGGCGCGATCAGGATCATCCGCATTCGATGCGGAAGGCAACGCCCAAAACCGCCGCGCCCGGGCGGCCCGACGGGGGGCCTTGCTGCCGGAGCCGCGGCAAGCCAATGATCGCCCCGTTGGCGCGCCCATCGCCCGTCTGCACCCCGAAGGCACAGCAGGAGAACGCCCCCATGACGGCCCGCGCGCTCATGATACAGGGCACCGGCTCGAACGTCGGCAAGTCCCTTCTGGTGGCCGGCCTCGCGCGCGCGGCCCGGCGGCGGGGGCTGTCGGTGGCGCCGTTCAAGCCGCAGAACATGTCCAACAATGCCGCCGTCACATCCGACGGAGGAGAGATCGGGCGCGCGCAGGCACTGCAGGCCATGGCGGCCGGCGTCCCGCTCCACACGGATATGAACCCCGTCCTGCTGAAGCCCGAGACGGAGACCGGCGCCCAGATCATCGTGCAGGGCAAGCGCTTTGCGACGGCCCATGCCCGTGGCTATGCCGCGCTCAAGCCGCAGCTCATGGCGCCGGTGCTCGACAGCTTCCGGCGGCTGGCCGTGGCCCACGATCTCATCCTGGTCGAGGGCGCGGGCAGCCCGGCAGAGATCAACCTGAGGGCGGGCGATATCGCCAATATGGGATTTGCACGCGCGGCCGGGATCCCCGTCGTGCTGGCGGGCGACATCGATCGCGGCGGCGTCATCGCGCAGATCGTCGGCACCCAGGCCGTGCTCGACCCGGAGGATGCCGCGATGGTCGCGGGCTTTCTCATCAACCGGTTCCGCGGCGATCCGTCCCTGTTCGACGATGGCTATGCCGAGATCGAACGGCGCACGGGCTGGAAGGGGCTGGGGGTCCTGCCATGGTTCGCCGAAGCGTGGCGGCTGCCCGCCGAGGACGCGCTCGACCTTGGCACGGGGTCGTCGGATGGCGCGCTGCACATCGTCTGCCTCGGCTTGGCACGGATCGCGAACTTCGACGATCTGGACCCGTTGGCGCAGGAGCCCGGCGTGCGGCTGACCGTTCTGCGCGCGGGGCAGCCGATCCCGGGGGACACGGACCTCGTGATCCTGCCGGGCAGCAAATCCACCCGGGGGGACCTCGCCCACCTGCGCGATCAGGGGTGGGACGTCGACCTTAAGGCGCATGTCCGCCGGGGCGGCCACGTTCTGGGGATCTGCGGCGGGTATCAGATGCTCGGCCGGCGAATCGACGATCCGGACGGGATCGAAGGCACGGCCGGCGCGGATGCGGGGCTCGGATTGCTCGACGTCGAAACGGTGATGACCCCCGAAAAGAGGCTGACCGAGACGCAGGCCGTGCATGCCGGTACCGGCATGGGCTTCACGGGCTACGAGATCCATATCGGGCAGACGGACGGGCCCGACCGATCCCGACCGTTCGCCCATATCGGCGCCGCGGCGGAGGGCGCGAGCAGCCCCGACGGGCGGATCGCGGGCAGCTACCTACACGGCATGTTTCGCGACGATGCCTTCCGCGCGGCCTGGCTGGCGCGCTTCGGGCAAACTTCACGTTCCGCCTATGGTGCCGGCGTGGAGGAGACGCTCGACCGGCTCGCGCAGCACATCGAAGAACATCTCGACGTCGACGGGATCCTCGCCTGCGCGGAATGATCGGGCAATCGCGCCGGAGGGTAAACCGGCAAGCAATCAGGCGCGCCCGGATGTGCCCAATTCACAACCCCGGACGCCGGACAAGAAGCGTCAGCGCGCCAATGACTTCTTTTCCCGCGCACACTCTGTTAAAACGTTGACCATACGTCGTTTAACTGCGGAGTTCGGCCTTGGTGAAGCAAAAACCGCCGTCCGGGGCTCACCCGACGACGGCCTTTCGCAGGGCCGGCGTGGCCCTCCTTCTGGCAACCTCGGCGGGCATGGCTATCGCGCAGACCGCAAGCCAAGTGACCGAAGGCGGCTTCGCACCGCCCCAGCAACGCCTTCAGGGATCCCTCGTTTTTTCCGGCGAACCCGGTCTCGCCGCACCGCCCGGGGCGGAACGTCTGTCGATCGAGATCGCCGATGTCCGCGTCGAAGGCACGCTACCCGGTCTGGAGGACGAGACCGCGCAACTGCGGCAGCGGCTGACGCGCGGCCGCATTCCCGCCTCCGAGCTTTTCGAAGCCGCCTCGGCCCTGGAAGCCGACTATGTCAACGAGGGCTATGTGCTGGCACGGGTGGTGCTGCCGGCGCAGGAGCTGCGCGATGGCGGCACCCTGCGGCTTGCGGTGGTGAACGGGTTTGTCGAGGAGATCGACACCAGCAATGTGCCGGAACCGATCCGCGCGCGCCTGGAGAACCTGACCGATCCCCTTGTGGGCGAAGGCGCGCTTCAGTTCGGCGATCTGGAGCGCCGCATCCTGCTGGCCGGCGATACCTATGGCGTGGCGCTCGGGTCCGCGCTGCAGGCCGGTGCCGAGCCCGGCGGCACGGTGATTATCCTCGACCCGCAGTATCGTTCGGTCACCGGCTTCGTGGGGTTCGATAACTCCCTCTCGGACAGCCTCGGCGGTTACAAGCTGGACTTCGGGGCCGAGGCCAACGGCCTCTTGGGCTTCGGCGAGTCGATCTACGGGCGGCTGTCGTTGAACCCCGAGGACCTGACAGACGACCCCCGCCTGCTGACCTTCGCCGCGGGTTTTGTCGTCCCGCTCGGCAATGACGGGCTGACCTTCAACCTCGAAGGCACCAACAGCCAGACGAACTCGGACGGGGACGGACCGGACCTCCCGTCGGACTTCACGCGCTGGTCGGCCCGGCTGTTCTATCCCTGGATCCGCTCGCGCAACTTCAACCTGACGACGCAACTGGCCTTCGACAGTCAGGACGACTCGCTCGATATCGACACCCCCGCCGGAACTGAGACGATCTATGAGGACGAGTTGCGCATCTTCCGCCTCGCGGCGGACGCGTTCTGGCTCTTCGACGATTCGAGCGCGCTGGAACTCGGCGGCGAACTCTCGCTCGGGGTCGACGCATTTGGCGCGCGCACCGCGGAGGATGCCGATGATAGCGGCGTGCCGCTGTCGCGTCCGGGCACGGATGCCGACTTCAGCAAGCTCCAGATCAGCGGGCGCTATCGCACGCCGATAAGCGAGTCGTTCCTGCTCACGATCAACGGGCGTGTGCAGACATCCTTCGGCGATCCCCTGGCGATTTCGGAGCAGATGGGGCTGGCCTCGTCGCGCGAGCTGTCGCCCTTCGACGCGGGCACCCTGAACGGGGACAGCGGATGGGTGCTGCGGGGCGAATTCGCCCGCTCCTATACGATTGCGGCCAGCGATCGCCCGCTGACGCTGAGCCCCTATGCCTTCGCTGCGGCCGGTGCCGTGTTCCGCGAGGAACCGACGGCAGACGAAGAAGACGAAACCAATGCATCCGCCTTCGGGATTGGGGTGGATCTGTTTTATGAGGTCGTGCCGCGCTTCTCGAATGCGTCGGTCCGCATAGAGTACGGAAGAGGAATTCGTGATGACGACGAAGACGACCAAAACGCCTTCTCGATCGCGGCCAACTACCGCTTCTAGCCGCCTGCGGGCCTACCGTCTCGCCCTCATCGCCACGACCGCGCTGACGCCCTTCTGGCTGCCGGCCTACGCCTATGCCGAAGGTCTGCCCACGGGCGGGCAGGTGGTGCAGGGGGCGGCACAGATCGCGCAGCCGTCTGCCTCCCAGCTCAATGTCAACCAGTCGAGCCAGCGCGCCGTCGTCAACTGGGAGGGGTTCTCCGTAGGCCAGGGCAATGCCGTCCGGTTCAACCAGCCGAACTCCAACTCCGCCATTCTGAACCGCGTGACGGGCAATGTCGGCTCGCGGATCGACGGCTCGATCAGCGCCAACGGGCATGTGTACCTTGTGAACCCGCGCGGTGTCGTCGTCGGCCCGACCGGCCGGGTCGACGCGCAGGGGTTCGTAGCCTCGTCGCTGCAGATCGAAGATGACGATTTCATGGCCGGGCGCCTGCGCTTCAACGGCAATGGCGCATCGGCCGCGGTGGAGAACCACGGTGCGATCACGGTCGGCGCGGGCGGCATGGCGGCCCTGCTCGGCGGCAAGGTGTCCAACACCGGCACCATCGTCGCTCCCTTGGGCCGGATCGGCTTCGGCTCGGGCGAGCAGGCCACGCTCGATCTGTCGGGCGACGGGTTCCTGCAGATCGCCGTGCCCTCAGGCAGCGACGGAGAGACGCTGATCGAGCAGGCCGGACGCGTCTCCGCCGACGGCGGCTTGATCGAAATGCGGGCCGCAACGGCGCGCGAGGCCGCGCGGCGCGTGGTGAACCTCTCCGGCGTAACGGAAGCGCGCTCGGTCTCGGGCCGGGACGGGCGCATCGTGCTTGGCGGCGGCCTGGGCGGCACCGTGCGGGTGACCGGGACGGTCAGCACGGCCCCGCGCAGCTCCGCGACGCTGGTGGCGGCATCGCCGCGTCCGGCGGAACGGCCGAATGTGGTGATCACCGGGCGCAACATCGAACTCGCCGGCGCAACCATCAATGCCAGCGGCGAAGGCGGCGGCGGCTCCGTCCGGATCGGCGGCGACTTCGCGGGCCAGGGCCCGCTGCAGCGCGCCGAAACGGTGTCGGTCGACGCCGCAAGCTCGATCGACGTGTCCGCGATCGACAGCGGCGCCGGCGGCGAGGCCGCGATCTGGTCCGATGCGGAGACCGTGTTCCTCGGATCGGTCGACGCGCGCGGCGCTAATGGCGGTACGGGCGGCTTTGTCGAGGTGTCCAGCGCCAAGATGCTCACCTTCGACGCCTCTGTCCTAGTGGGCGAGGGCGGCACGCTCTGGCTCGACCCGGAGAACTTCGAGATCTGCGAACTCGTCGAGTGCGGCGGTTTGGGATCGACCGTCACGCCAGGATCTCTGACCACAGTGATCGACGGCGGCGGGACCGCGGTTGTCGATACGTCCTCGGGCGATGTGCCGGGCAACAGCGGCCGCATCACCGTGACGAGCGATGTCGTCTCCACCGGCACCGGCACGCTCCTTCTGACCGCGCAGGAGGATATCCTGCTGCAGGCCGACATCACGCTGCCCAACGGCACGCTCGAGATTGGCGCCGCGGAGGAGATCTTCCCCGGTGACGGCATCACGGCGGGCAACGTCGACGTGGACACGTTCATCCTGACCGAAGGCACCTGGATCCAAAGCCAGGTCACGCCGGCCACGTTCGAAGCAAACGATTTCCAGTTGGAGTTCGGCACGTCCTTCCTGCGGGCGGCAGGCGACGGGTCAGCGCTCGATCCGTTCGAGATCAACGATGTCTTCGCGCTGCAGGGCATGGCCTCGTTCGGGTCCGTCCCGACGCTGCCCGGCAACCCCGTGCTGCTCGAATCCGCTTGGGAGCTTGGGCAGGACATCGACGCGTCCGGCACCTCGGGCTGGTGGACCCCGTCCGAAGGACCGCCCATCGGCTTCCTGCCGATCGGCGAAAGCAGCCCCTTCACCGGCACCCTGGAAGGCAACGGATTCGAGATCACGGACTTGTTTTCGCGCTGGGACGTGCCGCAAAGCGGCATGTTCGCCCAGACCGACGGGGCAACGATCAGCAACCTGTCCCTGTCCGGCCTGGATATCTTCCAGAACGCCTCGGGGAGCGAGGAAGACACCGTCGAAGTGGGCGGCCTGATCGCGTTTTCGGAGTTCACCGATCTGGTCAATGTGTCCGTCCAGGGATCGGTCGGCGCATCTGACCTCTTCCAGGTCGAGGGCGAAGGTACTTCGAACGTCATTATCGGCGGGGTCGCGGGCGAATTCCAGGGCGGGTCCATGGACGGGGTCACGTTCAGTGGCACCGTCAGCGTCGATACGTTCGAGAATCAGAGCGTGCACGCCGGCGGCGTGGCCGGTTTGGTGACGAGCGACGTCGCCGTCATGACCGATATCGTGTCGACGGGCACCACCGTGACGATCGAGGGCGACGGCGACGCAAATGTGGGCGGCGTCTTCGGAAGCATCGAGACGTCGAGCGACGTTGGCTTCGATCTCTCAGGCGACACCACGGTCAACGTGACCCTCGCGGAAGAGAACGACGAAGCAATCAGCAGCAACGGCAACATCGGGGGCCTCGTCGGCGACATCGGCTCGATGACCGGGGTCCTGACGTTCCCGGATACACCCTCCACGACGGTGATCGCCGAAATCGACCAGACCGAAGTCCTTGGATCGACGGTCAACATTGGCGGGCTCGTCGGGCGCACCAACGCCGGCGTCCTGGATATCTTCGACCCCACGTCAACCGACCTGGACGTGACGACCAGCGGCTTTGCCGAATCCCGGGTCGGGGGCGCCGTCGGCCTGATCACCACAACCGCCTCGATCAACCCGCAAGGTCCTTTCGGCCCGGTCACGAGCATCATCGACGTGACCGCCGAGACCGACACGTTTGTCGGCGGCCTTGTCGGCCGCAACGAAGGGTTCCTGGCCAATCCCGACTCAACCACGACGATCACGGTAGAAGCGACGGAAGTGTCCGGGTTCATGGACGCCTTTGTCGGCGGCGCCGTGGGCCACAACCTCGGCGGGGTCGAGTCGATCGGTCCGGGGGCCACTCTCAACGTATCCGGATCGGCAGATTTTGCCGTCGGGGGTGCGATCGGCGTCAACGGCTTCGGGGCCGATCTCAACGTTGTCAGCAATACCTTCGGGGCCACGAGCGTCGCGCTCGGCAGTTCCCTCTCACCCGCGCTTGGCAGTGCCGTGGTGGGCGGCCTCGTTGGTGCGAACTTCGGAACCCTGACGGACGGCCTGTCCTCTGCGGCAACGACCGTCTTCATGGACGCGCTGGACAGCTCCTTCGAAGGCTCGTTTGTCCTCAGCGTCGGCGGCTTGGCAGGCCTGAACGGAGGCACCATCACGGATTCCTTCGCGACCGGCAGCGTGGACGTGGAGGCGGTCAGCATCGTCTCGGCAGTCGGCGGCTTCACCGGCGCGGCCGTCGACCCCACCACCAACACCGTTGCGACAGATGTGAGCGTCACGGTCTCCTCGAACTTCGAAACCGCTGCCGGCGGTTTCGTTGGCCGCCTGGAAGCGTCCATGCCCGACACGATTTCCGACGCACGCGCCGAAGGAAACGTGTCCTTCACCGAGTTGTCGATCCCCCCGGTCTTCGCAACCCCGGGCGTCGCCACGCTCGGCGGCTTCGTGGGAACCAACATCGACGAGACAATCGAGCGGGCGGCGGCGACAGGCTCGGTCACGGCAGCGTCCGACACGATCGACCTATCCATGGGCGGCTTCGCAGGGGAGAACCTGGGCACAATCGTAGATGTCTACGCCACGGGCGACGTCGCTTCGACGGGCACCGTGGGCAATGCCGGCCTCGAGCTGGTCGGCGGTCTCGTCGGCCAGACCGGGACGGGCGGATCGACGATCTACGCAATCTCGACGGGCGCCGTGACGGGCAATGGCGCGGGGGTAGACGCTGTCGAAGGCGGCGCGATTGCACGCAACACTGGGGGCTCGGCCATCGGCGTCTTCTGGGACACCGATACGTCCGGCCAGACGACAAGCGCCGGAGGCACCGGCCTGACCACGGCGGAGTTGCAGGACACGCTCGGCTTCGTGACCCTCGCCAGCTCGTTCGGCTTCGACTTCGAGAATGTTTGGGCACCGGGCGATATCAGCGGGATCTACCCGCAGATCTACACGATCGACCCCGTGGTCTATGCCGTTCCGAACGACGAGATCATCCAGTACGGGACAGACGCGCCCGCGTTCACGGGAACGGTCTTTGGCGGGCCGGATGTGTTCGTGTTCGGCCCAGATGGTGACACGCTCGACACGACGGCCGTCTTCGCTGATTTGGAAGCGCCGGATACCAATGTCGGCATCTTCGACCTCACCGGCGCCCCCGGAACGGCGCAGTCGACCGCCCTCGTGGAGTACACCGTGATCTACGGTGTCGGCACCTACGAGATCACCCCGGCACCTCTGGAAATCACGACGCTCGATCAAACGAAGTCCTTCGGGGACGCCACGTTCAGCCTTGCCCAGACGGAAGGCCAGGGCTGGGAGATCACCAGCGGCGCTCTGGTGACGGGCGACTCGATCGGCACCGTGCCGCTGGCGAGCGACGGCGCGCCGGTCGACGCGCCCGTCGGCACCTATGCGATCACTGTGGACGGGGACCCGACCGGTGTCGGCGTCGCCAACTACGAGATCACTTTCGTGGAGCTGGGCCAACTGACGGTCACCGAGATGATCGTCGTCATCGACGTGCTGATCGACACGCTGGATCAGCGCAAGACCTATGGCGACGATGCGTTCCTGCTGGCCGAGACCGAGGGCGCAGGCTGGGAGATCGTCGGCGAGGATCCGTTCGTCGGCACCGACGGCATCGACAGCATCGCCCTCACCAGCGACGGCACCGATGTGACCGCGCCGGTGGGATCCTACGATATCTTCGCGGGTGAAATCAGCGGCTCCGGCCTGGAGAACTACGATATCCAGATCAACGAGGTCGGCCTGCTCTTTGTCGACCCGCGGGAAATCGACCTGACGATCACGACGCTCGATCAGTCGCGAGTCTACGGCCTCTCCTCCGTCCTCGACGAGACAGAAGGCGTGGGCTGGGTGCAAAGCGGGACGCCGGACTTCGTGAACGGCGATTCCCTCACCGCGGTCACCCTCGGCAGCGCCGGGACGGATGGCACCAGCATCGTCGGAGACTACAACATCGCCGTCACGGGCGTAACCGGACAAGGCATTGAAAACTATACGTTCAACATTGCCAATGACGGGTCTCTGGCGGTGACGCCCGCACCGATCACGCTGACGACGCTGGGTCAGAGCAACACCTACGGCAACGATTTCGCCCTCAACGAAACCGAAGGCGTCGGGTGGGAGATCACCGCGGGCGAGCTCTTCAATGAAGACCTGATCGAAACGGTCGGCCTCGAAAGCGACGGCGAAGCCGGAACCGCCCCGGCCGACATCTTCGACATCATCTCCGGCGATGTGACGGGCGAGGGCCTGAGCAACTACGACATCTCGATCGTCGAGGAGGGCACCTTGACCGTGAACACACGGTCCCTGGTGATCACGCCGGACGACCAGTCGAAGACAGAGGGCGATCTCTTCGTCTTCGACGGCGACGAGTTCTCGCAAAACGGTCTGGTCAACAACGACACGATCACATCGGTCGACCTGTTCAGCGACGGCGCCGCAGAGGAGGCCGTGGCAGACGACAGCCCGTTCGACATCCTTGGATCGAACGCACAGGGCGAGGGCCTGGCGAACTACGACATCGAGTTCGAAGTCGGCGCCCTGGAGGTCACGCCGCGCGATGACGAAGTGGTCATCGAGCCCGATCCCATCGACGTCATCGTTCCGCCGCGCGATCCGGGCCTGCCGAGCCAGGGCGACGCAACCTTCGGGTTCGGCGAGTCGGAGGCGCTCTCCGGTGACGGATCGACGGGGGCGGCCGCG
>JBCDGG010000143.1:0-13460 GCA_038757905.1 Pseudomonadota bacterium | reverse complement strand
CCCCGATCTGGGCGGCGCGACCGTTTACACCAATACCCGCGCCGGGCTGGCGGGGGAATGTCCGAACCTCGGCACGTTCCTCAACAACCTGTCCTTCACGCTGGCCATGGAAAACGAGATCATGGGCGCGATCCTCGACGACGGGCAGGACCCGGAAGAGGCGGCCATGGGGTGGCTCAAGGCCAATGCCGACGCCGCCATGGCCTGGGTCGACGGTGTGACCACCGCCGATGGCGGCGATGCGGCCGCTGCCCTTGGCGCCATGCTCGCCGAATGAGCGACGGACCCGCGCCCCGCGCCCTAGCCGTGGGGCGCGGCGTTCCGCATCAGCGCATCGTCGATCTCATTGGCGCGCAGCGCGGCGGGGCGCGCCTTGATCCGCTCGGCATAGGCGGCGAAGCCGGGCCTGTCCGGCATCTCGCCGAAATCCCGCCCCCAGACGATCTGGGCGCCGAGAAAAACGTCGACGGCGCTGAAGGTATCGCCCGTCAGCCAGGGCCCCTCGGCCAGGCGGGCGGCCAGCACATCCGCCACCCGCTCGAGCGAGCCGTAACCGAGGCGCCCGCGATCGCGCGGCGACTCGGGCACCCAACCGAACGAGGCATTCGTCACGGCGGCGTCGACCGGCCCGGCCCCGAAGAACATCCAGCGCAGGAACGCCCCGCGGTCCGGGCTGCCGGGAGGCGGGGCGAGGTGCGCCTCGGGAAAGACCTCCGCCAAATAGCAGCAGATCGCCGCGGTTTCGGTCACGACGGTGCCGCGATGGGTGATCGCCGGCACTTTGCCCATCGGGTTGAGGGCCAGATAGTCCGGCGTGTTCATGTCCGCGCCGTAGTCCAGAACGGCGGTGTCGTAGGGGGCGCCGATCTCCTCCAGCATCCACCGCACGATGCGCGACCGGCTCATAGGGTTGGTGTAGAAGACCAGATCTGACACGCGAGTCCTCCTCGTTTCTTCGCGCAGATCGTAACACGAAAGGCCCCGCCGCCCATGCTGAGCTGGCTTACCGAGAACAAGATCCCCGTGGGAGACGCGGCAGCCGCGCTTTTCGACTGGCTGCAGCGCGTCGGCGCGGGCGCGTTCGATGCGCTCTCCATCGCTCTGGAGGGGGTGATCGACGCAATCCTCATGCTCTTTCTCGATCCCCCCGGCATCGCCTGGCTGACGGGAACGGAGGGCGCGACGCTATGGTCGGAGGAGTTTCATCCCCTCGTCGTTATCGCGGTCTTCACCGGCATCACCTGGATGCTGCAACGCTCCTGGAAGCTCTGCCTGCTAACCGCGCTCGGGTTTCTGTTCATCCTCAATCAGGGCTATTGGGAGGAGACGGCAGAAAGCCTGACGCTCGTGCTCTCGGCCTGCCTCGTCTGTATGGGGCTGGGGGTGCCCATCGGGATCTGGGCGGCGCACCGGCCCCGGGTCTACGACGCCATGCGGCCGGTGCTCGACTTGATGCAGACGCTGCCGACCTTCGTCTACCTGATCCCGGCAATCGTGCTTTTCGGGATCGGCATGGTGCCGGGCCTGATCGCAACGGTGATCTTCGTGCTGCCCGCCCCGATCCGGCTGACGTATCTGGGGATCTCGGCGACGCCGACGCCGCTTCTGGAGGCGGCCGACAGCTTCGGCGCGACGCCCATGCAGAAGCTCTGGAAGGTGGAGCTGCCCTCGGCCTTTCCGCAGATCATGGCGGGGCTGAACCAGACGATCATGCTGTCGCTCTCGATGGTGGTGATCGCCGCGCTCGTCGGCGCCGATGGGCTGGGCGTGCCGGTGGTGCGGGCGCTCAATCAGGTGAACACCTCGCTCGGCTTCGAGAGCGGGCTGGTGATCGTGGTCGTGGCCATCGTGCTCGACCGGATGCTGAGGGTCGAAAAATGAGCATTGCCGTTGCGTTTCGAAACGTCTCCATCGTCTTCGGCTCGGACCCCGAGCAGGCCTTGCCGCTCGCCGATCAGGGCCAGAGCCGGGCCGAGATCCAGGCGGCGACGGGCCAGGTTCTGGGGGTGCACGACTGCACGCTCGATGTCGGCGAAGGCGAGATCGTGGTGCTGATGGGGCTTTCGGGCTCCGGCAAGTCGACGCTGCTGCGCGCCGTGAACGGGCTGAACCCGGTGACCCGCGGTGCGGTCGAGGTGCGGGGCAAGGGCGGCATGACCGATGTCGCCTCCTGTGCATCCGCGGCCCTGCGCGAGATCCGCCGCAACCGGGTGGCCATGGTGTTTCAGCAATTCGGCCTGCTGCCCTGGCGCAGCGTATCCGAGAATGTCGGCTTCGGGCTGGAAGTGTCGGGCCTGTCGCGCCGCGCCCGCGCCGAGAAGGTCGCGCAGCAGCTCGACCTCGTCGGACTTGCGGACTGGGCCGAGCGCCGGGTGGGCGAGCTGTCCGGGGGCATGCAGCAGCGCGTGGGGCTGGCGCGCGCGTTCGCCACCGACGCGCCGATCCTGCTGATGGACGAGCCCTTTTCGGCGCTCGACCCGCTCATCCGCACCCGGCTGCAGGACGAGTTGCTGGAGTTGCAGGACAAGCTGCGGCGGACGATCCTGTTCGTCAGCCACGATCTGGACGAGGCGTTCAAGCTGGGCGACCGGATTGCGATCATGGAAGGCGGGCGCATCGTGCAGGCGGGCCGCCCGCGCGACATCTATACCGCGCCGAAGGACGGTTATGTGGCCGATTTCGTTGCGCATATGAACCCGCTCGGCGTGCTTGTGGCGCGCGACGTGATGGAAGAGGGCGCGGTCACGGGCGCGGAGGCCGGGGTACAGGTCACGCCGGACACGCCGATCCGCGACGTGATGGCCGCGCTGGAGGGGCAAAGCGCTGTTGCGGTGCACGACGCAGAGGCGCCCCTGGGGCGCGTGACGCGCGAGAGCGTCCTGAAACGGCTGCACGCGCCCGCGTCCTGACCGGGATCAGCCCCGCCCGATCCAGCCCACACTTGACCCCGGGCGTGCGCGGCGGCCACGGCGCTTTTGGGGGGCACGGGGAACGCGCCTTCGGCGCGGCTTGGCCGGTCAACTGCCGCGCGTCCCGTCGTGCGCGCGCAATAGCGGCCAGATCCGACCCTTGCGGCGCGCGTCCGTCGTGGGCCAGGGGCAGCCAAGAGGCCCTGGACCTGCCGGCGGTGCAGGAGAGAAGACCGGGGCCCTCCCGCCTCCAAGAGCCGGACATGCTGTCCGGCCCTTTCCGTTGGGCCCGGCCGCGCTGGCGCGCGGCGGTCGGCGCTTGCCGACCGGGGCCTGCCCGACACAGCGGAGGCGCCCACAATTCCCACTGCCGACGGCCGCTCCTGACGCCTCGCTCGGCCGGACGCCTGCAGGGGTCGGGCCGAGGCGCCCTGCCCCCGCGACAAGCACGCCCTTGCGTGCCCCCGGCCCTTCGCCTATCCCCCGCGCGGCCCGTCTGGGGCAGAAGGAAGGGACGGCATGTCGCGTCTGGTCATGAAATTCGGCGGCACCTCCGTCGCCACGCTCGACAGGATCCGCCGCGCCGCAAAGCGGGTGGGCCGCGAAGTGGCCGCCGGGCACGACGTCATCGTCATCGTCTCGGCGATGTCGGGCAAGACGAACGAGCTGGTCGGCTGGGTCTCTGAGACATCGCCGCTGTTCGATGCGCGGGAATACGACGCGGTCGTCTCCTCGGGCGAGAATGTGACCGCGGGGCTTATGGCGCTGACCTTGCAGGAAATGGACATCCCCGCCCGCTCCTGGCAGGGCTGGCAGGTTCCGGTGCGCACGACCTCGGCCCATGCGGCCGCGCGCATCCTGGAGATCCCGCAGGACAACATTGCCGCGAAGTTCGACGAAGGCATGCGGGTGGCCGTGGTCGCGGGCTTCCAGGGCATTTCGCCCGAGGGCCGGACCACAACGCTCGGGCGCGGCGGCTCCGACACCACCGCGGTCGCCTTCGCGGCGGCCTTCGGTGCGGAGCGCTGCGACATCTACACCGATGTCGACGGTGTCTACACCACCGATCCGCGCATCACCTCCAAGGCGCGCAAGCTCGACCGGATCGCCTTTGAGGAGATGCTGGAACTGGCCTCGCTCGGCGCGAAGGTGCTGCAGACCCGGTCGGTGGAGCTGGCCATGCGCTACAAGGTGCGCCTGCGCGTGCTGTCGAGCTTCGAGGACAACAACGACAACGCCGGCACTCTCGTCTGCGATGAGGAGGATATCATGGAAACCAACGTGGTCTCGGGCGTCGCCTACAGCCGGGATGAGGCGAAGATGACGCTCCTGTCCGTGGCCGACCGTCCCGGCATCGCGGCCGCGATCTTCGGCCCGCTCGCCGAGGCGGGCGTCAATGTCGACATGATCGTCCAGAACATCTCGGAAGAGGGGCGGACGGACATGACGTTCTCCTGCCCGACGGATCAGGTGATGCGGGCCGAGCGCGCCCTCACCGAGGCGCGGGAGCACGAGGCGATCAACTTCTCCCAGCTCGTGATCGACACCGATGTCTGCAAAGTGTCGGTCGTGGGGATCGGCATGCGGTCCCACGCCGGGGTGGCGAGCCAGATGTTCCAGGCGCTTTCGGACGAGGGCATCAACATCAAGGTGATCACCACGTCCGAGATCAAGGTGTCGGTGCTGATCGACCGGAAGTACCTGGAACTGGCCGTCCAGGCGCTGCATGACAGTTTCGGGCTGGACCGCGCGAACGCCACCCTCGAGAGCTGAGCGCGCCACGGACACGAGGGCGCGGCACCCTCGCGGACGGTTCGAGCCGTCTGCCGGTTAGGCCGCGGCTTCGATGCCCGTTCGGTTGATCCGGTCGGAGAACGTCTTGTTCCACCGAGGATAAGGCACCCTCGGCACACGGCAGGGGATGCTCCGGCAAGGGCGCGCGACCCGCACGTTTCAGCTGGGGACGCACGGCCCCCGCACCGCTTCAGTTGAGACAGGACCGGGCGCGCCCGCATGGGTTCGGTGGGACGGCACGGCACACCCATAGGCTGTGGGCAACGCTTCCCACACCGCGTGAGCTATGCTCTAAAGGGCACCGCACGAGAGTGGGGCACGCGCGCACGATGGCAGATGGGAACAGCTCCGAGCACGGGAGCCGCAGACTGCTCGGACGGCTGAAAGAGACCCTTGCCGAACCGGCAGAGGGCCAGGAGCGCTTGGATCGGGTCGTCTGCCTGATCGCCGAGGAGATGCAGACGCCGGTCTGCTCCATCTACCTGTTCCGCGATGCCGAGACGCTGGAACTGTGCGCCACCCAGGGCCTCAACCGCGAGGCCGTGCACCAGACGCGCATGCGCCTTGGCGAGGGCCTCGTCGGCCGGGTCGCGGCGCGGGCGGAGCCGATCAACACGCCTGACGCCCCGAGCGAGCCCGGCTTCCGTTACATGCCGGAAACGGGGGAGGAGATGTACTCCGCCTTCCTTGGCGTGCCGGTCCAGCGGCTGGGCGAACGGCTGGGCGTGCTGGTGGTGCAGTCGCGCGAGTCGCGCGCCTATTCCGAAGACGAGCTTTACGCGCTCGAGGTCGTCGCCATGGTGCTGGCGGAGATGGCCGAGCTTGGCGCCTTCGTCGGCGACAGCGCCGCCCTGCGCCCGCTGCACCAGCGCGCCTTCATGGGACGGGGCACCGTCGCGCAGGAAGGCACGGCCATGGGCCAGGTGTGGTTGCACGAGCCGCGCGTGATGGTGACCAATCCCTTCGCCGAGGACGCCGCATCGGAAACCAATCGCCTGCGCGACGCCGTCGATCGGCTGCGCGTCTCGGTGGACGAGTTGCTCGGCTCCTCCTCCGCTGCGTCGCCCGGTGGATCCGCCCGCGCCGAGGCCGAGACTGACGCCGATCACCTCCAGGTTCTGGAAGCGTATCGGATGTTTGCCAACTCCAAAGGCTGGATGCGCCGGATGGAAGGCAGCATCGCCCAGGGCCTCTCGGCGGAAGCGGCCGTGGAGCGCGAGCAGACCCGCGCGCGCACGCGGATGGAGCAATCGACAGACCCCTACCTGCGCGAACGTCTGCACGATCTCGACGACCTGTCGAACCGGCTTTTGCGGCTACTGACCGGTCAGGGCAGCGACACCGGCGCCGAAATGCCGGACAACCCGATCCTGATCGCACGCAATATCGGGCCGGGCGACCTGCTGGCCTATGGGCGCACGCTGAAGGGCATCGTGCTCGAAGACGGCTCGGTCGGATCCCATGCCGCCGTCGTGGCCCGGGCGCTGGCCATTCCGCTGATCATCAACGTCGGCTCGATCACCACCGAGGCGCTGAATGGCGATCAGATCCTCGTCGATGGCGAACAGGGGATCGTGCATCTGCGCCCGGAGGAGACTGTGACCAAGGCGTTTCGCGACAAGATCGCAATGCACGCCAAGGCGCAGGAGAAATACGCCTCGATCCGGCGGGTGCCGGCCACCACCGTCTACGGCCCGACCATCGCACTGCATATGAACGCGGGGCTGATGGCCGATCTGCCATCGCTCAAAAGCTCCGGGGCCGAAGGCGTGGGCCTGTTCCGGACCGAGCTGCAGTTTCTGGTGCGCAACAAGGTGCCGCGGCGCGGGGAGTTGGCGGCCCTCTACAAGCGCGTGATCGACGCCGCAGACGGGCGTCGCGTCGTCTTCCGGACGCTCGACATCGGCTCGGACAAGGTGCTGCCCTACATGAAGCCGCAGGACGAGCCGAACCCAGCCCTGGGCTGGCGCGCGATCCGGGTCGGCATCGACAAGCCGGGCATGATGCGCATGCAGTTGCAGGCGCTGATCCGGGCCGCGGACGGGCGGCCCCTCACCGTGATGTTTCCCTTCATCGCCCAGCTCGACGAGTTTCTCGGCGCGCGCGATATGGTCTTCAAGGAGCTCGACCGTGAGGAGAAGCTTGGCCGCGCCCTACCCGCCAAGGTCGAGATCGGTGCCATGCTCGAAACGCCGTCCCTCGCCTTCTCGCCGAAGAAGTTCTTCGAGACGGCGGACTTCATCTCGGTCGGCGGCAACGATCTGAAGCAGTTCTTCTTTGCCGCTGACCGCGAGAACGAGCGGGTGCGCCGCCGCTACGACACGCTGAACGTCTCGTTCCTGACCTTCTTGGAGTGGATCGTGCGCCGGTGCGAGGACACCGAGACACCGCTGAGCTTCTGTGGCGAGGATGCCGGGCGCCCTGTTGAGGCGATGTGCTTCGCGGCGATGGGGTTCCGCTCGCTGTCCATGCGCCCGGCCTCGATCGGCCCGGTGAAGCACCTCCTGCGCCGCACGAATGTCGCCGAAGTGCGCAAGGTGATCGACGATGCGCGCTCGAACGGGGCGCAATCCGTCCGGCCCGCCGTTATGGAATGGCTGCGCGGCCAGAGCTGACCTAGCGGCAGCTGACCTTGCCGCGGCCAGCGAGGGGCTGACGGCCACAGGTGGCCCATGGGACGCCTCTCCTGCCCAAACCGGACGCCAGCGCGCCCCGTTTACACCGCGAGCGGGCACTTTGGCTGCGGCCCAAGCCCCGGCACGCTGCAACATCGGCCGGTCTCAGCCGCGCGCGGCGCTGACCGCCTTCTATTCCCGCGACCCTGGCTCGCGCTGGCCATGGCCGCACGGGCCCAGATCGCCGACGAGTCCGCTCAGGATACGGCACAGGGCCGCGCGATCCTCGGGCGGCAGCCCGGCCATGAGCGCCGCGTTCACCTCCGCAACGATGCCGTGCAGGATGGGCGCCAATGCCTCGGCCCGCGCCGTCGCTTCCACGCTGTGGGCCCGGCGCGAGGTGGGGTGCGGCTGCCGCTTGACCACGCCCGCCTCCGACAGCGCGTCGAGCGCCCGGCTGATCGCATAGGCGGGCATGCCGAAATGCTGCCCGATCTCGGTCTGGGTGAGCGGCCCGCGTTCGAGCACCGTCATCAGCACGGCAAAACTCTGGATCGACAGGCCATGCGCCGACAGGCGGCGGCTCATCTCATCGTCCAGCCGCCGGGCGAGGCGCTGTATCATCCATCCGACGCTGGTGCGGCGAACTTCGGCGGTGCGTTCGGCCAGGTCCATACCCCTTGCTAGGCAACTCTGTTGCGGGCTGCAACTATTTGCCTTGATTGTTTTGCAATTGCAAATATTGTACTCGCAAATAAGTGTGACTCGCCAGATTGGAGCTCTCCATGTCCCGCTATCACCCTGTCCTCGTCGCCCTGCATTGGCTACTTGCCCTGATGATCCTCATGGCCCTGATGGCCGGGGGGATGGTCCTGTCGGAGATGCCCAATAACGATCCCGAAAAGGTGGCCGCCCTGCGCGCGCATATGACCGTCGGCCTGATCATCGGCTCGCTGATGGTGATCCGGCTGGTGACCCGCCTGACGACAGCCCATCCGCCCGCGGCCGATATCGGCAACGCCGCCCTGAACCGTATCGGAAAGTGGACCCATTGGTTGTTCTACGCGCTGGTGCTGCTGATGGTGGGGTCGGGGATGGGCATCGCGGTCCTGGCCGGCCTGCCCGAGATCGTGTTCCAGGGCTCCGGCGATCCGCTGCCGCCGGACTTCTCGGCCTACCCGCCGCGCATGGTGCATGGCCTCGTCGCCACGCTTCTGGGGCTGACGATCCTCGCCCATGTGGGCGCGTTTCTCTACCACCAGTTCGTGCGGCGCGACGGCCTATTCGCGCGGATGTGGTTCGGCAAGCGGCGCGCGGCCGGAGAGTGAGTGCGGCGCAGCCTCAGCCCGTCTGTGCCGCATCCCCGGTCCAGCGCGTGACGGGGCCGGCGACGCCGCGCCAGTCGCCCACCCCCAGAACCCGATCCGGGTTGGTGGGCGGGGGCATCTCCACACACGCGAGCCGGGCATAGCCGAAGCGCCCGTAATAGGGCGCATCGCCCACCAGCATCAGCCGCGCCCAGCCGAGCGCCCCGGCGCGCGCCGCCAGTGCGCCCAGAAGCTCGGCGCCCAGCCCCTCGCCCTGCCGCGTCGGGTGCACCGCGACGGGGCCGACAAGCGCGGCCTCGGCCGGGCCGACGCGGACCGGCCAGGCCCGGATCGCACAGGCCAGGATGCCTGCGTCACGCCCCACCAGGCACAGCCCCGCGACCGGGTCCACCCCGTCGCGCAGGCGGTAGGAGGACAGCGCCTCGCGCCCCGGCGCGAAACACAGGTCGAACAGCGCCTCGACCTCCCACCAATCCTCCGGCCCTTCGGGCTGCAGCTGCACCACGTTGTCGTTCCTCGTCCGCGCCGCGGACCCGGGGCCCGTTTCGGCTGGCGCGGCGCCTAGCATGGCGGTAGGCGGGGCGCAAAGGAGATGCGCATGTTCTACCGCCCCGAAGACGGCCACGGCCTGCCCCACAACCCGTTCAACGCCGTCGTCACCCCGCGCCCCATCGGCTGGATCTCGACCCGCGGGGCAGACGGGGCGGAAAACCTCGCGCCCTATTCGTTCTTCAACGCAGTGGCCTATGTGCCGCCCCAGGTGATGTTCGCCTCGACCTCCACAAAGCCGGACCGCGACGGCACCAAGGACAGCGTGAGCAACATTGCCGAGACGGGTGTCTTCTGCGTCAACATCGTGGCCTACGAAATGCGCGACGCGATGAACCGCACCTCCGGCCCCTGGCCGCGCGAGGTGGACGAGTTCGCCGATGCGGGGATCGAGCGGGCGGCCTGCGAGACGATCCCCTGTTCGCGCGTCGCCGCCGCGCCCGCCGCGCTGGAATGCACGTTAACGCAGATCGTCGACCTGCCGGGCGCGGCCAACAAGCTGGTCCTGGGCGAGGTGACGGGCGTGCATCTGCGCGACGATTGCCTGTCGGACGGACGGTTCGACATCACCGCGTTCCAGCCGCTCGCCCGCTGCGGCTATCGCGACTACGCCGTTGTGCGCGAGGTCTTCGCGCTAAACCGCCCGGGCGACTGAGCCCGCCGCGCTTGCCCCCGCCCCGCCGCCCTGCCACCTTCCGCCCGGGGGAAAGGGGCGGGCGATGGACCGGATCACGAGTTGGGCTGACTGGGAGAAGGCCAAAGCGGCGGAGCCGGAAACGGAGGCCGAAACGGCCCCGATCGCCGCCTGCCGCGCTGGCCGACACTGCGACCTCGGCGAGACCCGCCCATCCGCCCCCACCGACGCCACCCGCATCCGCGCCCCGCTCCTGGCCTACCTCATCCGCGGCGGCTGCACCGCCTGCCGCACCACCGAACGCGGCGTTGTCGCAAGCGGCGCCTGGGTCGCTGGCCAACTCGACCTGACCGGGGCCAGGGCGCCGGGACGCGTCATCCTTACCGCCTGCACCTTCGACGCGCCGATCACGGCGCAGGATTGCAGCCTCCCCGCCCTTGCTCTTGAGGGAAGCAAGACACCAGGACTCGATTTGCAACGGTCGTACATCACGGGCTCGCTCTTCCTGCACGACGATTTTCACGCCACGGGAGAGGTCAACCTGTTGGGCGCCAGCATCGGCGGGCAGCTCTCCTGCGTCGACGGGCGGTTCGACAACGCGAAGGGGGATGCCCTGAACGCCCAGGGCGCACAGATTAGGGGCGCTGTATTCCTCCGTGGCAAGCTCCACGCCACGGGGGAGGTAAGCCTTGCGGGCGCCAGCATCGGCGGGCAACTGTCCTGCATCAACGGACGGTTCGACAACGCTATTGGGGACGCTCTGAACGCCCAAGGCGCCCAGATCGCAAGAGCTGTCTTGCTCACCGACGGCTTCAACGCCATCGGGGTGGTTCGCTTGTCGGGCGCAAGAATTGGAGGGCAGCTCTCCTGCGTCGACGGTCGATTCGTTAACGCAGATAAAGACGCCCTCTTTGCGGAGCGGATGACCGTGACGGAGAGCTTTCTATTCCGAAAGGACACAGAGGTCTCCGGCCGTGTCGCCCTTTCTGGCGCACATGTAGGCGATCTGGTCGACGATCTCGCCTGTTGGCCGAAGGGGCCGGATCAGATGATCCTCGACGGCTTCACCTATGAGCGGCTCTCGGGCGGGGCGCCAACGGACTCGACCAGCCGTCTGGATTGGCTCGCGCGCGGATCGGTCTGGCAAGGAGAGTTTCACCCGCAGCCTTACGCACAACTGGCGAAGGTGCTTCGAGCGCAAGGGCAAGAACGAGATGCAAAGGCGATTGACATTGCGCGTCTTAGGCTTGGTGCACGTTACTCGAGGAAACGACGATGGCGGAACGCGACCCGCACGAAAGCCTTATTTGCTGCCTTTGAGAACACCATCGACTGGCTCGGGGACCAGCTTTACCGTAGGCTCTTCGGATACGGATACCGGATAGAAAGGGTTATTGTTTGGGGGTTGCCAGCCCTGTTCCTCCTAGCAAGCTTTCTGTCTCACAAAGCGTGGCACGAGGGCTCCATGGCGCCGAATGCGGCGCCGATTCTGGTGTCGGCGGAGTGGCGGGCGGTGGCGGAGGATGCGGGGATCGCCAACCCGGCGGCGGTATGGTCGGAGGACGGGGCGGCGGGGCAGGACTATGAGACGTTCAACAGCCTTACCTACGGGGCCGATGTGGTGATCCCGATCCTCGATTTCGGGCAGACGGATGCCTGGGCGCCGTCGACCACGCGGGGGCCTTGGGGCGAGGTATTGTGGTGGGCGCGGTGGGTGCTGTCGCTGCTCGGCTGGATCGTCACCGGCCTGGGGGCTGCGGCGTTGACGGGGATCATCCGGCGCGACTGAGCCGCCCGCCCTGTGAAACGACGCCGCGGGGGCGCGCTTCGACGATTGCAGCGCGCGCATCGGAAGGCCAAGCTGCGCCCGCACAAGCACCGGGAGAGGCAGCGATATGGGCGAGACGAAGATCGGCGTGATCGGCGGCAGCGGGATCTACGAGATCGACGGGCTGGAGGACGCCGCCTGGCGCGCGGTGGAGACGCCCTGGGGCGCCCCCTCGGACGAGATCCTGACCGGGCGGCTCGGCGGCGTCGGCATGGCGTTTCTGCCCCGGCACGGGCGCGGGCACATGCATTCGCCGACTTCTGTGCCTTATCGCGCCAATATCGACGCGCTGAAGCGGATCGGCGTGACCGACGTGATCTCCGTCTCGGCCTGCGGGTCGTTCCGCGAGGCAATGGCGCCGGGCGATTTCGTCATCGTCGACCAGTTCATCGACCGGACCTTCGCGCGCGAGAAGTCGTTCTTCGGCCAGGGCTGCGTCGCCCATGTCTCGGTCGCGCATCCGACCTGCCCGCGCCTGGGCGCGGCCTGCGCGGAAGCGGCGCGGGGCGCAGGCGTCACTGTGCATGAGGGCGGGACCTATCTGGCGATGGAGGGGCCGCAATTCTCCTCGCTCGCGGAATCGAAGATGTATCGCGAGCACTGGGGCGCCGATGTGATCGGGATGACCAACATGCCCGAGGCCAAGCTCGCCCGCGAGGCGGAGCTGTGCTACGCCTCCGTCGCCATGGTCACAGATTACGACAGCTGGCACCCCCATCACGGCGAGGTCGACGTGGCCGACATCATCGCCACGCTCACCGGCAATGCGGAGAGGGCCAAGGCGACCGTCGCCGCCCTGCCCGCGCTGCTCGGCCCCGACCGCGCGCCCTGCCCCCATGGCTGCGACCGCGCGCTGGAGCACGCCATCCTGACCGCCCCCGACAAGCGCGACCGCGCGCTTCTGGCCAAGCTCGACGCCGTCGCGGGGCGCGTCCTATCCTAGCCCCCGTTTCGCCCCGCCATCCGGAGACCCGCCATGCCCCTCGGAGCCTTTTCCCTGAGCCTCACCGTCAAGGACATCGCCGCCTCGCGCGCCTTTTACACCAAGCTCGGCTTCGCCCCGATCGAGGGCGCCGGGGGCGAGGATTGGCAGATGATGCGCAACGGCGACTGCACGCTTGGCCTGTTCCAGGGCATGTTCGAGCGCAACATGCTGACCTTCAATCCGGGCTGGGCCTCCGAAGAGACCGCGCTGGAGGAGTTCGAGGATATCCGCGTGTTGCAGGCCCGGTTCGAGGCGGAGGGGCTGGAGATCCAGAACCGCGTCGACCCGGGCAGCTCCGGCCCCGCCTCGCTCACCGTGATCGACCCGGACGGCAACCCCGTCTTTTTCGATCAGCACGTCCCGGCCCCGGGCACGTCCTGACGCACCCTTCCCTATCAACCGCAGGACCGCATTCATGGATCTCTCCCTTTGGCTGACCTTCGTCGCCGCGTCGACGGCGCTGCTTCTGATCCCGGGGCCGACCGTGCTGCTGGTGCTGTCCTATGCCCTCAGCCAGGGCCGGCGGGTGGCGGTGGCCACGGCGCTGGGGGTGGCGTTCGGCGATCTGGTGGCCCTGACCGCCGCGCTGGCGGGCCTTGGCGCGCTGATCGCAACCTCGGCCACGGCCTTCACCGTGCTGAAATGGATCGGCGCGGCTTATCTGTTGTGGCTCGGCTGGGGGATGCTGCGCGCCTCGGGCCGCGCCACTGCGCTGACACCGGACGGGGCGCCGCCGCCGGGGGTCTCTGCCGCGGCCGTCTTTCGCCACGCCGCCCTCGTCACCGCGCTCAACCCCAAGAGCATCGGCTTCTTCGTGG
>JBCDGG010000142.1:0-13518 GCA_038757905.1 Pseudomonadota bacterium | reverse complement strand
GGGGGGGCGGCGTGGCGCAGGATCGGGGCGGGGCCGATGGCGCATCCGTCACGCCGGGCCGCGCGGGGGGCGGGCGCGGCGGTGCCGGGCCTTGGGCCGGGCCTTGGGCAGGGCCAGGCGTCGCGCAAGCGATCTCTCGGCCTCGTGATGTGCACGGATGCGCAAGGGTCAGGGCGATCGTCGCCGTTTCATGGATGCCGGCCGTCCCCACATGCCTCCCATCGCCGGCGCCGCTCCCCTCCCGGGCCGCGCCGGCGACCAGACACACACACCCACGAAAGGGACCCGACCCATGAAACGCACCCTCATCGCCGCCGCCGCCCTCGCCGTCCTCGCCGCCCCGGCCCTGGCCAGCGACCCCCTCGCCCGCGCCGTCGGTGCCGAGCCCGGCGCCTTCACCGCGGGCCAGCTTGTGGCGCTGAAGGCCGCCCAGGACGATGACAACCACGTCCGCGTCAACCAGATCCGCGCCGAGGCCGGTGCCGGTGGTTTTGGCGGTGGTTTTGGCGGTGGCTTCGATAGCACCCCCAACCTCGCCCAGATCGCCGGCCCGCTCGACGTCGAGGGCTATTCCGCCGGCCGCATCGTCGCCCTGAAGGCCGCCCGGGACGAGGACGACAGCGCCCGCATCGCGGCCCTGCAAAACGTCGGCGAGACCGCGACCAACGCCACCGTGTCGAGCCGCGGCACCCTGGCCCCCGAGCAGCTGTCGCGCTCGGCCGGTGTCGCACCCGGGGCGCTCTCCACCGCCGACATACTGCGCCTGAAAGCGGCCCAGGCCGAGGACGATCACTTCGAAATCAACCGGATCCTCGCCAAAGCGAACTGATCCGGCATGGTCCGGCGGAGACCCTGGGGCACGCCCCCGGGGTCTCCGTCACACCGACGCCTCCGATAGGACACCCCCGCCCGGACCTCTCCGGCCCCGCGCTTGCCATACCGACCTCCCCCAGCCGCCCCCCGTAGGGCAGCCACGCCCCGGCCTCTCCCGCCCCGCGCCACCCAAACTGACCTGCCCCACGCCAACGTCCCCCCCATAGGACAGCGAGGCCCCGACCCCGCGCCGTCCATGCTGACCTACCCCGCGCCAACGTCTCCCAACCGGACACCCCGCTCGGGCTTCCCTCGTCCCGCAACCGCGCATCCCGACGGAGCCGAACCGAACACCAAGCCGCCAACACCACAGCCGCCCCTCACGCCGCACACGGACAAACACTCAACCCCGCAACAGCCCCTCACGCCGCCCCTGCCTCGGCTCCGGAGCGCCCAACCCCAGATCGCGCTCCCCGACTGCTCCCCCAAAAGACGCAGGCTCTCAACCTCACATCGCGCGCCGCCGCCCCCAATCCGGACACCCCCCAGACGCGCCCAGTCAGCCGCTCCAACCCGTCGAACCCAGACAAACCAAGCAAGAAAGCCCGCGAAAACACCTCCCCGTCCTCTCAGACCCGTTCCCCGCTCCCTCTGAAAGCCGCCCCCCACGCCGCCCCTGCCTCGGCTCCGGAGCGCCCAACCCCAGATCGCGCTCCCCGACCGCTCCCCCAAGACGATGGCTCTCAAATGCGAGCCGCCCCAAAGAACCGACCCCCCCCTCACATTGCCAAAAATATCCCGGGGACGTCGCCAAAGGCGACAGGGGCAGAGCCCCAAACAATGGAAACGCCGGCCAGGGGCTCCAAGTCGTTGGACAGTTCTGAGCTACGGGCAGCTTCCCGCGCGGCGCCACGTGACCCTAGAGTCGGACAGCTTCAGGCAAGACAGTCAGGCGGCCGACCGAAAGGTCAGACGCCGACATCCGGGCCGAGGCACATCATCGCCTCGTCGGCCTCGCCCGCTTCGTAGAGGACCGTGCCGCCGTCGCGCCCCTCGAACTGTGCGCGCAGGCGCCCGGCTTCTTCGTAGAAAGTCCAGCATTGCGGCGTCGGGTTGTCTTCGTAGATGAAGCAGATCTCGTCGCCCTGCGGATACCACACGCCTTCCTTGCACTGGCCGTCGAGGAAGGACCACGTGACCCGCCGATCCGGGTGATACTCCTCGACGCCATAGGCTTCGCCGCCCGAGTAGAAGTAGAGCGTCTTGCCCTCGGTGTAGTCTTCGAACTCCGATGCGGACATCGGACGCTGCCCGGCACTGGCCCAGTTGGCCGTCAGCAGGGCCAGCAGCAGGGCGAGGAATGGCGCAACACGCAACCTTTGGGGACGGGGCATCGGCGTCTCCTGTGATACTTCGGGGCACACTCGCAGATCGCGCGAGACCTGACCAGCCCGGTGCCGCGCGCGAGCGGGTTCACGCATGGCACCGCCCTTCCATCCGCGCGCTGCACCGATTAGGTGACCCTTAAGTGCACGGGAGGCCCCAATGGCGTTCTTCAAGAAACTCCGCGATCGGATGTTCAAATCGTCCTCGAAGCTCGATCAGGGGCTTGAGGCGATTGTGCAGGATGGCGGCACGGAAGACGCCGCCCTGGAGCGTGACGCGCCGCTCCCCGGGGCCGGTGCCGCAGCGGCGGACGCGGCCGAGAGCCCGGCGGAGGATCGAGCGCCGGACATGCGCGCGGCGCAGGATGGGGACGCCGCGACAGAGACCGTTTCTGCGCCGGGGCCGCGTCCGATTGCGCCGTCTTCGCCGCCGGCCGCCACCACTTCTGCCGTGCCAACCGGCGCTCTTTCAGACGCTGCGCCCTACGAGACGCCGCCTGGCGCCTCTGGCCAGCCCGCAGAAGGTCCCGCTGCTCCCGAGCCGGATCGCCCGGGGCCCGGCGCGGACGCGACCGTCGATCGCGGGGCGCCTGCGCAGCACGCCGCGTCGGAGGAGGACGCCGCGCGCGGGCCGTCGCCCGCTTCACCGGCGGCACTCGCGCCTTCGCCCGCATCGGCGGATCTTGCGCCGCGGCCGCAAGAGCCTGCGCCAGAGGACCCCGTCGCCGGAGAGCGCATCCCCTCCGCTGAGCCATCGACCCCGGAGGCTGACCAAAAGGACCCCGATAGGCCCGGTTTCTTCGGGCGGCTGCTCGGGCGCGGCGCGCCGGAGCCGGATGTGCCACGGGAATCGGCAGCCGCGCCGCCCCAGAGCCCATCGCCCCCAAGCACACCCGCTCCTGCCCCCCAGCCCGCGCCGCCGGAGCCGACCGCCACGATCACACGCCGCGCGCTCGACGATGAGATGCTCGAAAGCCTCGAAGAGCTGCTCATCGCCTCGGATATGGGCGTCGATACCGCGCTGCGGGTGGCCGCCAACCTGGCGGAGGGCCGGATGGGTCGACGCCTCTCCTCGGGCGAGATCAAGGGCCTGCTCTCCGATGAGATCGCCCGCATCATGGAGCCCGTGGCCAAGCCGCTGCCGCTCTATGCCAGGAAGCCGCAGGTCGTGCTGGTGGTCGGGGTGAACGGCTCCGGCAAGACCACCACCATCGGCAAGCTGGCCAGCCAGTTCCGGGCCGCGGGGAAATCGGTCGTGATCGCGGCGGGCGACACGTTTCGGGCGGCCGCGGTCGAGCAACTGCAGGTCTGGGGGGATCGTGCGGGCGTGCCCGTCATGACGGCGCCGGAAGGATCTGACCCCGCATCGCTTGCCTTCGATGCGATGGCGCGGGCCGAAGCCGATGGCGCGGATCTGCTGATGATCGACACCGCCGGGCGCCTGCAGAACCGTGAGGATCTGATGGCGGAACTGGCGAAGATCGTGCGCGTGATCCGCAAGCGCGATCCGGACGCGCCGCACAACACGCTCCTCGTGCTCGACGCGACGACAGGGCAGAACGCGCTGAGCCAGGTCGAGACGTTCCAGAAGCTCGCGGATGTTTCGGGTCTTGTGATGACGAAGCTCGACGGCACCGCGCGCGGCGGGGTTCTGGTGGCGCTGGCCGACAAGTTCGGCCTGCCGATCCACGCCATCGGCGTCGGCGAGCAGATCGACGATCTGGCCCCCTTCGATCCCGAGGATTTCGCCCGGGCCCTGACGGGGCTCGACGCCTGACGCTGCTAAGCAAGGCTTGCCCGCAGGGACGGGACGCGCCGGGAATACCTTCCTCCGTGATAAGCCGCGGGGCGTGACGCCCTCTGGCGGACAGGGCCAGCCGCCTTGACAAGCCCGCCCGCCACGCCACACCTCAACCTCAAAAGGAGAGCGCCATGCCCGCGAAGATGCCCGACGAAGAGCGCCGCGTGAATCCCGTGCTCCGGCAGGTGCTGGAACTCGGCCCCCCGCTCGGGTTCTTCGTGGCCTATCTTTATCTGCGGGATGAGACGTTCACGATCGGTGGCGTCGACTACGACGGGTTCATCATCGCCGCCGCGGGGTTCGTTCCCGTGCTTCTCGTGACGATGGCGATCCTGTGGAAGCTGACGGGCAAGCTGTCGCGCCTGCAGGCGGTCACAGCCTTTCTCGTCGTCGTCTTTGGTGGGCTGACGGTTTGGTTCAACGACGAGACGTTCTTCAAGATGAAGACGACGATCGTCTATGGCCTGTTCGCGGCGCTTCTCGGGATCGGCCTTCTGCGCGGCCAGTCGTGGCTGGCCTGGGTGCTGGGAGACTTCATGCCGATGGCGCATGAGGGCTGGATGAAGCTCACGCGCCGCCTTGCCTTCGGTTTTGCGGTGCTGGCGGTCGCCAACGAGTTTGTTTGGCGCACGATGTCGACGGATGCGTGGGTCAAGATCGAGACGTTCGGCTTCCCGATCGCTTTGTTCCTGTGGCTCTGGATCTCGATCCTGTCGCTTCAGAAATACGTCGAGACCGACGAGCCCAGCGAGACCTGAGGCGCGGCGCTCTGTGCGGCGCCGCCTTGCCACCCTGCGCGACAGCGATACCTCCGGCGGGTCAGCCAGCCAGAGGAGCCCGCAGATGACAGACACCCCCATCCCCGCAGCCAAGTCGCCCATGCCGGTCGAGGTCGAGGCCGGGAAGACGTACTTCTGGTGCACCTGCGGGCGCTCCGAGCGGCAGCCGTTTTGCGATGGCAGCCACAAGGACACCTCGCTCGTTCCGATGAAATACGATGCCGCGGAGAGCAAGACGCTGTTCTTCTGTGCCTGCAAGGCGACGGCCAACGCGCCGCTCTGCGACGGGTCGCACGCCAAACTCTAGGCCAGTTCGACCCGGCCCTCGCGCCGTACGGGGCCGCGCCGGGCCGCGCCGGGCTGTGAGGCGCCGTCTCAGCCCTTTTGGCCGAAGAGGATCTTCTGGGCCTCCTTGTCCGTCGGTCCGTTGTTGCGCATCTCTTCGGCCACGGCTCGGCCCTTTTTGACGGCAGGGCGGGCCCAGCACGCGTCGAGCCAGCGCTTGAAGTTCGGCTTGTCGTCCAGCGTCTGCTGCTGGCCTTCCCAGCCGTTGGCCCACGGCCAGATCGCCATATCCGCAATCGTGAAATCGGGCCCCGCCACATACTCCGTCTTGGCCAGACGGGTATCGAGCACGCGATAGAGGCGCCCGACCTCGTTGCGATAGCGATCCTGGGCATAGGGCAGCACCTGCGGCGGATCCATCGTGGGCGCATATTTCAGGAAGTGGTGCGCTTGGCCCGCCATGGGGCCGACGCCGCCCATCTGCCACATCACCCATTCGTCGACCGCGATGCGCTCGCGCTCCGTCTTGCCGCAGAACGTACCGGTTTTGCGGGCGAGGTACTGAAGGATCGCGCCGGATTCGAACACCGAGATCGGCGCACCGTCCGGCCCCGCCGGATCGACGATGGCCGGCATCCGGTTGTTCGGTGCGATCTTCAGAAACTCCGGGTCGAACTGGTCCCCTTTGCCGATATTGACCAGATGCAGCGTGTAGGGCAGCCCCATCTCCTCCAGCGCGATGGTGATCTTCCAGCCGTTCGGTGTCGGCCAGTAGTAGAGGTCGATGGGATCTTGCGGCATCTCGGGGTCCTTCGGTTGCGATATCCCCTTAGGATGCACCTCGGCGCAGCATCGGCAAGGGCAGGCTCGCCCGCGCGCCTATGAGACGAGGGCGGCGCGCGGGCCTTTGCGGCAACGCCGCCCGTACTTCCGCAAGGCTCAGCCTGTCGTTCAAGATCGCGCGATAGAGATCGAACAGGCCCGAGCGGAGATAGACCGACCAATGGCAGATGCGCCTGTTGGGGGCGGGCACCTCGTAGCCCAGCCCTGCGAGCGCCGTGCGGGTCGCCGGATCGTCGACCCACAGGTCGAGCCAGCGCGGCAGCGCCCGCCCGAGCCCCGCGCCGAGCGCCCGGTCGCCGACATGGTGGGGCGCCAGCAACCACTCGAGCAGCACGTCGAAGAGCGCGTTCTCGCGGCTGGTGACGTTCATCACCTCGACGGCGCGCCCGGCCGGGCACTCCAGCCAGCGCTCCGCACCGCTGCGCAACTCGGCTGCCGCGAGCAGGATCAGGCGGGCCACGCTCCCGGCGGAAAGGTGCGGCAGCGCCGACAGCGCGACCCGCGCCCCCAGCGAATGGGCGAGGATCTGCACCGGCGCGCCGGGGCGTAGATCGTTCAGCAGGCGCACAAGCTCTGCCAGCGCGGCCCCGGTTTCGGCCGCCCGCGTAGAGGCCTGCCACAGCGTTCCGCGTGCATTCCAGCCGAGCGCGACGCAGAGCGGCTCGGGGCCCGGCCCCGCGCCCAGCCCCAGACGCCTCGGCCAACTGACCGACTTCCACGAGGGGCGCGGGTCCAGCGACAGGATCTGACGGTGGGGATCGTGGGCCGCAAGGGTTGGCGAGTATTTGTAGCCATGGATCAGAATGATCGCCGGCGTGTCGGGGGAGAGGCCCGAACTGGCGGTGCGCACCGCCGCTTCGGCCGCGTGGGGGGCCTCGATGCCTCCGGCGACGATGTTGACCTGACAGAGGGGCATTGCCCGCCTCCACAACATGTTGTGTGCGCACGCGTCAATTATTCCAACCTATAGATGACAGAGCCGTTACGGCCCCGTGTCGGCTGCGTAACCGGATCGTAACGGTTGACCAGAGCCGCCCCCCGGCGTATCCGAAGCCCCGTCGTGGCGATTTGTTCACCGGATTGCGGGCCACGTAAAACCAACCGCTAAAGAGGTCAGGCGCCCTTCCACACCGGGTTGTGTGGGCTCCCTGATCCAAGGGAGGCTGAAGGAGAGCCAAGAGATGAAAGACACAGACACCCACGGCAACGCATACCGCGCACGCACGCGCGCCGTGCATTCGGGCACCCGCCGCTCGCAGTATGGCGAGGTGTCGGAGGCGATGTATCTGACGCAGGGCTTCGTCTACGACACGGCGGAGCAGGCCGAGCGCCGGTTCATCCAATCGGGCGACGATGAGTTCATCTATGCCCGCTATGGCAATCCGACCGTGCGCATGTTCGAGGATCGGATCGCGGCGCTTGAGGGAACCGAGGACGCCTTTGCCACCGCCTCCGGGATGGCGGCCGTCAATGGCGCGCTGACCTCGATGCTCAGCGCCGGCGACCATGTGGTTTCGGCGCGCGCCCTCTTTGGCTCGTGCCTCTATGTGCTTGAGAACGTGCTTGCCCGCTACGGGGTAGAGATCACTTTCGTCGACGGCACCGATCTGGATCAGTGGCGCGCCGCGCTCCGGCCGGAGACCCGGGCGGTTTTCCTCGAATCCGTTTCCAACCCGACGCTGGAGGTGATCGACCTGCCGGCCGTGGCCGAGCTTTCCCACGCCGTGAGCGCGACCGTGATCGTCGACAACGTCTTTGCGACGCCGGTGTTCTCGCGCGCGCTCGATCTGGGGGCCGATGTGGTGGTGTATTCCGCCACCAAGCACATCGATGGCCAGGGCCGCGCCCTTGGGGGGGTGATCCTCGGCACCCGCAGCTACATCCGCGAAGTGGTGGAGCCCTACCTCAAGCATACCGGCGGCGCGATGAGCCCGTTCAATGCCTGGATCATGCTCAAGGGGCTGGAAACGATGGACCTGCGGGTGCGCGCTCAAGCCGACACTGCGGGCTATCTGGCCGAGAAGCTCGACGGACACGAAAAGCTGACCCGCACGATCTATCCCAGGTTGGCCTCGCATCCGCAGCACGTGCTGGCGGGCCGGATGATGGAGAAGGGCGGTACGGTGCTGTCGCTCGATCTCGCGGGCGGGAAAGAGGCTGCGTTCCGGTTTCTGAACGCGCTCGACATCGTCACGATCTCCAACAACCTCGGCGATGCCAAGAGCATCGTGACCCATCCCGCGACGACGACGCATCAGCGGCTTTCGGAGGCGCAGCGGCAGGCGCTCGGCATCACCGAAGGGCTGGTGCGTCTGTCTGTCGGTCTCGAAGACCCCGAGGACCTGCTCACCGATCTTCGCGCCGCGTTGGGCGCAGCCTGATCCACGGCTGCAGGTCGCATTGAAATGGCATCTCTGGTGGCTGAAAACGCCAGGGATGACGCAACTCGACAAACGTGACCGCGCCGAGATGTTCCGCGTTCGGCTGCGCCAGCAGATGGCGGAGCGTGGGATGACGCGCGCGGGCCTCGCCCGGTCCTGCGGGGTGGATCGGTCGACGATCGCGCAGCTGCTGTCGGACGAGGCCGCGCGCATGCCGAACGCCCATCTTGCGGCGGGGTGCGCGCAGGCCCTCGGCGTCTCCACGGATTACCTTCTCGGGTTGAGCGACCGGCCCGAACTGCCGGGGGAGATGCTGGCGGCTGCGGTGCTGGTGACCGAGGCCGCGCGCTCCTCGGCCGACGATCAGCTTCTGGACTGGCACCGCGAGGCGGCCGGGTACAAGATCCGCCACGTTCCGGCCACGCTCCCCGACGTGTTCAAGACGGAGGCCGTGCTGCGTTGGGAGTACCGGCATTTCCTCGGCAAGACACCAGAGCAGGCCATCGGCGCCATGCGGGACCGCTACGCCTGGGTCGCCGAACAGGTGTCGGATTACGAAATGGCCGTGTCGCTCGGCGAACTGCGCGCCATGGCCTCGGGCGCGGGATATTATGCCGGCCTCGACAAGGCGGCCCGCATCGAGCAGTTGCGCAGCCTTGCGGCGGCGCTCGACACGCTGTTCCCGGCCGTGCGGCTGTTTCTCTACGATTCACATCGCGTGTTCTCGGCGCCGGTGACGGTCTTCGGCCCGTTGCTGGCTGTCGTCTATGTCGGGCGGTTCTACCTTGCGTTTCGGTCGCGGGACCGTGTCCGGGCGCTCACCCAGCACTTCGACGGGTTGGTGCGCGAGGCCGAGGTCGACGCGCGCGACGTTCCGGCCTGGTTGACCGCGCTGGCCGACGAGACCGAGCGCGAGGCCTAGGGCAATAGCGCCATAACAATTTGATCTTCATTGCTTCTATAAGAACCGCATAACGATCATGAGAACTTCTCGGATGCGATCTCGCCCGGCCCGGCGTATCTGACCCCTTTCACGCGCCGTCAGGGCGCCGATGGAGTGTGCCAGATGACCCAGCCGAGCCTCAGCGCCGCCGCAGACGCGCGTATCCTGATCCTGGACGGGGCCATGGGGACCATGATCCAGGCGGAAAAGCCGGACGAGGCAGCCTATCGGGGCGCGCGGTTTGCCGATCATGGCCAGGATGTGGGCGGCAACAATGAGCTGCTCTGCCTGACGCAGCCCGAGATGATCCAGGGCATCCACGCGGCGTTTCTGGACGCGGGCGCCGACATCATCTGCACCAACACCTTCTCGGCCACGACGATCAGCCAGGCCGATTACGGTATGGCGCATCTCGTGCCCGAGCTGAACCGCGAGGCCGCCCGCCTTGCCCGCGCCGCGGCCGATGCGGCCGCCACGCCCGACCGGCCCCGCTGGGTTGCCGGTGCCATTGGCCCGACGAACCGCACCGCGTCGATCAGCCCGGATGTGAACGATCCCGGCTACCGCAACATCACCTTCGATGCGCTGGCTGAAGCCTACGGAGAAGCCGCGCGGGCGCTGATCGACGGCGGCGTCGATCTGATCCTGGTGGAGACGATCTTCGACACGCTGAACGCCAAGGCAGCGCTCTATGCGCTCGACGCCCTGCGCGACGCGGTCGACGTGCCCCCGATCATGATCTCCGGCACGATCACGGACCGGTCCGGGCGCACCCTGACCGGCCAGACGCCGGAGGCGTTCTGGGCCTCCGTCAGCCATGCGCGCCCGTTCTCTGTCGGTCTGAACTGTGCGCTGGGGGCGGGGGAGATGCGCCCCCATATCCGCGCCCTGGCCGACGTCGCGGACGCGCGGATCTCGGCCTACCCCAATGCCGGCTTGCCGAACGAGATGGGCGGCTATGACGAGCAGCCGGACGAAACCGCGGGACATCTGTCGGAATGGGCCCGGAGCGGGCTCGTCAACATCGTCGGCGGCTGCTGCGGCACGACGCCGGATCATATCCGCGCCATCGCTGACGCGGTGGCGGGCCTCGCGCCCCGCGCCATCCCGGCACGCGCGCAGCGGCTGCGCCTGTCCGGGCTGGAGCTGTTCGAAGCGGGAGATGCCGCATGAGCACTGGACGGTTCATCAATATCGGCGAACGCACGAATGTCACCGGGTCCGCACGGTTCAAGAAACTCATACTGGGCGGCGACTTTCCCGCCGCGGTCGAGGTTGCGCGCAATCAGGTGGAGAATGGGGCGCAGATCCTCGATGTGAACATGGACGAGGGGCTGCTGGATTCCGAGGCGGCCATGACGACCTTCCTCAACCTGATCGCCGCCGAGCCCGATATCAGCCGTATCCCCGTCATGGTCGACAGTTCCAAGTTCGAGGTGATCGAGGCGGGCCTGAAATGCGTGCAAGGCCGCCCCGTGGTCAACTCCATCTCGCTGAAGGAGGGGGAGGCGGCCTTTCTCGAACAGGCGCGCATCGTGCGCCGCTTCGGCGCCGCCGTGGTGGTAATGGCCTTCGACGAGGGTGGGCAGGCCGAAACCGCGGCGCACAAATTCGCGATTTCAGAACGCGCTTATCACCTTCTGATCGATAAGGCCGGGTTCGACCCGTGGGAGATCATCTTCGATCCCAACATCTTCGCCGTCGCCACCGGGATCGAGGAGCACAACGACTACGCCGTCGCGTTCTTCGACGCGATCCGGCAGATCAAGGCGAAGCTGCCGCACGCGTTGGTCTCGGGTGGGCTGTCGAATGTCTCGTTCAGCTTCCGCGGCAACGATCCGGTGCGCGAGGCGATGCACTCCGCATTTCTGTATCACGGCATTCGCGCGGGCCTCGACATGGCGATCCTGAATGCCGGTCAGATCACCGTCTATGATGAGATCCCGGCGGATCTGCGTGAAAAGGTGGAGGATGTGCTGCTCAACCGCCGTGACGATTCCACCGATCGCCTGCTCGCCATTGCGGACGCCTATCGCGGCAAGGGGTCTAAACAGGCCAAGGCGGACCCGAAATGGCGCGAGGCGCCGGTGTCCGAGCGCCTGTCCCACGCGCTGATCCATGGCATCACCGATCATGTGATCGACGATACCGAGGAAGCCCGCCAGCAGGCCGCCCGCCCGCTCGACGTGATCGAGGGCCCGCTGATGGACGGGATGAATGTGGTCGGCGAGTTGTTCGGCGCGGGCAAGATGTTCCTGCCTCAGGTCGTCAAATCCGCCCGCGTGATGAAAACGGCTGTTGGCCATCTCGTGCCGTTCATGGAGGCCGAGAAGAAGGCAGCCGGCGACACCTCCGCCAAGGGCAAGATCCTGATGGCGACGGTGAAGGGCGATGTGCACGACATCGGCAAGAACATCGTGGGCGTGGTTCTGGCCTGCAACAATTACGACGTGGTCGATATGGGCGTGATGGTCCCGACCGAGGACATCATCGCCAAGGCCCGCGAGGAGGGGGCCGATGCCATCGGTCTGTCCGGCCTGATCACCCCTTCGCTCGACCGGATGGTGGAGGTGGCGGCGGAGATGACCCGGCAGGGCCTCGACGTGCCGCTGCTCATCGGCGGGGCGACGACGTCGAAAAAGCACACTGCCTTGCGCATCGCCCCGGCCTACGACAACGGCGTGGTGCATGTGGACGATGCGTCGAAGGCGGTGGGTGTCGTCTCCCGGCTCATGTCGGACGAGCGCAAGCCGCAGTTTCTGGCCGAGGTGGCCGACGAGTACACGTCGCTCGCGGACGGGATGTCCGCCGCGCGGGCGCGGAGCACGATCCCGATTGCAGACGCCCGCGCCAATGCGTTCCCCGTAGGCGATTACGTGCCCGAAACGCCCCGGGAGACCGGGCTGGTCGATCTGCCCGCTCTCGCGCTCGAGGATCTCGTGCCCTTCATCGATTGGTCACCCTTCTTCTGGACATGGGAGATGCGCCAGACCTTTCCGCGCATCCTTCAGGACCCGGAGCGCGGCCCCGCCGCGCGCGAGCTCTATGACAATGCCCAGGACATGCTGGCGCGCATCGTCGCCGAGCGCTGGTTCACGCCGAAGGCGGCGCTCGCGATCTGGCCCGCCAATCGCGCGGGCGACGATATCGTCGTTTGGGCCGACGAGGAGCGTGCCACCGAGCGGGCCCGCTTCCACATGCTGCGCCAGCAGACGGACAAGCGGGGCGGGCGGGCCAATCACTGCCTGTCGGACCTTGTGCTGCCCACGGGTCAGGACTGGATCGGCGGCTTCGCTGTGAATGCAGGCGCCGAGGTGCACGCCATTGCGGAGCGCTACAAGGCCGATGGCAACGATTACGACGCCATCATGGTGCAGGCCCTGGCCGACCGTTTGGCCGAAGCCATGGCCGAGGCGATGCACGCCCGCGTCCGGCGCGAGATCTGGGGCTATGAGTCGGGCCCGGCGCCGAGCGCCGACGCGCTGATCGCCGAAGAGTATCGCGGCATCCGTCCGGCGCCGGGATACCCCGCCTGCCCGGATCATTCGGAGAAGCGCACGCTCTTTGCGCTGTTGGAGGCCGAGCGCCGCGCCGGGCTGGTGCTGACCGAAAGCTGTGCGATGTGGCCTGCCGCGGCCGTCTCGGGCTTCTACTTCGCCCATCCCGAAGCGGCCTATTTCGGTGTTGGCCGCATCGGCGCCGATCAGGTGGCCGATTATGCCGGGCGCAAGGGCATCGCGCTGGCGGAGGCAGAGCGTTGGCTCTCTCCGAACCTGGCCTACACGCCGGAACCGGAACGGCTCGCGGGGTAATCCTGTGTTCGGTGCGGCACAAGGACGTTGCGCAGGGTTTCCTTGGGCGGCGTGACAGGCCAGCCCTGCGCCCTTTGAGAATCAGCAGGAACTCCCGTCCAACGGGTCGACGCTGAGTCACGCGTGCGGCGGCAGGGCTTACGGTCCGCGAAAGAGGTCGTGGGCGGGAGAGTAGTGGGCACGCTGGCTAATGTAATGAAATCAGAGTGTTGAGGTTCTCGTGCGGGCCGTTCCGGACCGCGAGCCCTGGCTTTCTTGAGAATAAGTCGCAAAAGCGTTGACTTCTTGCGAGTGACTTGCAATAGCATGGTGGCGACCCGCCCTCCGTTCATCACGTCACGACAAGGAGCCTGATGCATGACGTCCGCCCGTCGACTTTCCTTCGCCGCCCTTATGGCCATCGGCCTTGCGCTTCCGGCATCTGCCGAGAGCTATAGCCTGGAGGTCGTCGCGACGACCGGCATGATCGCCGATGC
>JBCDGG010000141.1:0-13643 GCA_038757905.1 Pseudomonadota bacterium | reverse complement strand
TGCCGCTCTGCCATTGGCACGCGGCCGTGTTCGAACGGCTGTTTCGCGTTCTGGTGAGCCCAGAATCGTCCGTGACCGAGGTGGCCTGCTGCGCCATGGGCGCCCCCGCCTGCCGGTTCGAGATCCGCCTGACCTGACCTGTCCCGCGGCCCCCCTTGGGCCATGGCGCAACCGCACCGGCGCAGCCGGTGCCGGGCCCAAACGCAGCAAGCGGCAAAGCCGTGCGGCGGAGTGCGGGAGCCCCGCACGCCCCCTGTGCTTCAGGCCCGATCGGACCGTCGCATGCCCTCATCGGCGTCCTCCAACGGCCACTTCTCTTCGGCAAGGCGGTGTCCGGGCCCGAATTGTGGTGCCGCTTCTCGGACAGATCGGATAGGCAGCCAGCATCCGCGCCGTACCAAGGAACACCCGACATGACCACCTGGACCGCCCTGACGACGCTGCCCGGCCGCGCCGCGGCCGACGGCCTCGGCGCCGCGATGGAGGCGCTGGTTCCGGCGCCCACGGGCGTCGGTGTCTTCGAGTTGGAAGACGGCTCCGGGCTTTGGGAGATCGGCGGCTACTTCACCGAACCGCCCGACGAAACGGCGCTTGCGCTCCTGGCGGCGGCCTTCGGCGCCCGCGGGTTCGCCGTATCGGAAGTGCCGCAGACCGATTGGGTGGCCAAGGTCCGGCGCGAACTGGCCCCGGTGCGGGCCGGGCGGTTCTTCCTCTACGGCGCGCACGATGCGGCATCCGTGCCCGCTGGGGTCGAGGCGTTGCTCGTCGAGGCGTCGATGGCCTTTGGTACGGGTCACCACGGCACGACGCTGGGATGCCTGCGCGTCTTCGACCGGCTGCTTCAGAGTGATCGGGCCAGCGGCCCGGTCGCCGATATCGGCTGCGGGACGGCCGTGCTCGCCATGGCGGCGGCCCGGGTCTGGCCGGGGCAAGCGGTCTACGCCTCCGATGTCGATCCCGTGGCGGTCGAGGTGGCGGTGGCCAACGTCGCCGCCAACGATCTGGAGGGGCGCATCACGGTGCTCGAAGCCGCGGGAACCGATCACCCCACCCTCTCGGATGCCGCGCCCTTCGGCCTCATTTTCGCCAACATACTGAAGGGCCCGCTGGTGGCGCTCGCCCCCGCATTTGCGTCCATCTGCAGGCCCGGGGGGCACATTATCCTTTCGGGTCTCCTGACGGCGCAGGCAAACGACGTTCAAACGGCCTACAGCGCGGAAGGCTGCTCGGTTCTCGAATCCGAAGAAATCGGCGACTGGACGACGCTTTGTTTACGGAAAAATTGAGTTTCCTTGTCCGCTTTTGCCATCGCCCGATTGGGTGTCTATTCTGAAGTCCTCGAACCTCGTGTTGTGTGGAGGTGTGTTTCGTGAGTGAAGTTCAGTTTCGCCGCTTTCGCCAGCGGCTGAAAAAAATCGACAAGATCCATCGTCGTGGCGGCGGCTTTGAAGCCGAGGGGACGCTGGGTCAAAGCTACTACACCCGCAAGGCTCGCCGCGCGGCGCGTCCGATTGCGCGCCCGATGTTTGCCTTCGTGGCGGCGGTGCTCGCGGTGAAGTCGGTGGCGGCGGCCTCGATGCCGTCGGAGGAGTATTCCGCCCGGGTCGACGCCCTGCGGGCCGGCTCGATCGGCGAACGCGCCAGCGCCTATGTCATGGCGCCGGATCCGGTGAGCCAGACCGTCGCGGATCTCATCGCACCGCTCCTGTCCGACCAGGACTGACAGGCGCTCCAACTCTCTGAACTGCGCCGTTCGCCCCTTTGCGGGGGGCGCTCGGACGGATTGGAACAGCGCGAACGCGTCGTAACAGCTAGCCTCCGGTCGGTTGCGCCTGTCGCGCATCGCCGCTGCGCGGCCCAAGTTGCGAAGAGCGTGCCCCATCGCCGGCGCGATGGCGCCCGTCACCGCGTATTGGCACGGCGATATCTGCGAGCCAACGGGCCTCAGTAACAGCGAGAACTCTTGGGTCCGCAGCGGCACCGCAACACGGGCCCAAGAAGGCACGGGCGCCCAAGTAGCCGAAATTCGCTCTGCTCGGATGGGAGCCGCGCACCTCCCGCAGCCTCGACGGCGGCCTCGACGCGCCGCTTCGCAGCGTCTGTCTGAGCCCTCGGGTTCAGACCCACCTCCGGGTGCGACCGCGCGCCGCGAAACCTGCCAGTGGGAAGCAGCGTTGGTTACCCGGTGCGCCCCGCTTGCGGGCCGGTGCCGCCGCTCGATGCAGGCCCCTGACACCCGGTGCAAAGGCCTTTCGCTTCGATCACCGTGGTCTCGATGTAAAACCCCGTCTCCTTGGCCGCGCGGGCCAGCAGGCCGGACTGGGTCGGCACGCTTGCTTCGGCGACGGCCCCACAGGCCCGGCAATGCAGAAACGCCGGAACGTGGGCTTCCCCCGGGTGCACGCAAGCGACGAACGCGTTCAGCCCTTCGATCCGGTGGGCAAAGCCGTGGGTGACCAGAAAGTCGAGGGCGCGATACGCCGCGGGCGGTTGCGCCCCGAGCCCCTCGTCGCGCAATCGATCCAGGATATCGTAGGCCCCGAGCGCGCGATGCTCCTCCAGCAGGATCTCCAGCACGCGCCGCCGGGCCGGGGTCAGGCGCAAGCCGGCCTCGGCGCAGCGCGACTCGGCCTCGCGCAGGGCGGTGGAGACGCACGACGTGTGATCGTGGCGAGAGAACCCGACCGGGCCGCGCTCCTCGATTGCGCTGCCGCCGGGCCCCGGGCCTGCAGCGCCCGTGTCCGGTCGCGCGCAGATCCGGTCCGTCATAGCGCGCGGGGGACCGAATGGTGGGCGCAATCTAGGCATCTGCTCTCCTCGCTGCCGAGAATGCTCGTCCATAGCATGCGCCATAGCGCCCTTTGGAGACTCCGCTATGCCGCAACCTGCGCGTTCTACTCCCGACGCGCCGCGATCTTCCAGATCTCGAAGTGGCGCAACCATGGTTGAGGCACGGATTCTGCCGATACTCCGCCCGGATCGCAATGGCGAGAGCCTGTGTGCCGCCGACCCCGAGACGCCGCCTACTCCGCGTAGGATCCATAAGGCAAAAGACTGAACTCCGGCCCCTCTCCTGCCCGCAACCGCGTCTTTCGACTTCCACAACCCCTACCTGCTCAAGCGAACCGGCCTCGCGCCGTGGATCGGTATGGAACAGACATCGCATTGGGGTGCGGCCGATCGGCTACCTGCAGCGCTCGGGCCCGGTGTCGGCCAACGGCACGACGCGGACCCGAGCGCAGAGAGAGCGACGCGCCGAGCGGTCAGGCGGCCTTGGCCGGGCCCATCAATGTCGGACCTGCGGCGTCGTCCGTCGCGCGTACGAGGTAGAGCGACGCTTCCCCGGACATCGACGGCGCCAGCGAATGGGCGAGCCCGGGCGGAATGGCCAGCGTGTCGCCCGGGGCGAGCGACATCGCATGGTTGCCCCAGGCAAAGCGCCAATGGCCCCGCACGACCATGGCCACCTCGTGCGACTGGCAGACGCGCTCGGCCTCGGGGATCGAACCGCGGCGCAGCAGCTCCACTTCGAAGCCCGGACGGTCCTGAAGCCTGGCATTCTCGCCGATGACCCGTGCAGGCGTGCCATTCGCAAGCGCCATGAGATCCCAATAGCGGGCGACGTAGTTCGGGATCACGTCCAGGGGGCCGGGTTCCGGGAACTCTTTCAGTTCTTCGTCCGTCAGAAGCGGCATCGGTGCGACGCCTTCGGGCAGCCGCTGCCCCTTCTTGGTGTCGTAGAGCGTGCCCGTCTCGGACAGGACAAGGCCGTGATCGCTTGCCTCCTCGATGACCTGAGGCGCCCAGATCACGCCCCCGCCGGCATCGTCGCCGCCTAGGATCGCCATGATCATCCCGTAATCCGTGCCGATATTCTCGAACCCACGGAAGATGCCGGTGGGAATGTTGAAGATGTCGCCCTCCTCCAGCACGACCTCGCCGGCATCGCCCCACCGGCCCCAGAAGAAGCGCCACCGTCCCCGCAGAACGAAGAAGACCTCCGCCGTCCTGTGGGAATGCAGCGAGTTGCGGCAATTCGGCGGTTGTCCGGCGGCTCCGATGTTGAAGCCGGGCGTGTCACGGATGTGCACATGCTGATCGGGGCTTTCGGACACGCCGCCGCCGATGATGGTGAAGTTCTCCTTCTGATCCGATCCCGGTGTATGGGCATCGATGAAGGCCGTGCGGCACGGCACGAGATCGCCATATCGAACGAGGCGGGTGCTCATTTCTTCGGGTGTCATGGTTTGCTCCACTGCGGTTTGCCTCACACTGGCGCAATTTGAATACGTATGCAACTCTCGTCTGCGCGAGCCTATACCGCGCCGCTGCGCCACAAGCGCGCGGCGGGTGCCCGGGCGTTTGCTGGCTCGGCCCTAGCGAGCCATGCCCGCCCGCATGATCGTCTGACGCAAGGGGCGCAGGTCGTGGATCGCCTTCATGGCATTGAGGCGCAGCGCCTGCATTCGGGTGTCGCCCGACCGTGTCACCCGGTTGAACAGGTCGATGGCCGCGACGCGGGCGCGGATGTCGGGCGCCCGCGCGCGCGCATAGTGCGACAGCATGCCCGCCGTGCCGAGCGCCTCGGGCGCATCGCGAGCCAGATCCCGCAGGACGATCACATCGTTGAGCGACGTGTTCAGCCCCTGCGCGCCGATCGGGGGCACCACATGGGCCGCCTCGGCGAGAATCGCGGTGCGCTCGCCCGTCAGACGCTCGGCGCATTGCGAGACGATGGGCCAGACCCGCCGGTCGGAGGCCAGCTCCAACGGGCCGAGATGGTGACACGAGCGCTCCGACATGACGGCATTGAACTCCGCCGGGTCCATCGCGGCCAGCTCGAGGGCGCGCGCGCCGGGGTTCATCCAGACGATGGCGGAGGCAGGCCGGCCCTGAACGTCGGGCAGCGGTACCATCGTGAAGGGGCCGCCCTCGTTGTAAATCTCGGTGGAGACGTTCTGATGCGGGATCGGGTGCGTCGTCGTAAAGGCCAGCGCCTTCTGGCCGTAGCGCGTGATGTCGACCCCGATTCCCGCCGCCTCGCGGACGGCGGACCCTCGTCCGTCCGCCGCGATGACCATGCGTGCGGCCACGCTGTCGCCCGTATCGAGGCGCACGATGGCTTCCGTCGAGCGGGTGAGCATGCTGGCGAAGGACGCGCCGAAGCGCAGATCCACGCCCGCCTCCCGGCGCAGCACTTCCATCAGGCCCCTAGAGACACGCCAGTTCAGCAGGTTCCAGCCAAAGCACGCCTCACCGAGATCGGAGGCGCGAAACTCCCGCGTGTCCCGCGCCACGGGCGGCCACCCGACCGAATCGACGAGGCGGAGCCCTTCGAGCGGGACGGCATCCTCGGCCAGCGCCTCCCACAGCCCGATCTCCTCGAAGAGCGCCTTGGCTGGCTGCAGAAACGCGGTGGAGCGCAGGTCGGACCCGTCCCCCTGCTGTTCGGTCACCGGCGGGGCAGGCGAGGCGAGCACCACCAAAAAGCCGGCGCGCCCGAAGGCCAGGGCCGTGGACAGGCCCGCGATGCCCCCGCCCGCAATGAAAACGTCCGCCCGTGTTCTCGCCATGATCTTCCCGTGTCCGAGGCCCGTTCTGCCGGCAACGTAGAGAGGATCAGCTGCCCATCGAGATGATAATAAGCACCGCGACAATAACGCCCGTCAGAACGAGGCCGGACAGGAACAGCCCGGGGAGGCCCCAGATCACCGTCGCGGCAGCGACAAGGCCCAGAACGCCGACCGTGCCGATAAACGCGACCTTCTCTTCCTGATCCGCCACCAGCCCGCGCCAGCCACGGTCGCCCTTTGCCGGGCGGTCCTCGGGGATTTCGGTCTGCGGCGTGTCATTGCTCTCTGTCATCGGGGGCTCCTTGGCTCTGAGTTTGGGTCTGGCTGACGGAGAGGCGGCTCAGGAAGTCGGTCAGATCGTCGGTATGGTGGTGGATGTGTTCGGCCGGTTCGGGCGCAGGCGCCACATGAACCGTCCGCATGCCCAACGCATGGGGCGCGCTGAGGTTCCGCGCATCGTCCTCGAACATCGCGGCCCGCTCCGGGGCGAGGCCGTCGGTTGCGAAGACGAGGCGATAGGCCGTTTCGCGGGGTTTCGGCTGAAAGTCGGCATGCTCGATGCCATAGATCGCATCGAACAGCCCCGCGAGGCCGCGCGCGGCCGTCACGCGCTCGGCGTAGGGCGCGCTGCCGTTGGTGTACACGATCTTGCGCCCCGGCAGACGGGCAATCGCATCCGCAAGGCCCGGATCGGGCACGAGATTCTCCAGCGAGATGTCGTGCACATGGGTCAGATAGCCCTCCGGCTCGATCCCGTGCTCCTCCATCAGTCCGGCCAGTGTCGTGCCGTGTTTTTCCCAGTAGACCCGGCGCAGCCTGTCGGCCTCGGGGCGGTCGACGCCGAGGGTGTCCTGCACCCAGGCCGTCATGCGCACTTCGATCTGATCGAACAACCGGGCCTGCGGCGGGTAGAGCGTGTTGTCGAGGTCGAAGACCCACGCATCGACATGAGAGAAACACCAGGCCACCATGGCGCGCAAAGTAGGGACGCGGCGCGGGGATGGCAACGGCGGAGGTGCCCGCGCATCGCCTGCCTTCCCGCCGCCCACGCGCGCGGCGGGGCCGGGCCCGGAGAGCGGGTTGCGCTTGCGCGCGCGGGCTGTAGCTTTGCGTCAGGGAAGAGGAAGGACGCCGCGACATGAGCCCCGAACGGTCGCCCCAGAAAGATGCCTACGACATGATCCTCGAAGCGATCGATGTCGGCGTGTACAAGCCGGGCGACCGGCTGGTGGAGAGCGAGCTTGCGGACCGCCTCGGCGTCTCGCGCACGCCCATCCGCGAAGCCCTGCAGCGGCTGGAAACCCAGAGCATGCTGACGCGCGACGGCCGGTCGCTCGTCGTGGCCTCGCTTGATCACAGCCAACTCTCGGAGCTCTACGTAGTGCGCTCCGAACTCGAAGGGTTGGCGGCTCGGCTCGCGGCGCGCCATGCCGCAGACGAGGAGATCGCGGTTCTCAACGGGATGATCGCGGAAGATCGAAAGCTGGTCGACGATCCGCCCGCGCTGTCCCGGGCGAACCGGCGGTTTCACCGACAGATCCACCTTGCATCGCACAATCGCTACCTCGTCCAGCAGCTGGATCTTGTCTACCGCTCGATGGCGCTGATGGCGACGACGTCGCTCGCGGCCACGGGGCGGGGCCAACAGGCGCTGGACGAACACGCCGCCATCGTCGCGGCGATCGGAAACCGCGACGAGCAGGCCGCCTATGAGGCGCTCAAGAACCACATCTCGATTGCTTTCGTGCAGCGTCTGAAGACGGACAGCGAGCGCGACCCGCCGTACTAGGCCCGTCGGGCGCCGTCGGTTCTGCGGCTCACCGGTCCGGCGCGCGCATCTGATGGCGGCGCAGGCGCGCGGCGCGGCCCGGGAAAGCGGGGGCGCGCTGGGGCACCTGGACACCCGGGGCGTCCGCTTGCGGCGCGGCGGTGCGGTCGGAGGCGTCTTCGGTGTAGACGCCGTGCTGCGTCTTGTCCCAGAAAAACGGGCGCGACAGCATCTCCCACAGCCCCTTGTAGGCGGCCAGCGAGGCGAGGGGGAAGTAGGCAGGCAAGGTCGGCAGCCACCAGAGCAGGCGCGCCCGATCTCGGCCGCGGCAGGCACAGATGGTCAGCCCCATGGAGATCGCCTCGCTGGCGAGCACGAGCGCGAGATAGAACCAGCCCAACCAGATCGGCAGATACCCTTCGAGCGGGTGCATCTGCGTGAATGTCAGAAGCCAGAGCGAGAGCAGCAGCGGCGACAGCAGAAACTGGGTGAGTGTACCGACAAAGAGCGTCTGAAACCCGATGAACCCCCGGGCCCCCATGTCGCGCCATAGCTGCGCGGGCGCGCGCATATGGACGACGTAGGTCATGGCATAGCCCTTCAGCCAGCGCGAGCGCTGCCGGATCCAGGGCACGAGCCGGCAATTGGCCTCCTCCTGCGTGACGGTGTCGACGATCTCCGTCCGGTAGCCCGCGCGGTAGAGGCGGATGCCCAGATCGGCGTCTTCGGTCACGTTGTGCGCGTCCCAACCGCCGATCTCGTCCAACACGCTGCGCCGGAAAAAGAGCGTCGTCCCGCCGAGCGGCAATGGCAGGTCGAGCGACTGCAGCCCGGGCAGAACCGCGCGGAACCACGTGGCATATTCGAGCGTGAAGCAGCGCGACAGCCAGTTTGTCCGCCGGTTGTAGAAGTCGAGCGCGCCCTGAAGGCAGGCGACGCGCGGATCGGCCCGGGCGAAATGGGCGGCGACGCGGTGCAGCTGGTCGCGCTCCGGGGCGTCTTCGGCGTCCCAGATCCCCACGATCCGGCCGCGCGCGAAGCTGAGGCCATAGTTCAGCGCGCGCGGCTTCGTCTCCACGGTGCCGGGGGGCACGATGAGCACGCGCATATGGGATGGCAGGCGCGCCCGGGCGAGGGCGGCGCGCGTCGTCAGATCGTCCTCCTCGACCAAAAGGATCAGATCCATCAGCTCCCTGGGATAGCGCAGCCGGCCGAGCCTGCGGACGAGAGACGCCGCGATATCCTCTTCCCGCAGGAGGGGGATGAGCATCGAGATGACCGGCAGCCGGATGGTGTCGCTGCGGGCGATGGCGCCGAGGTCGGGCACCGGGCTTTCGGGGCGGCGCCGCAAGGCCTGGCCGAGGGCAAGGCCCTTGAGGACGGCCGTCGCAGCGAGGGTCGCCATGCAGAAGAGCGTCAGGGCCGACAGCGTTGCAATCGGAGCGGCGAGCGCGGCCGCTAAAGTCAGCCCCAGCGCGATGCCAAGAAGCCATGCCGCTTTCTTGGGGCGCCAGACGCGGCAGGACAGCGAGGCCGGCGTGCGCTTCTCGGCCTCTTTCGCAAGATCCGGCCCCGCGGCGCGGGCGATGGCGGCGGCAACCTCACGCTCCGGTGCGAGCACCATCATGATCTTGCCGAACGTCGCCTCCAGTTCCGGCCGGATCTGGGCGAATTGCTCCGGCCGGCCTGTCGCGACGAGGGTGGCGGTGCCCTTGCGGGACAGGGGAACGGTTCCGAGTTCCAGGCACCTTTCGGCCCCGAACGCGCCGACGAGCCGCGGATCGGGCACGAGGGCGCCCAGTTCGATGGGCCGCGCCTTCCACTGCGCGCACAGCGCGTCCGACAGGGCGCTTTCGGACACCATGCGCTTGCTGAGCAGGATCTCGCCCAGCCGCGTTTCCTCGCGGGCCTGCAGGGCCAGCGCGCGGACGAGATCGCCCGCAGACAGGGCGCCGGCAGCCACCAGACGCTCCCCGAGCGGCGGCCCCTTGCGGCCCGATGGGTCGGGCGGGGTCGGGCGCTTTGGGTCTGGCGGCGCGTGGCCTGCAGCGGGGCCGATCCAGGCCACGCCGGGCGCATCGGGCCGGTCGGGCAAGCGCTGGGCCCCGGATCGTGCCCCCCAATCCCCCGGCCTTGCAGAGGCAGACCGACCGCTGTCTGGCTTACGCATTGCCGCCGATACCCTCACTTATCGCCCAATCCGGGTGCCGATCCGCTGCAACCGGACCCGCACCGGGCGCGAAGCCGCCCCGAGAGACCCCGCCGGTTTGCGGAGAATCTGCGACAACTTGTCAGGATCTGGTTAATCGCCGGTTAACCGGCGCGCGGCGCGACGTGAGGGAGGATCCAGCGTCCGCTGGGCTTAGCCTGCGCGGGCATCCATGGCCTGCGTGAACCGGTCGAACAGATATGCGCTGTCCTGCGGGCCCGGGCTGGCTTCCGGATGATATTGCACTGAAAACACCGGCCTGTCGGCCAGCCGTATGCCGCAATTGGAGCCGTCGAAGAGCGAGACATGCGTCTCTTTCACACCGGCTGGCAGCGTCTGACTGTCGACCGTAAAGCCGTGGTTCATCGACGTGATTTCGACCTTTCCGGTTTCCAGGTCCTTCACCGGATGGTTTGCCCCATGGTGGCCGTGGTTCATCTTGATGGTGCGCGCCCCAAGGGCGAGCGCGAGCATCTGGTGGCCGAGACAGATCCCGAAGATCGGCAAATCGGAGCCCTCGAGGATGCCCCGGATCGCCGGAACGGCATAGGCCCCGGTCGCCGCCGGATCGCCGGGCCCGTTCGAAAGAAACACGCCGCTCGGCGACAGGGCGAGAATGTCCTCCGCCGTTGCCGTTGCGGGCAGCACGGTGACATCGCATCCCGCCGAGGCCAGGCACCGCAGGATGTTGCGCTTTGCGCCATAGTCGATCGCCACCACCGCGTGCCCGGGCTGCGTGCGTTCGCTGTACCCGTCGGGCCAGGCCCAGTGCATCTCGTTCCACCGATAGGATTGGGCGCAGGTCACCTCACGCGCGAGGTCCTTGCCTTCGAGGCCCGGAAAACCCCGGGCGGCCGCCACAAGCGCTTCGATGTCGAAAACGCCGTTCGGTGCGTGGGCCAGGGCCACATGCGGTGCGCCTTGCTGCCGGATGGCGCGTGTCAGCCGACGCGTGTCGATCCCGCCCACGCCGATCCGGCCCCGCCGCTTCAGCCACGCGTCGAGCGGTTCGGCCGCGCGCCAGTTCGACGGCTCCGTCGGGTTCCATTTCACCACCATGCCGGAGGCAACCGGGTCTGCGGCCTCGTCGTCCTCCGGGTTGGCGCCGACATTTCCGATATGGGGGAAGGTGAAGGTGACGATCTGCCCGGCATAGGAGGGATCTGTCATGATCTCCTGGTAGCCGGTCATCGCCGTGTTGAAGCAGAGTTCGGCTTCTGTCTGCCCGGTCGCGCCGAAGCCCATGCCGTAGAACAGCGTGCCGTCGGCAAGGGCGAGGCAGGCGGTCGGGGTGGTAGCGCGGGTGGACATCGGCGGCTCCCTGCGCGCCCTCGGCGCGCGGTTAACGATCAGGCAAATCGACGTCGACCTAAAGCTGGCGCGGAGCGCGGTCAACCCGCCTTCCCGCCCGTCCTGACTCCGCAGGGGCCTGTGCCCGCGCGCGCCCTCGTCGCTTTGCCCCTCACGGTCTCAGTCAGCTACTGCTCCGTCCCGTCACCGCCCTGTCCCGTCACAGCTCCGTCCCGTCACTGCTCCGCCCGATCACTGCTCTGTCCCGTCCTTCCCACCCACGCCCCGCTGCGCCCTGGAGATGCCAGTTGTCACAGGCGCTCGCGGGGACTACATACGCCCGCCAAAGCGGGACGCGCGCGGAGAGGCCGCCCAGGCGATGGCCTGCCCAGCCGTCCCGGACCCCATAGGAAAAGGAAGCGAGCCCATGACGGATATGAAAGCCCGTGTCAGCCAAGCGCTGAAGGACGCCATGCGCGCCCGCGATTCCGTGCGGCTGTCCACCCTGCGGCTGATCAACGCCGCGATCAAGGACAGGGACATCGCCGCGCGCGCCGGTGTGGACGGGGCCGACCAGACCCCGGGCGTGACCGACGACGAGGTCCTGCAGATCCTGTCGAAGATGGTGAAGCAGCGCCAGGAGAGCATCCGCGCCTACGAAGAGGGCGGGCGGCTGGAACTGGCCGAGCGCGAGCGCGACGAGATCGCCGTGATCGAGGACTTCCTGCCCAAGCAGCTCGACGCGGACGAGGTGGACGCGGCCATCGGCGCCGCAATCGACGAAGTGGGCGCAAGCTCGCTGCGCGACATGGGCAAGGTGATGGGCGCGCTCAAGTCGCGCTACACCGGCCAGATGGACTTCGGCAGTGTCGGGCCCCAGGTGAAAGCCCGCCTGGCGGGCTGAGGGCGCAGGCAGACGCGGGCACCCGGAACCGGTGCCCGCAAAATGTCTTGCAGACGCCTACAATGGGCCCGCTCTTTCGGGCATTGTTTACTCCAATTCCATATGGAGTGGGCCCATGAACCTTGATTTCTTGCTTTCCAACATCTCGGGCGGGGCGATCGTCACCCTTCTGATCGCGCTGTTTCTCGTTCTTGCCGTCTTCCTGGGCGTCAAGGTTGTGCCGCAATCCGAAAAGTACGTGATCGAGCGTTTCGGCCGGTTGCGGGCCGTCCTTGGCCCGGGGATCAACCTTATCGTGCCGTTCATCGACCGGGTCGCGCACAAAGTGTCCATTCTGGAACGCCAGCTTCCGACGGCGTCGCAGGATGCCATCACGGCGGACAACGTTTTGGTGAAGGTCGAAACGAGCGTGTTCTACCGCATCCTGCAGCCGGAAAAGACGGTCTACCGCATCCGCGACGTGGACGGCGCGATCGCGACCACGGTCGCGGGCATCGTGCGGGCCGAGATCGGCAAGATGGAGCTGGATCAGGTCCAGTCGAACCGCGCCGGCGTGATCGAGACGATCAAGAACAACGTCGAGGACGCGGTGGAGAACTGGGGGATCGAGGTGACGCGCGCCGAGATCCTGGACGTGAACCTCGACGAGGCGACGCGCGAGGCCATGCTGCAGCAGCTCAATGCCGAACGGGCCCGCCGTGCCGCGGTGATGGAAGCCGAAGGCCAGAAGCGCGCCGTCGAGCTTTCGGCCGATGCCGAGCTCTACGCCGCCGAACAGGCCGCCAAGGCCCGCCGCATCGGTGCCGAGGCCGAGGCATTTGCCACGGCCGTCGTTGCCCAGGCCATCGCCGACAACGGCATGGAAGCCGCGCAGTATCAGGTTGCGCTGAAGCAGGTGGAGGCGCTGAACAAGCTTGGGGAAGGCAACGGCAACCAGACGGTTCTGGTGCCCGCCAACGCGCTGGAAGCCTTTGGGAACGCCTTCAAGATGCTCGGAGGGCGCGCGTGATGGAGGCACTCATCGCCGCGCTGTTGGGCGATGCCTGGTGGCAGCGCTGGTGGACGTGGGGCATGCTGGCCGCCGTGTTCGGCATCCTCGAACTGCTCGCCCCGGGCTACATCTTCCTGGGATTCGCCGTGGGGGCGAGCGCGATGGCCGCGATCTTCCTTGTCGGGGAGCCGGTGTCCGGCTGGCTGCCCGAGGGATTGCCGGCGCTGTCGGTCGTCTTCGCCGTCCTGTCGATCCTCGCCTGGGTCGCGCTGCGCTATGCGATGGGCGTGCGCAAGGGGCAGACACGCATCATCCACCACGACATCAACGACGACTGAGACATTCTGAGGAGAGCCTTGGCAACAGAGCATCCCAACGCGCCGCGGGCGGCTCGACGCGGTCTGCGGTTCTGCGCCAGTCCGCAACGCGACGGCGCGGGACGCGTAGCGCGTTCGCAGGAAGGGAGGGGTGAGTTCCTCGGGCGCTGCCATTGCTGAGCGGGCTGCGGCCGCGAAGGGTCCCAATGCACCTGTATGTGTGACGGGTCGGCTCAGGTGCCATTGCGCCCCCTTGACGGGGGCGCTTTGGATCGTTGGGCGCGCGGGGCATTGGAGCCTTGCGCGCCGGTGTCCCGGGTCGTGCCCGGCGCGTTTGGCTTTCGGCCTTTGGCGCTTTGGTCGTCGGGGTGGCTCTCGGCGATCCTGTTGGATCGCCTGCCGCCACGCGGCGGAGCGAGGCTCCGCCTTAGCCGTTACTCGAGGATCTTTGAGACGACGCCGGCGCCGACGGTGCGGCCGCCTTCGCGGATGGCGAAGCGCAGGCCGTCTTCCATGGCGATCGGCGCGATCAGTTCCACCGTGAACGACACGTTGTCGCCCGGCATCACCATCTCGGTGCCCGCCGCCAGC
>JBCDGG010000140.1:0-13725 GCA_038757905.1 Pseudomonadota bacterium | reverse complement strand
GCGTTTGCGGTTTGTCGGTTTGCACTCGCGCGGGGGCCGCCCCACCTGAAGCGGGACGCAACGAAGAAAGGACGACACATGTTCGAGAACCTCTCCGAACGGCTGTCCGGCGTCTTCGACCGGCTGACCAAGCAAGGCGCGCTGACCGAGGACGACGTCAAGACCGCCCTGCGCGAAGTGCGCGTCGCCCTGCTGGAGGCGGATGTCTCGCTGCCCGTCGCGCGCGACTTCATCAAGGCGGTGCAGGAGAAGGCGACGGGCCAGGCCGTCACCAAGTCGATCACGCCGGGCCAGCAGGTGGTGAAGATCGTCCATGACGAGCTTGTGCACTTTCTGGCGGGCGACGAGGGCGAGATCGGCACGCTCAAGATCGACAGCCCGCCCGCGCCGATCCTTATGGTGGGTCTGCAGGGCTCCGGCAAGACGACGACGACCGCCAAACTTGCCAAGCGCCTGACCGACAAGGACGGCAAGCGCGTGCTGATGGCCTCGCTCGACACCAATCGCCCCGCGGCCATGGAGCAGCTGGCGATCCTCGGCGTGCAGATCGGCGTCGACACGCTGCCGATTGTGAAGGGTGAAAGCCCGGTGCAGATCGCCAAACGCGCCAAGCAGCAGGCGACGCTGGGCGGCTATGACGTCTATATGCTCGACACCGCAGGCCGCCTGCATATCGACCAGGAGTTGATCGCCCAGGCCGCCGAGGTGCGCGACATCGCCTCCCCGCGCGAGACGCTGCTGGTGGTCGACGGCCTGACGGGTCAGGACGCGGTGAACGTCGCGACCGAGTTCGACGACAAGATCGGCGTCTCCGGCGTGGTGCTCACGCGGATGGATGGCGACGGGCGCGGCGGCGCGGCACTGTCGATGCGCGCGGTCACGGGCCGCCCGATCAAGTTCGTGGGCCTCGGCGAAAAGATGGACGCGCTGGAGGAGTTCCACCCAGAGCGCGTCGCGGGCCGCATCCTCGGCATGGGCGATATCGTCAGCCTCGTCGAGAAGGCGCAGGAAACCATCCAGGCCGAACAGGCCGAGCGGATGATGAAGCGCTTCCAGAAGGGTCAGTTCAATATGAACGACCTTCGGATGCAGCTGAACCAGATGCTTCAGATGGGGGGCATGGAAGGCATGATGGGCATGCTGCCCGGCGCCAAGAAGATGCAGGGCCAGATGAACGAGGCGGGCATCGACGACAAGATGCTCAAGCGCCAGATCGCGCTCATCAACTCCATGACGAAGAAGGAGCGCGCCAATCCGCAGATCCTGCAGGCGTCGCGCAAGAAACGCATCGCCCAGGGCGCGGGGCTGGAGGTGCAGGAGTTGAACCGCCTGCTCAAACAGCACCGCCAGATGTCCGACCTGATGAAGAAGATGGGCAAGAAGGGCATGCTGAAACAGATGATGGGCGGCATGTTCGGCAAGGGCGGCGCCCCCGCCGGCGGAGATATGGCCGCGCTGGAAGCCGCCGCCCAGGCCCAGGCCGCCAAGCTGCCGAAAGGGATGGGCGGCCTCGGCGGAATGCCCGGTATGCCCGGCGGCGGCATGCAACTGCCCCCGGGCCTGGCCGGGTTCGGCAAGAAGAAATGACACAGATGCGCTGCCTCCAGCCCCCGACGGGCGCTGCGGCCGATGCCGCGCGACGCCACGTGGCGCCGGTCCCGGCGCTGGAGACGGCCCGCTTGCGTTTGCGCCCGCCCACGATGCGCGATCTCCCGCTCTGGACGCGCATCTGGACGGACCCCACCGGCCCCAACGCCCTGAGCGAAGAAGGCGCGTGGGAGAACTTCTGCACCTATGTCGCCGGGTGGCTGCTGCACGGCCACGGGCTGTGGTCGGTCGACGAGAAGGGATCCGGTACGCTCGTCGGCTTCGTGTTGCTCGGCCTGGAATGGGGCGACGAGGCACCCGAGCTTGGCTGGGCCCTTTCGCCCGATCACCGGGGGCACGGCTATGCCACCGAGGCCGCGACGGCGGCCCGCGATCACGCGCTCGCGCTCTTCGGCCCGGGCGTCGCGATCTCCTACATCGCCGAGGGCAACGCTGCCTCGGCCCGTGTCGCGGAGCGCCTCGGCGCCACGCGGCGTCCCAATTACGATGAAACGACCCGGGTCTATGGCCACGGAGAGATCGACGAGGATTCGCCCCAATGAAATTCACAACCCTTGAGACCGGGGGCCTGTTTCTGCGCCCGCCGACCGCCCGCGATCTGGACTGCGCGATGCAGCGCCTCAACGCGCGCACCTGTTTTGCCACCGCGCCGCTGACCGGCGCCGGGGCATGGCGTCAGATGCCGACCCTGCTGACCCACTGGCACCTGCAGGGGCATGGCCTCTTTGCCGCCGTGCCCGCCGGCACCGACGTGCCGATGGGCCTCGTTGGCCCCTGGCAGCCCGCCGGCTGGCCGGAGCCCGAGATCGGCTGGCTGGTCTGGCGACAGGCCGAGGATGCCGTGGATCTGACGGCCGAGGCCGTGGCCGCCGCCGTCCACCACGCCACGTCGGCCCTGAACTGGCGCGAAGCCGCGAGCTTTGTCTGCCCGGGCGATGCGCGCTCGCTGGCCGTCGCCGATCTGACCGGCGCCCTGGCCGATCCGTTCGCCGACCGGGCGGGGGCCATCGCCTGCCGTCACCCGTTCTCGCCCCTGCGCCCCCTGCCCCGCGCTGCGTAGTGGCTCACCTCGCCGGCACCCCCACGCTCGAAACCGAGCGGCTGATCCTGCGCGCCCCCGCGCTGCAGGACTGGGAGACATGCCGCGCGTTTATGGCAACCGAGCGCGCGCGCTTCACGGGCGGCATCCGGTCGGAGCATGAGGCATGGCGCGGCTTCGGTCACATCGTTGGCCACTGGGCGTTGCGCGGCTTCGGCTCGTTCGTCTTCTGCGACCGGGCCACCGGGGCGACGCTCGGCCTCGCGGGCCCGTGGTACCCGTCCACCTGGCCGGAGCGCGAAATCGGCTGGTCCGTCTGGCGCGACGAGGCGGAGGGCAAGGGCTATGCCTTCGAGGCCGCGCGCGCCGCGATCGCCCATGCGTTCGATACCCTCGGCTGGGACAGCGCCGTCAGCTACATCGACCCGGACAATGCACGCTCCATCGCGCTTGCCGAACGCCTCGGCGCGGTGCGCGACGCGGCGGCCCCGCGCCCCGATCCAACGGATCTGGTCTATCGCCACCCGAAGCCGGGGGCGGACGCATGAGATATCCCGACGATGTTCCCGTGCTCGAAACCGAGCGCCTCCTCTTGCGTGCCCCGTCGCGCGAGGACTGGCCGGCCTATCGCGCCCTGATGACCAGCCCGCGCGGCGAGGGCCTTGGCCGTCCGCACACCGAGTCACGGGCATTTCGCGACTTCGCGCTGGAGATCGGGCATTGGGTGCATTTCGGTGATGGGCCTTGGAAGGTGTGCCGCAAGGACACGGGCGAGAGCGTCGGGCTCGTCGGGCCCTGGCACCCTGTCGGCTGGCCGGAGAACGAGATCGGCTGGATGACATGGAAGGGGGCGGAAGGCCGGGGCTATGCGTTCGAGGCTGCGGCGGCGGCCCGCGCCTATGCTTACGGGACGCTCGGCTGGGACACGGCCGTCAGCTACATCGGGCCCGACAATGCGCGCTCACGCAAGCTCGCCGAGCGGCTCGGTGCCGTGATCGATCCGGACGCAACGGAACTCGACCCCGGCACCCTGACCCATCGGCATCCGTCGCCCGAGGCCCTGGGGATCAGGGAGAGCGCGGCATGACCGACACGCTGATCCGCATCCCCACGGTCGAGACGGAGCGGCTGCGCCTGCGTGCGCCGAAACCCGGCGATTTCGAGGCCTATGCCAGTTTCCGGCACGGCCCGCGCTCCCATTCGGTCGGCGGCCCGTTCACGCGCGAGCAGGCCTTCGTGCAATTCTGCGCGCTTGTCGGGCACTGGCACATGCGCGGCTACGGGCGCTGGATCGTGGCCGACCGCGCCACCGATGTCACGCTGGGCGCGGTCGGCCCCTACTATCCCGAAGGGTGGCTGGAGCCGGAGATCGCCTGGGCCATGTTCGACGGCCATGAAGGCAAGGGCTACGCTACCGAGGCCGCCCGCGCGGCGCTCGACTTCGCGTTCGGCACCCTGGGCTGGCAAACGGCCGTCAGCCTTGTGGCACCGGATAATCACCGCTCCGCCGCCGTCGCCCAGCGCGTCGGCGCGGTGCGCGAAGGGGTCTATCATCACGAGAGCATTGGCGCGCTCGACGTCTGGCGGCATCCGAAGCCGGGGGCGGCCTGATGGGGCATCGCGACATCCCCGTGCTGGAGACGAAGCGGCTCGTCCTCCGCGGCCCCGAGCCCGAGGATTATCCGGATTTCAAGGCGACGTTCGCCTCCTACCGCTCGCGCTTCATGGGCGGGCCGCTCAACGCCTATGAGGCGTGGATGCTCTATGCCGCCGAGATCGGCCATTGGGAGATCCGCGGCTTCGGCATGTGGATGATCCACGACCGCAAGACCGACCAGACCTACGGCATGGCCGGCGGCTGGCAGCCCGCCAAATGGCCCGAGCGCGAGATCGCCTGGATCATCTGGCCCAACGTCACCGGCAAGGGCTATGCGCTGGAGGCGACCGACCGGGCGCGCCGCTATTTCTACGATGTGCTCGGCTGGCATACCGCCGTCAGCTATCTGGATCCCAAGAACCTCGACAGCACGCGCCTGGCCGAACGGCTCGGCGCCGCGCGCGACTCCGATGCCGAGACGGTGGATGGCAACGATGTGGTCTTCCGCCACCCCGCGCCGGAGGAGCTGCATCACACCCAGCTTTCCGACGGGATCGCGATGGAGATCGCCAACTATGCCGACCCGCAGTTCAAACCGAAAGGATGGGCCATTGACTGACACCGCTCTGGCAGACGATGCCGCCCGCGCCGCCGCGCTGCTGAAGGAGCATCGCGCCTCGATCGACCGGCTCGATGCGATCCTCGTCTACACCCTGGGCGAGCGGTTCAAGCACACCCAGGCCGTGGGCAAGCTCAAGGCCGAGCACGACCTTCCCCCGTCCGACCCCGCGCGCGAGGCGCGCCAGATCGAACGGCTCGAAGACCTGGCGAAGCGGGCCGATCTGGACCCGGAATTCGCCAAGAAATTCCTGGCCTTCATCATCCAGGAAGTCATCAAACACCACGAAGCACATCAGACCTGAGAGCGAGGGCTCTCACCGCCATTCGAAGGAGAAAACACCAATGGCAATGAAGATCAGACTGGCCCGCGGCGGCTCGAAAAAGCGCCCCTTCTACCGGATCGTGGCGGCCGACAGCCGCATGCCGCGCGACGGGCGTTTCATCGAGAAGCTCGGCACCTACAACCCGCTCCTGCCCAAGGACAGCGAAGAGCGCGTGAAGATGGACATGGAGCGCGTGCAGTACTGGCTCGACAAGGGCGCCCAGCCGACCGACCGGATCTCGCGCTTCCTGGAGGCCGCCGGCCATTCGCCCAAGACCGAGCGCAACAACCCCAACAAGGCCAAGCCCGGCAAGAAAGCCCAGGAACGCGCGGAAGAGCGGGCTGCCAAGGCCGCCGATGCCGCCGGCGCCCCGGCCGAGGAAGCCGCCGCGGACGCGTAAGGCACTGGCCCGCTCCCCGGCGCAACCGCGCCGGGGCATGGCCCGCGCAGGAGGGCGCGATGGAGAGCAGGGTTTGCGTTGGGGCGGTGGCCGGCGCCTTCGGCGTCCGCGGCGAGGTGCGGCTGAAGAGCTTCTGCGCCCAGCCCGAGGATGTGGCCGCCTATGGCCCGCTCGCCACCGAGGAAGGCGCGCGCCGCTTCGAGGTGACGCTGGTCAAACCGGTGAAGAACGGGTTCGCCGCACGGCTGTCCGGGGTCACGTCCAAGGACGCGGCCGACGCGCTGCGCGGCACCCGCCTTTATGCCGGGCGCGAGGCGCTTCCGGCACTGGGCGAGGACGAGTTCTATCATGCCGACCTGATCGGCCTGGAGGTGCGCGATACCGGCGGCACGCTTCTGGGAACCGTGCGCGCCGTCCATGACCATGGGGCGGGCGATCTCTTGGAAGTGCATGGGCCCGGCCTGACACAGACGGTGCTGGTTCCCTTCACCCGTGCCGTCGTGCCGACCGTCGATCTGTCCCTCGGCCGGATCGTCGCCGACCCTCCCGACGGGTTGTTCTGATGCGGCGGGCCGGGTTCGTTATCGCGCTGCTCGCGATCGTCCTGTCCCCCATCGGCGCCGGTGCCACGGGCGGTGCCTCGCTCGCCATGCTCGCCTTCACGGGCGTGTTCTTTCTGGCGAACGCCGTCATCCGGCCAGGCGCCGTTTCCTTGCGCGATCTTGCGGGCACGGGCCTGCAGATCGTGACGGCCGCGGCCTTTGCGGCCCTGCTGGTCGGCCTCGGCCAGACCCTGCGCGCTTTGGGCCGGATCGAAGCGGAGGCGGGGCTGGAGGGCTGGCTGGTGCTGGCGGCCTGGGGCGTTGTGCTCGGGCGCCTGATCTGGCGCCGCTCGATGGGCGAGAAGGTGGCCAAGGGTGCCGAAACGGCGCTCCGGGTGGTCCACCGGTCGGGCCAACGCAAGCCACCCGCCGGGGAGGCGGCGGATCCGCCCACGGCCCCTACCTCAAAGACAGCAAAGCCCAACCTGACCGTGTTGGAGCCTGGCGAGACGCCGCAGCGCACCGCCCCGCCGCGCCGAAGCGCGCCCGCCGCGCCGGATGATCCGGCCCTGGCCGACGCGCTCGAACGAATGAACGCCTTGCCGGAGGCCGGGACGAATGATGCGGCGCTCTCCATGGCGCTCACCACGATCTCCGGCGCCGCCCCCCTTGGCGCTGTGTTCGCAGCCCTCAAGACGCGGGCGGAGACCTGCGAGCGGGATCGCCGCGCCCTGGCCCTGCACAGCACCGACCCGTGGGTGGCGGAGCGCCGTCTGGGCAAGGGCGAACCGGCGGAAGCGTTCGAGGTGATCGTGGCGGCCGCGGACCCGGTTGCGCTGACCGACTTTGCCAGCAATGCCATCGCGCTGGTCGACGAGGTCTCCGCGGCCCGGCACGACATGCCCGCGGTGCCGCGACTGCTCGAAATCGCCGATCAGATCGAAAGCGCGCTCGAGACCGAGGCGGAGCTCCTCGTGGCGCTCGCCCACAAGCTGGAAGACCTCGCGCTCGACGCCGAGCCGAACGGCGATGTCTGACGACAAGCCACGCTCCCACGGGCGGCTTTCGATCCGGCCAAGCCTGCAGCCGCGCGATCTGATGGCCGAGGCGCCGCGCCTCAAGCACGCCTGGACGGCGAAGGTGATCACCCTCTTCCCCGAGGCGTTTCCGGGGGTTCTGGGCGCCTCGCTGACAGGCAAGGCCCTGCAGGACGGGCTGTGGCGGCTGGAGACGATCGATTTACGCCGGTTCGGCGAGGGCAAGCACCGCAATGTCGACGATACGCCGACGGGCGGCGGAGCGGGGATGGTTCTGCGGGCCGATGTCGTCGATGCGGCGCTGGCCCGGGCCGCCGAAGACACCCCGCCCCAGCCCGAAGCCTGGCCGACGATCTACCTTTCGCCGCGCGGCCGGCCGTTCACGCAAGCCGCCGCCCGGGCCCTCGCGGCGGCCGAGGGCATCACGCTGCTCTGCGGCCGGTTCGAGGGCGTGGACGAGCGTGTTCTGGAGGCGCGGCAGGTACACGAGGTCAGCCTCGGCGATTTTGTCCTCACCGGGGGAGAGATCGCCGCGCAAGCCTTGATCGACGCGACGGTGCGCCTTATACCCCGCGTGCTCGGGAATCAGGTGTCGACGGAGGAGGAATCCTTCTCCCATGGGCTTCTGGAGCACCCGCAGTATACGCGTCCGACCGTTTGGCAAGGTCGCGCGGTGCCGGACATTCTCCTGTCGGGCCACCACGCGAAGATCGAAGCCTGGCGCAAGGACGAGGCCGAACGGCTGACCAAGGAACGTCGCCCTGACCTCTGGCGGGCTTACTGTGCAGCGCACGGTAGGGACCCGGATGGAGACCAAGAGCTCTGAGGGCGCGCACATCTTCGCGGGACGAACTGCGAGCAGATACAAGGAGTGGATCAGATGGACCTGATCGCACAGCTGGAGGCCGAGCAGATCGCCGCGCTCGGTAAAGAGATTCCGGACTTCAAGGCAGGCGACACCGTGCGTGTGGGCTTCAAGGTGACCGAAGGCACCCGCACCCGCGTTCAGAACTACGAAGGCGTGTGCATCGCGCGCAACAACGGCAGCGGCATCGCGGGCTCGTTCACGGTGCGCAAGATCAGCTTCGGCGAGGGCGTCGAGCGGGTCTTCCCCCTCTATTCCACGAACATCGACAGCATCACCGTTGTGCGCCGGGGCCGCGTGCGCCGTGCCAAGCTCTATTACCTGCGCTCCCGCCGCGGCAAGTCGGCCCGGATCGCCGAGGATTCCAACTACAAGCCGAAGGCCGACAAGGCCGGCGCCGAAGCCTGAGGAGCGCTGCGATGAAATCCGATCTGCACCCCGATTATCACCTCGTCGATGTCAAGATGACCGACGGGACCATCATCCAGATGAAGACGACCTGGGGCAGCGAGGGCGACACCCTCGTGCTCGACATCGACCCCACCGTGCACCCCGCCTGGACGGGCGGAAACACCCGACTGATGGACCAGGGCGGGCGCGTGTCGAAGTTCAAGAAGAAGTACGAAGGCCTCGGCTTCTGAGCCGCAGCGCCGCCACGGATCGAACGGCCGCCCTTGGGGCGGCCGTTTTCGTTTTGCCCGGCCGTCGGCACCTACGGCGCACCCATCCTTCACGGGCGTGGGGTCCGCGACCGCGGCGCAGACCGGGCCAATGCGCGCCGCGCAGCTCCGCCCGCCCTAGCTTGCGCGAGCCGCGCCCGGGCCGGACCCTACGTTTTCGGCAATCATCGAAATCATCTCAAACATCACCGCGGCGGCCGTCAGCGCGGTGATCCGGTTGGGGCTGTCCTTCGTCGGCATCATGCAGACGACATCTCCGCCGACGATGTTCATCCCCCGCACCGCATGCAGCAGGGCAACCGCCTCGTCGATATCGAACCCCTTCTCGCCCGCTTCGAGGTTCGACACGCCCGGTGCGATCGTCGGGTCGAGGCAATCCAGATCGAAGGTGATGTAGACGGGCCGCCCGGCCAGCACCTCACTGATCTGCGCGACGACATCGGCCTGCCCGCGGGCGCGAAACTCCTTCATCGTGACGACGTTGTAGCCGTAGTCGTAGGAGGGCTGCAGCCAGTCCAGCGTGCGTGCGTGCCCGCGCAGCCCCACCTGCATCGACCGTGTGGGATCCACCTGCCCCTTATCGGCCAGATAGGCCCCCCAATGCGCGGCCGATTTCTTGGCCCCAAGGAAGTGGTCGACCTTCGTGAAGACATCCGTGTGCGCGTCGAGGTGCAGCAGGCACACCGGCTCTCCCCCGGCGATCGCACCTTGTCCCAGCGCCTGCAGGATCCCGCCCGTCACCGAATGATCCCCACCGATGGACACGGGGCGCGCACCCGCCGCGTCCACCTGTTCGAAGAACGCGGTGATGTCCGCGATACAGGCTTCGTTGTCGTTCGCGCGGGGCAGCGGCACGTCGCCCACATCCACGATGCGCGCCGCGTTCCACGGGTCGAGTTGGAACCCGCCATGCATCCTGCGCGCGACGCTCGACACGTTGCGCAGGGCGCGCGGGCCCAGATGCTGATCGCGCTCCGTGGTGCCGTTGCCTGTCGAATGCGGCACGCCGACCAGCGCGATATCCGCCCCCTCCGGCGGCGCGTTCTCGCATCGGAACATGGTCGGGATGCCCCACCAATACAGGTTCTCCATCATCGAGTTCAGGTGCGGATCGCTCATGTTCGGGGCCTCTGGTTTGAAACGCTACGGCCGTTTGATCACAGGCCGCCCGGGCGCGGCAATCATGACGCGCCGGATGCGGCGTGACGCAGCAGTTTCGGGTTCCCCCCGCCGGCGCGCTCCTCTATCGGACGTGCAACCTAGGCGGGATCTCGGGGGATTATGAGCAGCGCACCGCACATCATCGTGGTGGGGAATGAAAAGGGCGGCTCGGGCAAGTCGACGACGGCGATGCACGTCGCCACGGCGCTGGTCCGCATGGGCCATCGCGTCGGATGTCTCGACCTGGACCTCCGCCAGCAGAGCCTCGGCCGGTACATCGAAAACCGCACCGCCTGGTGTACGGCGGAGGGCAAGGCGCTCGCCACGCCAACCTTCCGCCAATTGCCGCCGGAAGTGAAGGGCGCGCCCGGCAACCCGGCGGATGCCCGCCTGCACGCCGCGGTAGAGGATCTGGCCCATGCGCATGACTTCATCCTGATCGACTGTCCCGGCTCGCACACACGGTTCGCGCAGGTGGCCCACACGCTGGCCGACACCCTCATCACGCCGCTGAACGACAGCTTCGTGGACTTCGATCTGTTGGCGAGGCTCGACGCGGCATCGGGCCGGATCCTCGGGCCTTCTGTCTATGCCGAGATGGTCTGGCAGGCGCGGCAGTACCGGGCAGAGGGCGGGCTGAAACCGATCGACTGGATCGTCTCGCGCAACCGCCTGGGCACCACGCAGATGCACAACAAGCGCAAGGTGGGCGACGCCCTGAGCCGCCTGTCCAAGCGGATCGGGTTCCGCGTGACGCAGGGCTTCTCGGAGCGTGTGATCTTTCGGGAGCTGTTTCCCCGCGGGCTGACGCTGCTGGATCTGCGCGACATCGGCGAGGCGCGGCTGAGCCTGTCCGGCGTCGCCGCGCGGCAGGAGCTGCGCGATCTCATATCGGCGCTCTCTTTGCCGGGGGTCGCCGTTAGGTTTTAGCGCTAGGCGGCGGGGTTAGTGCAGCCGCGCCAGGCGCTGCACGAACGGATCGCGCTGGAGCTTGGCCATGGCGCGCCCCGAAAGCTGCGGCCCGGCATCCGGGCCCTGGCCAAAGCGCAGCCCGGCGACGAGAGCCGCAAACGAGCGGGCGCGGCGCTTCGCGGCCGGCTCGGGCGCATAGGTCACGCGCCGCGGCGTCGGCACATTGAACGGCAGCTCCGTCTCTCGCACGGCTTTCCTTTGCGGCTCGGGATCGACGGCCAGTGCCTCCGGCGCGCCCTCGGCCACCGCGCTGCGACGCGCAGCGAGGATGTGGTGAAGCTTTTCAAGCGTGGGACTCATTCTCGCACTCCTCCAACTGCAACCCATGATTGAGGGGTAGGTGTCGAAGCGGGCGCGATTGTGGCGTGCTGCCGGGCTTTCAGTGACCATTCGTTAACCAAATTGCGCAGATGATGGTGAGAGAATCCGGCCCGAGTGGTAGGGGCACGTCCGCCAAAAAACGGGAAGCGACGCGCATGATATGGTGGAGAAGACGCCTTTGGATCGGCCTGTCGGCCGTCGCGCTGGCCGGGTGCGAGCTGCAGCCGGCCCCGTCCACGCCGCCCGTAGCGCGGCTCAGCCCGCCGCAACTGCAGCTCTGCGCAGAGGGCGTTCTAGCACAGCGCGCCATCCGGACGGAGGTGGCGCCACTGGAGCTCGACACCGATTCCTGGCGCCTGCGCCTGATGGTTCTGGCCACCCCGCCCTCCGGCTGGCTGGAAAAGGGCGATCTGATCCACGACGGGGCGCGAGTCACCTACCTTCCCAACGGCGCGACGGAGGACCTGCTCGACGACCGCATCGAGCGCGCATTGGCGGCCATTGCGGAGCGGTGCATTTAGAGCCCCGGGACACCGGGTTGGCACACCTGTCCGCCCGGGAGAGCAGCGGCAGGGCACCGTGCGCCGCGGCGGGCCCCGCGGTTCGGCGAAGCGCGCTTGCTCCTGTGGAATGTGGCGTTATGGTCGCGCCGCAATGAACAACCGCCCGCCGTCGCACCTGCCGATCCTGACCGCCGTCCTCCTTCTCGCCGCCGCGTGCGGCGGGGCTCCGGAACGCTACGCCGCGCCGCTCGCTCCGGCGGGGGAGCGCGTGGGGATCGGCGTCTCGCGCCTGGAGGTGCGGCAGGTCTCCATGCCGAGCTACGCGCTCGACGAAGAGATCTGGGTGGAGACGGCGGAGGGCGCCCTGACAGCGGATGACGGCCTGCTATGGGCCGACGATCCGGTACGGGGTGTCACGCAGGAGCTGACGCGCCAGCTTGCAGCCATCACGGGCGCGCGCGTCGCGGCGGAGCCCTGGCCCTTCGACGCGCTGCCCCAGGCCCGCGTCGAGGTGCGGATCGATGAGTTCGTCGCCGGGAACGACAGGCGCTTCCGGATTTCGGGCCAGTACTTCACCATTGCTCTGACCGGGGGCCGGGATCGCGCGACCGAATTCTCCGTCGCCGCGCCGATTGCGCCCGATAGCGGCGCGCCGGGGATCGCCGCCGCCCGCGCCGTCGCGGTCAGAGACCTCGCGCGGCTGATCGCGACGGACGCACTTTAGCGTCCGGCCCGCACGAGCCCCGCCGCATCAATCGTAGCGCAGCTCCGTGGCCTTGCCCCGGAACACGATGTAGGCCAGCGCCGTGTAGGCGGCGATGATCGGCATCACCACCAGCGCCCCCACCAGGATAATCGCAAGGCTCTCCGGTGCGCTGGCGGATTCGTAGATCGTCAGCTGCTCCGGCACGACATAGGGGTAGAACGAATACGCCATGCCGAAGAAGGCCAGGATGAACATCCCCGTCGCGCAGGCGAACGGCACCCAGGCGAAGCTGTCATCGTCGGTCGGCAACCGGCGCAGCGCCATCCACAGGACCGCCAGCAGCAGCGCCGAGCCCAGCGGCAGGGGCGCCAGCAGCAGAAACTCAGGGAACGAAAACCACTTGTCGAAGATCCGCTCGGACACCAGCGGCGACGCAACAGAGATGGCCCCGACGCCCAGCATCAGCCCCCAGACGCCGCCCTGCGCCCAGTCGACCGCCTTGTCCTGCAGGGCGCCGTTGGTCTTGATGATCAACCAGGCCGCGCCGATGAAGCTGTATCCCACGGTCAGGAACACCGCGGTCAGCAGGGCAAAGCCCACATGGCCCCAGGTGTATTCCAGCCCCATGATGTACATGCCGAGCATGAAGCCCTGGCTGAGCGAGGTCAGGAGGGAGCCGAAGAAGAACGCGAAGTTCCAGCCGGGCTTGTATTTGAGCGGCGCCTTGACGCGAAACTCGAAGGCCACGCCCCGCAGGATCAGACCGATCAGCATGATGGCGACCGGCAGATAGAGCGCCGTCAGGATCGCGCCGTGGGCCGTGGGGAACGCCACCAGAAGAAGACCGATGGCCATGACCAGCCATGTCTCGTTGGCGTCCCAGAAGGGGCCGATCGAGGCGACCATGCGATCCCGTTCGGCATCGTCGGCGAAGGGAAAAAGCAGCCCGACGCCCAGATCGAACCCGTCCAGCACGACGTAGATCAGGATCGACAGCCCCATCAGGGCGGCGAAGGTGAGCGGCATCCAAAGCGCCGGGTCTGAGAAATGGTCGGACAGCATGTATGCGCTCCGTTCGGCGGATGGTTCGCCGTGTTCTGATGTCATGCGCTCCCCGCGGGCCGGGTAACGCGCCCGTCTTGGCCGCCGCTACTCGGCCGGTGTGATGCTTGGCGGTTTGCGGGATCGGTCCCCGTGTCCGATTGCGGCGGCCACCGCCGCGCCCGAGGACGGCTCCATCCCGCGGGTCGGCAAGGTCTCGCCCCGGCTGGACTTCCACGCCAGGTAGATGATGACGGCGACATAGGCGCCCGTCAGCAAGGCGTAGATCGAAAGGTAGGCGATCAGCGT
>JBCDGG010000139.1:0-13952 GCA_038757905.1 Pseudomonadota bacterium | reverse complement strand
GGGCGCGCGGCGGAAGCACGGCCCAAAACGCCGCACGAGAACTCAAGCGAGCCGCGGTAAGGAAATCCCAAGGCGGCCCGACGCGTGCAGGCTGTTTCGAGCGGTGGCTTCAGAACCCAGGCGAAACGCTGTCGTCGAGCCCTGCGATGACAGACCGTAAGGTTGCGATCCCGTCGCCCTTCTCCGACGAAGTCAGGAGAAGCTCGGGATAGGCCGCGGGGTGGTTCTGCAACGCGCCGCGCACTTGCGTCAGAACACGCGCGCGCTCGCCCGCCTTCACCTTGTCGGCCTTTGTCAGAACCGTCTGAAACGGAACGGCGGCACGGTCGAGCAAACCCAGGATCTCCCGGTCGACCGGCTTGATGCCATGCCGCGCGTCGATCAGCACGAACGCCCGGCGCAGGGACACGCGCCCCGAAAGATACGCCCGCAGGAGACGCTGCCACTGCTCCACGACGGCCACAGGCGCCTTGGCATAGCCGTAGCCCGGCAGATCCACGAGGTAATGGGTCTCGCCCAGCGCGAAATAGTTGATCTCCTGAGTCCGGCCGGGCGTGTTCGACGCCCGGGCAAGTCCCTTCGTCCCGGTCAGCGCGTTGATGAGCGACGATTTTCCGACATTGGAACGGCCCGCGAAGCAGATCTCCAGCCGGTCCGCCGGAGGCAGCCCGTCCATCCCCACGACACCTTTCAGAAAGGCCGCCCCTCCCGCGAACAGCTTGCGCCCGGCTTCCCGCGCGGCCTCGTCCGGGGCCTCGGCAAGGGGGAATGTCAGGTCCACGGCAGCTCGACATTTGCGTCGCGGCGAACCTCGCCGCCGGTTGTCACAAGGACGTAGATGCCGAAATCCGTGTGCCCCCAGCCGTCTTCGAGCACGCGCATGACATTCACGTCGCGCTCCCCGGTATCGGGATTGGCCTCAGGCGCCCGGCACCGGCCGATCCGCTCGGCCGCCTCGAAGACGGCCCCGCCGATCTGCACATTCTGGCCGATCAGGTCGAACTCCCGCCAGGGCTCCAGCCCGTCGATCCAGAGGTTGATCCGGAACCGTCGCGGATCGAGCGGCTGGCCGGCCCTGTCCGACAGCGACCGGAGCGATGCCAGACTGCCGATCGACACATAGGGCTGCGCCATATCCGTCATCCCGTGCCCCGGCGCGCGGACAAGCCGGCCCGGCCCCGGGCGTTCTGCGGGCCACAGGCCGTCCACCCATGCCGCGAGCGCGGCGCCGTCCCTCTCCGGCCGGATCGACAGGTCCGGCTTGTCGGGGTGGCTCAACCGCACACCGCCGGCTTCCGTCGCGGCCCTGACCCGCGCGAGACCCGGACCGGAAGCCACTTGCAGGAAGTTGCGACGCGGCTGCCAGGCGTCGGTGTCGGGCGCCGCCACATTGAGCAGCGCCCAGGCGCGGTCTCCCTGCAGGGCCCCGTCCGGCGACACCTCGGCCAGGTCGAGCGGCTCGCTGCCGATGCCCTTCAGCGGATGGCGGAAGATCTGGTCGAGGCGGACGGCCATGGCTCGGCCCTACTTCGCGTCCGGCTTCGATTTTCGGAAGCTCGACAGGATGTTGCCCATCAGATCCGGTTTGTAGCCTTGGCTGCGCATGATGAAGTATTGCTGTGCGAACGTGATCACGTTGTTGGCGATCCAGTACACGATCAGACCGCTCGCAAACCCGCCCAGCATGAACATGAAGACCCACGGCATCCAGGCAAAGATCATCTGCTGAGTCGGGTCCGTCGGCGCCGGATTGAGCTTCATCTGCAGCCACATGGACACGCCCAGGATCAGCGGCAGCACGCCGATGAAGAGCAGCGCCATGATCGAGGTCGGCTCCGGAGCGGCCCAGGGCAGCAGACCATAGACATTGTAGATCGAGGTCGGGTCCGGTGCGGACAGATCCTGGAACGGGCCCAGCCATGCAGCGTGGCGCAACTCGATGGTGACGAAGATCACTTTATAGAGCGAGAAGAAGATGGGGATCTGCAGAAGGATCGGAAGGCACCCGGAGGCAGGGTTGACCTTCTCCTTCTTGTAAAGCTCCATCATCTCCTGTTGCAGCTTCTGACGGTCGTCGCCCGCGCGCTCCTTGAGCTTCTCCATCTCCGGCTGAAGCTCTTTCATTTTCGCCATCGACACGTAGGACTTGTATGCCAGCGGCAGCAGCACGGCCTTGATCAGGAGCGTGAGCGCAATGATCGCCCAGCCCATATTGCCGATCAGAAGGTTCAGCCAGTGGAGGACGGCAAAGATCGGCTTCGTCAGGAAGTAGAACCACCCCCAGTCAATCGAATCGAGGAACTTCTCGATGCCGCCATCGTTCTGGTAGGAGCGGATCACTTCCCACTCCTTCGCGCCCGCAAAGAGCTGCGTCGTCTGTTCGACGCTCTGGCCCGGCCCCACCTCCATCGTGGGAAGGATAGCCTGTGTCTGATAGATATCGGGCCCGGCCTGATACAGCATCGAGAGCCGCGTGGGCTGGCCGGCTTGCGGGATCAGCGTCGTCATCCAGTACTTGTCGGTGAACCCGATCCAACCCGATTGCACGCCTTCGATGATCTGGCCCGGCGTGCCCAGCGCGGGCACGATGTCTTCCTCGGCGACATTGTCGTACCCTTCTTCGATCAGGGTACCGTCCGCCATCCCCACGACACCTTCGTGCAGGATGAAGAAGTTCGCGAGGTCGTCAGGCAGCCCGTGCCGCGCAATGATGCCATAGGGCGCGGCGCGCTGCGCCGTCTCTGTCGGGTTTTCGATGGATTGGGTAACGGAGAACAAGAAGTCTTCGTCGACCGCAACAGTGCGCCGGAAGACCAGCCCGGCGGGGCTGTCCCAGCGCAGGGTAACGGGGCTGTCCGGGGTGAGCGTCGTACCCTCCTCCAGCTGCCACTCCGTCTCCGTTCCGGGCACATCCGCAGGCGTGAGCGTGCCGCCGGGCGCCCAGCCGTAGAGCGCATAATAGGCGGAACGCTCGCCGACAGGGCGGAGCAGCGTGACGTTCGGGCTCTCCACATCCAGGGTTTCGCGGTAGGTGGTGAGATCCAGATCGTCGATCCGGCCCCCAATGAGTGAAATCGAACCGGAGAGCTTCGGCGTCTCGATCTCGACACGGGGCGCGTCGGCGATGGCCGTCGCCTCCGGCGCGGCGGGTGCCGTATCGGGGGCGCCCGGATCCGCGGAGCGCGGCACGGTCGCGATGGCTTCGCCCGTCGTGCCGTCCAGCGTGGTCTCGGCCGGCGCGACCTCTGGCGGCAAGAGCGGCTCCTCCGGCGGCGGGAAGAGCAGGAACCACACCAGAATCACTAGGAAGCTGAGGGCCGTGGCGAGAATGAGGTTCTTGTTCTGATCGTCCATCAGCTAACACCGGTCGGGCGGGAAGGGAAATCGCGCTCGGTTCAAGCGGTCGCGGCCGCAAAGGTCAAGGGCAAAGCCCGAATTCGAGAGCGCAAGCGCCTCTCGCCTCAACTTGGTTGGGAGGTAGTCGGCGCCGCGCCGGATTTCAATTCCGGATCGCGCGCGACGGCGGGTCTTGCGGGCAGCGACCGCCCGAACGAGGCGGCAGGATTGCCGAGAAGGATGCCGGGGCGCATGGTCCGGGAGATCCAGGGCATTGCGAAGCGTTCATCGCAACGTGGGCGTGGCGGCACAGGGGATGGCACCATGAGTAAATGCGCAACAGGCCGCCGGTCACCCGAGTTTGCGCCCTGTTGAAACCGGGGACGAGGCAGGGCCAACAGGCCGCCCACCTGGATGCCCATTTCCGACGTCCAAACGGGTTCGAACCGCGCAGGGGCGGGGCGGCTTACGCAGAGGCGCTGCGCGGCACGCTGAAATCCTTGAACCGGTTCGCCTGATCGGTCAGCCATTGCTCGGCTTCGGCAATGGGCATCGGGCGCGCGATCACGTAGCCCTGGATGAAGTCGCATCCCATTTCCGACAGCACGGCATGCTCGGCCATAGTTTCAACGCCTTCGGCCAAGGTTTCCAGCTCGAGCTTGGCGGCCATGGACAACAGCGCGTCGACCATCTTGCACTGCGCCGCATCCGCATCGACACGCGTCACGAAGGATCTGTCGATCTTGATCCGGGAAACCGCGAAGCGGCGGATGTTGGAAATCGACGCGGCTCCCATACCGAAATCATCCAGATCGATCGTGCAGCCCAGCCGCGCCAGACCCGAAATGTTCGTGGTGATCGTATCGTCATCGGCATCGGCCACCACGGTTTCGAGGACTTCTACCGCAAGCCGCTCCGGCGCGAGGTCGAAGCGGTCGAGCTCCCATCGGACCTTTTCGATCAGCTTGGGGTTGCGCAGCTCCGCGCTGGAGAAGTTGATCCCAACCGTCGGGACCTTGAGCCCGGCGCTGTCCCAGCGCCGCAGAGCGGCGAGGCCGTGAAAGAGCATCGCTTCGCCCAGTTGTTCCATCTTTCCCATCGCTTCGGCCACGGGAAGGAAGTCGGCCGGTGCGATCAGGCCGGCCTCGGGATGCTGCCAGCGCGCCAAAGCCTCCACGCCCGATACCTCGCCCGTGCGCGCGCAAACCTGCGGCTGAAACCACGGCAGTATCTCGCCTTCTTCGATGGCCCGGGTCAGGTCGGTGGCGAGGGCCTGGCGTTGCACGGCCCGTTCCTGCATCTCCGACGAGAACGCCCGCACGGCCCCAGCCCCCACAAGCCGCGCTTCCTCCAGCGCTGAGGTGGCGGCGCCGATCATCGTCTCGCCGGTCCGGCGCGGCGCGCGACGCTCCAGGCACACACCCGCTGAGGCAGAGACATAGACGCTGCCGGCGTCCAGGCTCACCGGCTCGGAGATCGTGCCTTGCAGCCGTTCCACGGTGCGCATCGCCACATCCATGCCAGCATTTCGAACCGGCGCCAGCAAGGCGGCGAACCGGTACTCGCCGATCCGGGCAAGCTTGTCGTTCCCCCGGGTCGCGCTGGTCAGACGGTCGGCAATGCGGCAAAGCACCGTGTCCATGCCCTTGGGCCCGAGCTTGCGCGCCAGCTCCGCCCCGTCGTCGACCTCGAGCACGATGACGATGGCGGCTTCCGCCTCCGTCCGCGTGGCGGAGAGCGCGTCGTCGATCGCGTCGGCCAAACTTTTGTTCACCAAAAGACCCGTCAGTGCATCGACTTCGGGCGCGTCTCTGTCGAAAAGGCCACCGAGCACAAGAAGCATGGGCAAGGTCAGCGCACTGACCATCAAGATGCCCTGGCCGCCGAACCAGAACCAGCCGAGGAAGAGCGCCGGCAGAAAGGCGATCATCTGCGGCCGGATGAAGGTACGCGTTACCGATCGTCGCCAGGTACGGAGGGCGGGCCGGCGCAGGCTCGGGTTATGCATCGTCTCCTCCGTGCGGGTCTCGCGAGAGTAGGGTCCCGCAACGGATAGAGACGGACAGTCAGTACCACCTTAACGTGAGCCGACCGAAATTCAGTCAATTCTCGGCAATTTCAGAGCTTTCCGCGCCCGAGCCGTCGCGCGCAATCGTCAGCGCCGCGAAGTCCCACAGCTTGGGATCGAGCAGGTGGGACGGACGCGCGTTCATCAGCGCCCGGAACATCACCTGGCGCCGTCCGGGGCTGTTGCGTTCCCAACCGTCGAGGATCTGCTTCACCTGCTGGCGTTGCAAGCCGTCCTGGCTGCCGCACAGGTCGCACGGAATGATCGGATAGTTCATGGCCCGCGCAAAGCGCGCGCAATCGGCCTCGGCGACATGCGCAAGCGGCCGGAGAACGAACAGATCGCCTTCTTCGTTCACCAGCTTCGGCGGCATCGTCGCCAGCCGCCCCCCGTGAAAGAGGTTCATGAAGAAAGTCTCGAGGATATCGTCGCGATGGTGGCCGAGCACGATGGCCGCGCAGCCCTCCTCCCGCGCGATCCGGTAGAGATGCCCGCGTCGCAGTCGCGAGCACAGGGCACAATAAGTACGCCCGGCGGGCACCTTGTCGGTCACGATGGAATAGGTGTCCTGATACTCGATCCGGTTGGGCACCCCCATCCGTTCGAGAAACTCCGGCAAGACGGTCGCGGGAAAGCCCGGTTGCCCCTGATCGAGGTTGCAGACGAGCAGGTCGACCGGCAGCAACCCGCGCCACTTCAGCTCCGTCAGCGCCGCCAGCAGGGTGTAACTGTCTTTGCCGCCCGACAGACAAACCAGCCAGCGCGTGTTCCGCGCGTGGACCATGCCGTATTGCTCCACGGCCTCGCGCGTCATGCGCACGATACGCTTGCGCAGCTTGCGGAACTCCGTCGTGGCAGGCGCCCCGTGAAACAGCGGGTGGATCTCTTTGGCATCATCGAGCATGGTTGTGGGGTGTAGGCCATCCGCTCCGACAGCACCACGGATAAACGCCATGCCCCCTGCCACCAGCCTGCCCGTCGACACCCCCTATCCGGAGGGACGCACCGATGTCAGATCGCTTCGGTACCGCCAGTCGCTGGTGCTTCTACGGCTGAAGAATGCGGTCAAGATGCGGTCCGGCGAGGATGCGCATTTCATCGTGGGCGCCGATTACCGGGTGAGCTGGACGGACGGAAATGGGGTGGAAACCGACATCGTCGTGCCGAGGGGCATGCTGACCGACCTCACAAGCGTGCCGCCAATCTTCCGAAGCCTTGTCGGGCGCGTGGGGCCGTGGCTTGAAGCCGCTGTCGTGCATGATTTCCTCGCGATCGCGTGGCGCGTGCTCGATGGCAACGGGTCGGCCCGCCGGCGTCTGTTCGCCGACGATATCATGTGGGCCGCGATGACGGAGGCGAAGGTCGGCTGGGTACGCAAGCGCCTGATCTATGGCGCGATCCGCGTGGCCGCCCTCATCTACTATCCGCGCAAGGAAAAGGTGGCGCCTTGGTCGGACTTCTCGGCCGATCTGGGCGATGCCGAGATTCGAAAGCAGTTGCCGGACGGCGTGCACCTGCCGGACTAGGGTCTGGCCGGGGATCGCGCGCGCGGGCCCGGCCCCCCGCGCGCTGCAGCCCACCGATCCGCGGCGAGCGCGGGCAGACATTGGCGGCCGCCGCGCTAGCTCCCGCAGGAACTGCCCATGCCGACGGAGATCCGACCATGCGCTTGATCCTGCTCGCCCTTGCGCTGCTTCTCCTGGCGGCCTGCTCCGGGCGGCCCTCGCTCGACGACCCCAAGCTCTCGGACAAAGACCTCAACCTCGAAGAGTTCTTCGTGGGCCGCTCCATCGCCTATGGACAGTTCCAGGATCGTTTCGGCACGGTCCGCCGACGCTTCGAAGTGGAGATCCTCGGCGAATGGGACGGCGAGACCCTGACGCTGACCGAAGACTTCGTCTACGAGGACGGGGCGACGGAGCAGCGCGTCTGGCGGCTGCGCAAAACCGGGCCCGACACGTGGGAGGGCACTGCGGCCGGCGTTGACGGGATCGCCACGGGCGAGGAGCGCGGCGACACGTTCAACTGGCGCTATACCATTGATCTGCCTGTCCCTTCGGCCGACGGATCCGTCGACACCCTGCGCGCCGGCTTCGACGACTGGATGTGGCTGCTCGCCGACGGACGCGTTCTGAACCGGGCTTACATGTCCCGCTTCGGGATCGAGATCGGCGAGGTGATCCTGACGTTCGAAAAGCTCTGAGCCGGGCGCGCCCGTCCGCGCCACGCCTTAACCGGTGCGTCCTGCACGGCCTTATGTTACGCTAAGGCATTGCAGTAGAGAACGGTGACCTTCCGATGCCGAAGGATACGGGTGACGCGGCCGCGGCCAAGGCCGAGAAGGCCGTTCGCGAAGCGGAGAAGGCGCTGACGCGGGTACAGGCCGATCTGAACAAGGCCATCATGCTGGTCAAGCAGGACAAGTTCACCGAGAAGCGAGCGAAGGCCATCGTGGCCAAGACCCTGGCGGTGATGTCCAAGCACAAGAAGGTCACCAAGCTTCAGACCGAGAAGGGGTTCAAGGACTATCCCCAGGAGATCCAGGATCAGGTTCTGTGGATCGACGAGTTGATGAACGATCTCCTCGCGCATACCGAACAGCTTCCCCGCATGGTCAAGCTGATGAAGAAGTCGCCGGAGAAGGACATCAAGGTTCTGTCCAAGCAGTCGAAGGTGCTGGCGCTGGAGGTGAAACAGCCACCGAAACACGTGGGCGTGCTGGTGAAAGAGGTGAAGAAGGGGCTCGATGCGGGGGGGCCAAACGGCGCCCTGATCGCCTTGCTGCCGATGATCATGCTGCTGTGGCTGATCTGCGATACGATCGTGCGCGGGCTGCGCAAGCGGCCTTAAGCGCTGGCCCGAGCGGCGTTTTCCCCTGCACGAAGGGCCTTGCGTTCTAGCGCTCTCCCGCGCCCTCCCGCTGCCTGCGTTTGGCGTCGAAGGCCGGATCGGCGCCTGGAACGGGGTCATAGCCCGATCGCCCCCACGGATGGCACGCTGTCAGGCGGCGGACCGCCAGCCATCCGCCCTTGATCGCGCCATGGCGTTCCAGCGCCTCGAGCGCGTAGACCGAGCAGGTGGGCTGAAACCGGCAGGCATGGCCGAGCCATGGCGAAAGCACGAGACGGTAGGCGCGCACCGGCAGCGACAGAACCCAGGCCGCCGGTGTCATTCCGGTGCGCCTTGCACGGCGCGTCGGCGCGGCGCGGCGCCGCCATGCACGCGGGTCAGGGCATGGCCAAGATCTGCGAGCAACTCGGCATAGGGGCGCGCGGCCGTGGCGGCCGGGCGCCCGATCAGCACATAATCCCAACCGGCTTGGCCCATCTCGGGCAGGACGGCGCGCGCTGCGGCCCGCAGACGCCGTTTGGCGCGGTTGCGGGCCACGGCATTCCCAACCTTCTTGGAACACGTAAAGCCGACCCGCACGATGTGGGGGTCGGCCTGATCCGCTTCGCTGCGGCGACGGGCCTGAAGATGCAGGCCGGGGCTGGAGGCGCGGCGCGCACGGGCGGCGGCAAGAAACTCCGCGCGCCGCGTCAGACCGGCGAGCGGGGGCACGGCGCCCGCTCCTTAGGCGCTAAGGCTCTTGCGGCCCCGCGCCCGGCGTGCGTTCAGGATCTTGCGGCCGGCTTTCGTGGACATGCGCGCACGGAAGCCGTGGCGCCGCTTGCGCACGAGATTCGAGGGCTGATAGGTGCGTTTCATCGCATCTTCTCCGGGTCGGGCCCGCCCGTCCCCCTGTCTTACAAGGGTGGGCGGCGTGTCAGGGCCGACGGTTCCGCCAGCCAATGAAATTGAAGCCCCGGCAGTAGGATCTCTGGCGAATGAAGTCAATTCCAGACTGCACTGAAACACGCGGACCCCGAAGCTGTAGGATTGTTACAGTCTGGGCGCCATCCGAGGGGCATTATCACGGCCGCGCGAGAGTGGCATCAAGCGGGCGTGAGGGCGGCTACTGAAAGTGAAAAGGGAAGGCATCTTAGGCGCAAGAACAGCCACACACCCCGCCGAGGATGCCCGATATGACCGACATGACGCAGAACGACCCCACGCCACCCAAGGCCGACGCGGCCGGTTCCCGCGGACTGGTCCGCTATCTTCCGCTGGCCGCCATTGGCGTGGCGGCGGTGGCCGGGGCCTTCTTCCTGAGGGATCACCTGACCTTCGCTGCACTCGCGGAGAACCGCGAGGCGCTGATCGCCTTCCGCGATGCGAACTACGTTGCGACCGTTCTGGCGTTCATCCTGGCCTACGTGGTCATCGTGGCGTTCTCGCTGCCCGGCGCGACCATCGCCACCCTGACCGGCGGGTTCCTGTTCGCGACGTTCCCGGGCGTTCTGTTCAACGTGACCGCGGCCACCATCGGCGCGGCGGCCATCTTCCTGGCGGCGCGCTGGGGCCTGGGCGAGCGTCTGGCGGCCAAGATGGATGCGTCTTCAGGCGCCGTGAAGAGAATCAAGGAAGGGATCGACGAGAATCAATGGGAGATGCTGTTTCTCATCCGGCTGGTCCCGGCGGTGCCGTTCTTCGTCGCCAACCTCGTGCCGAGCTTCGTGGGCGTTCCCCTGTCGCGCTTCGTCACGACCACGTTCTTCGGCATCATCCCCGGGGCGCTTGTCTACACCTCGGTCGGCGCCGGGCTTGGCGACGTCTTCGCGGCCGGCGAGACGCCCGATCTCGGCATCATCTTCCAGCCGCAGATCCTGCTGCCGATCCTCGGCCTGGCCGCTCTGGCCGCCCTTCCCATCGTCATCAAGGCCGTCCGCGGCAAGAAAGGTCTGTGAGCCATGTTTGACGCGCGCCAATCCCCCGCCCACCAGACACAAGACGTGCACCCCGCCGAAACCCGCCCCGAGGAGACCGCAATGGACCGGATCGAAACTGACATCCTGATCATCGGCGCGGGCTCCGGCGGGCTGTCCGTCGCGGCCGGAGCGGCGCAGATGGGGGCGCGGGTCGTCCTGCTCGAGGGCCACAAGATGGGCGGCGACTGCCTGAACTTCGGCTGCGTGCCCTCCAAGGCGCTGATCGCCGCGGGCAAACAGGCCCACGCCATGGAAACGGGCGCGCCCTTCGGCGTCACTCCGGTCATGCCCCAGGTCAGCTACGAAGCCGCAAAGGATCACGTCGCCCGTTCGATCGCCACGATCGAGCCGCATGACAGCCAGGAGCGCTTCGAAGGTTTCCGCGTGAAGGTGATCCGGGCCTATGGCCGCTTCATCTCCGCCACCGAAGTGCAGGCGGGCAATACCATCATCAAGGCTCGGCGCATCGTCATCTCAACCGGGTCCGGCCCCTTCGTGCCACCGATCCCCGGGCTGTCCGACGTTCCCCATTACACCAACGAGACGATTTTCGACCTGCGCGACAAGCCGGATCACCTGATCATCATCGGCGGCGGCGTTATCGGTATGGAAATGGCGCAGGCCCACATCCGCCTCGGCTCGAAGGTCACCGTTGTTGAGGGTGAAAAGGCCATGGGCCGGGAAGACCCGGACGCGGCCGCCGTCGTGCTCGACCGCTTGCGCGCCGAAGGTGTCGAGATCGTCGAGGGCACGAAAGCCGAACGCATCTCGGGCGCTGACGGCTCGGTGATTGTGCACACCGAGGGCGGGGACATCACCGGAAGCCATCTACTGGTCGCCGTCGGCCGCAAGGTCAATGTCGACGGGCTCGACCTGGAGAAGGCGGGCGTCGACTATTCCCGCCAAGGCGTAAAAGTGGATGCGAGCCTGCGCTCCGTCAGCAACCGCAAGGTCTATGCCATCGGCGACGCGGCAGGCGGGCTGCAATTCACGCATCTGGCAGGCTATCACGCCGGGATCGTGGTCCGGTCCGCGGTGCTGGGCCTGCCGGCCAAAGCGCGTGGCGATCACATCCCGCGCGCCACCTATACCGATCCCGAGATTGCGCAGGTCGGGCTGTCCGAGGCGGAAGCCCGCACCAAGTTCGGCGCCAAGCTGGAAGTGGTGCGCGCCGAAATCGGCGACAACGACCGTGCCGTGACCGAGGGCAAGCGCACCGGCTTCGTCAAGGTGATGGTGGTCGGCGGGCGCCCAATCGGCGCGACCATCGTCGGCCCCATGGCCGGTGAACTGATCGCGATGTGGGCCATGGCGATCGCGAACAAGATGAAGATGTCGGCGATTTCTGCGACGGTGCTGCCCTACCCGACGCTGTCGGAGGTCAACAAACGGGCGGCAGGCGCCTATTTCACGCCGCGGCTCTTCGAGAATGACACCGTGAAGAAGGTGGTGTCTTTCGTTCAACGCTATATTCCTTAACTGACACGGACACCTGACGCCGAAAAGGCACCCGCCTGATGTTTCTGAACTCCCTCTCCGGCCGCTTCCTGATGCTCACGGTGGCATTCGTGATGCTGGCAGAGGTGCTGATCTTCGTGCCGTCGGTGGCGCGCTTCCGCGAGGATTTTCTGCTGGCCCGGCTCGAACGGGCCCAGATCGCCTCGCTCGCCCTGCTCGCCGCCGACGACATGATCGACGAAGACCTGGAAGCCGAGCTGCTCGAAAACGCCGGCGTCCTGAACGTCGTGCTCCGGCGCAATGAGGCCCGGCAACTCATGCTGGCCTCGCCGATCCCCTCGCCGATCCACGCCACCTTCGATCTGCGAGAGCCTTCCGCCTACGAGCTAATCCGGGATGCCATGGTCCGCCTCGTCGATGTCGAGCCGCGGGTCATCCGCGTGATCGGAAACCCGGTGCGCGATGCCGGGCTGCTGATCGAAGTCACGATAGAGACAGAATACCTGCGCGCCGAGATGCTCGATTATGGCGTGCGCATTCTGATCCTGTCCGCCGTGATCTCCATCGTCACCGCCGGCCTTTTGTTCGTCGCGGTCCGCTATGTGCTCGTCGCCCCGATCAAGCGCGTGGTCGGCGCCATGCAGAGCTACGCCGCCGCCCCGGAAGACGCCCGGCGGATCATCGAGCCCCAGGCGGGCGTAACGGAACTGCGCGAGGCCGAAGAGGCGCTGCAGACCATGCAGACGCAACTCACAAGCGCCCTGCGCCAGAAGGAGCGCCTGGCCCAGCTCGGCGCCGCGGTCGCCAAAGTCAGCCACGACCTGCGCAACATTCTGACGACGGCTCAGTTGTTCGCCGACCGCGTGGAACAGAGCGAAGACCCGATGGTGCGCCGCGTCGTTCCCAAGCTCGTCAACTCGATCTCTCGCGCCGTCGCGCTGTGCGAGGGCACCTTGGCTTTCGGCAAGGCCGAGGAACCGCCCCCCCGCCTCACGCTCGTCCCGCTGGCACCGATCGTTGCGGATGTCGTCGAAAGCGAGCGCCTGGCCTCTGCCGACGCGCCCGTGAACTTCTCCGAGGAGGTGCCCGCAACGCTGACCCTGCGCGCCGACCCCGAGCAGCTCTTCCGGGTGATCGCAAACCTCGTGCGCAACGCCCGCCAGGCGATCGTGGCAGGCGGAGCCGAGGGAGAAATCTGCATCGCCGCCTCCGAGGACGAAGAATGCTGGCGCATCGTGGTCGCCGATACCGGGCCGGGCCTGCCCCCTAAGGCACAGGAGCATCTGTTCCAACCGTTCCAGGGCGGCACTCGCAAAGGCGGCACTGGCCTCGGCCTCGCAATTTCGTCGGATCTCGTGCGGGGCCATGGCGGCCGCCTCGTCCTGGCGCATACGAGCCCCGAGGGCACAAGGTTCGTCCTGGAACTGCCGAAATCCGCGATCCAGCCGGAGTTGCTGCGGGCATAGGCGCCCGCTTCGGGCACCAGCCGAGGCCCCCACGGCCTGCCCGAACCCCTGGCAGCCGAGATTGCACTTGCAATGCCCGGCAGGCGCCAGTACAGCCTGCATCTCATGCGCTGGTAGCTCAGTTGGATAGAGTACTTGACTACGAATCAAGGGGTCGGGGGTTCGAATCCTCCCCAGCGCGCCATTTTTTATTTTAATACTCAGTGACTTATTGCGCGAAAGCGAGTGCGAACACTGCGTCGGCCTGCACGAATCGCCACCGAGTCGCCACCGCCAACCAAAAGCCCTAGGCCCATTTGTAAGCCATCGACTGGGCATAAAGTGAAGCTTGCTTAGCCTCACGTTACTCTTGCCGACTTTGCTGTAGGAGTACTGGGCGCGAGTTCGTTCACGCCGCTGGTCTCTAACTTCGCCAGTAGAGACCTAGACGCATTGACGGGCAAGTGCTTCGGTGCCCGCCGCTTCCTCTTCCGCAATCAAATAGAGCTTGACGCAACAAGAAGTCCCGGATGGTTCACAAGCTCAATGCCCCGCTAACATAGGGTCATAGGGTCATAGGGACTCCCTGCGAGCATGAGGCTCACCAAGAAGAACCGTAGTTTTTCGCAAGCACTGAGCCAGCAAGGCCAACTCTTTTGCGTATAGACGAAGCTCGGCGGGACGCCGGTTAGCAATGGCTAGCAACTGTATCTGTCAGTGCGTCGGGGCGACCCATTTCTGACGGCTCTTGCACAGTGCGTTCGCGATTGTGACCAGCTTGCGTGCGACGGCTGTGATGACGACCTTGTGTGGTTTTCCAGCTTTACGCAGGCGATC
>JBCDGG010000138.1:0-14145 GCA_038757905.1 Pseudomonadota bacterium | reverse complement strand
CGCGCGGCGGCCGCGCGCCCGCGGAGGACCCATAGGGAGACACTGATGAAAGACCTCACCAACCTCGACGACTACGAAGTCGGCTACGACATTCCCGCAGTTCCGGGCATGGACGAGGCCGACATCCAGACCCCGTGTCTGGTCCTCGATCTCGATGCCCTGGAGCGCAACGTCAAGAAGATGGGCGATTACGCGCGCGAGCATGGCATGCGCCACCGCGTGCACGGCAAGATGCACAAGTCGGTCGACGTGGCCAAGTTGCAGATGGAGCTTGGCGGCGCCGTTGGCGTCTGCTGCCAGAAGGTTTCGGAGGCCGAGGTGTTCGCCCGCGGCGGCATCAAGGATGTGATGGTGTCCAACCAGGTGCGCGAGCCCGCAAAGATCGACCGTCTGGCTAGGATGCCCAAGCTGGGCGCGCGGGTGCTGTGCTGTGTCGACGACGAGGCCAACGTGGCCGATCTTTCGGCCGCGGCCCAGAAGCACGGCACCGAGATCGAAGCGCTGGTGGAGATCGATTGCGGCGCCGGGCGCTGCGGTGTCACGACGACCGAAGACGTCGTGCGCATCGCCAAGGCGATCGACGCCGCGCCGGGCCTGAAATTCGCCGGCCTCCAGGCCTATCAGGGCGCCATGCAGCACATGGACAGCTACGAGGACCGCAAGGCCAAGATCGAGATCGCGGTCGCCATGGTGAAGGACGCCGTGGACGGGCTGAAGGCGGAAGGGCTGGAGTGCGACATCGTCGGCGGTGGCGGCACGGGCTCGTACTACTTCGAATCCACGTCGGGCGTGTATAACGAACTGCAATGCGGCTCCTACGCGTTCATGGATGCCGATTACGGCCGCATCCTCGACAAGGACGGCAACCGGATCGACCGCGGCGAGTGGGAGAACGCGCTGTTCCTGCTGACCTCGGTGATGTCCCATGCGAAGGCCGAGAAGGCGATTGTGGATGCGGGCCTCAAGGCGCAATCGGTCGACAGCGGTCTGCCGGTCGTCTTCGGCCGTGACGATGTCGAATACGTCAAGTGCTCCGACGAGCATGGCGTCGTCATGGATCCGCAGGGCAACCTGAAGGTGAACGACAAGCTGCGCCTCGTCCCCGGCCATTGCGACCCGACCTGCAACGTCCACGACTGGTATGTCGGCGTGCGCGGCGGAAAGGTCGAAACCGTGTGGCCCGTATCGGCCCGCGGCAAAGCTTACTAGGGCGCGCCCTCATTGCGGAAGGCATCGGCGGTGCGCGCCTATGCCTTCCGAACAACACACAAGTTCAAGACAACGACCGGGAGGGCGGCCGTTACGCGGTCGTCCTTTCCCGTGCGGGAGACAGGAATGCAGATCGTACCCGAAAGCGAAATCGCCAACCTGATGGATGAGGCGGCAGCGTTCGACGCCGTCGAAGCGGTGTTCGCGGCCATGGCGCGCGGAGACGCCTATAACTTTCCCGTGGTGCGGGAAGCGATCGGGCATGCCGACGCGCTCTATGGGTTCAAGTCCGGCTTCGATCGGGCGGGGCTTGTGCTCGGCCTCAAATCCGGCGGCTACTGGCCCGGCAACGCGGAGCGGGGCCTCACCAATCACCAATCGACGGTGATCCTGTTCGATGCCGACACCGGCCAATGCAAGGCGCTGGTTGGCGGCAATCTTCTGACGGCGCTGCGCACCGCGGCGGCTTCTGCCGTGTCGATCAAGCACCTGGCGCGGGGGGATGCCAAGGTTCTGGGGATGATCGGCGCGGGCCACCAATCGGCCTTTCAGATGCGCGCGGCGGTGCGCCAGCGGTCCTTCGAGAAGGTGATCGGCTGGAACTACCATCCGGAGATGCTGCCGCGCCTGGCCGAAACGGCGGAGGAGCTTGGCCTGCCCTTTGAAGCGGTCGAGTTGGACAGGATGGGCGCGGAGGCGGATGTGATCGTCTCCATCACGTCGAGCTTTGCGCCGTCGCTGATGGATGCGCATGTCACCCCGGGCACGCATGTGGCCTGCATGGGAACGGACACCAAAGGCAAGCAGGAGGTAGAGACCGCTCTGCTGGCCCGCGCGAACGTCTTCACCGACGAGGTGGCGCAGTCCATCTCCATCGGCGAGGCGCAGCACGTCGTGGCGGCCGGGCTCAAGGCCGAGGCGGACATCGCCACGATCGGCGAGGTGATCGAGGGCACCCATGCAGGGCGCACCTCCGACGATGAAATCACGGTGTTCGACGGCACCGGCGTGGGTCTGCAGGATCTTGCGGTGGCAGACCGGGCGCTGCAGCTCGCCGTCGAGCGGGGTATCGCGCAGAGCGTCGCTTTCTAAGGGCGCTCGCCAGAAGAGGAGCTTTGGATCATGGCAACTCGGGTAGCGATCAACGGGTTCGGTCGGATCGGCCGCTCCGTCCTGCGGCTGGTCGCGACGGGGCAGGCGCCGGATGTCGAGGTCGCGTGCGTCAACGACATCGCAGACCCCGAAACCTGCGCTTATCTCTTCGGATATGACAGCGTCTTCGGGCCCTTCCCGGGCAAGGTGCAGCTGCGCAACGGCAAGCTCGAGGTCGGCGGCCAGGCGATCCCGTTCCTGGGGGTTCCCGACATTTCGGTTCTCGACCTGGCAGATGTCGACGTCGTTCTTGAATGCACCGGCCGCGCCGGGACGCGCGATGTCGCCGAGCGTGGGCTGGCGGCGGGCGCAGCGCGGGTGCTGATCTCGGGCCCGTCGGACGCGGCCGATGTCACCGCGGTCATGGGGGCGAACGAACAGCTGGCGCAGGGCGTGAAGATCGTCTCGAACGCCTCGTGCACCACGAACGCCCTCGCGCCGCTGCTCAAGCTGATCGATGCGAGCTACGGCATCGAGAGCGGCCATATGACGACGATCCATTGCTATACGGGGTCGCAGCCGACTGTGGACACGCCGCGCGGCCCGTTGGAACGCTCCCGCGCCGCGGCGCTCTCGATGGTGCCGACGTCGACCTCGGCCGGGCGCCTAGTGGATGTGGTCCTGCCGGAACTGGCCGGCCGGATCACGGCGCGGGCCGTCCGGGTGCCCACGGCATCGGTCTCGGCGGTGGACCTGATGGTGACGCTGCGCGCGGCGCCGGGCACGGCCGAGCTTCAGGCAACGCTGCGTTCGGCTGCCGGTCGCCTGATCGGCTGGGAAGACGCGCCGCTCGTCTCGACAGACCTGCGCGGCCGGTCCGAGAGCGTCATCCTGCAGGGGCCCGAGATTTCGGTGGCCGACGGTGGGCTGGCACGGATCTTCGGCTGGTACGACAACGAATGGGGCTTCTCTTCGCGCCTGATCGAGATGGCGCGCCTCATGGCCGGGGCCGGCGCGAAGGCGCGCTGACGTCTCGCATATCCGGCGCCCTGCGGCGGATCGCGGGGCGCGCGCGCCACCGGTTGTAGGGGCCCGCGCCGCAAACCGCCGCTCCGTCACACTTGCACGCCATGGTCCGATCCCGGAAAGCTATTGGACATCCGGCACCACGCCGGGCGCTCTGGGAGGAGACACAATGACGATATTCGGTGGGGTCGCGGACCGCGACGCTATTGAACAGGAAATGCCGTGGGCCGAGCGCGATGTGCCGCAGACGATGTACCAGTTCGTCACCCGCGCCAAGGACATGAATGGCAGCCGGCCCGCGATCACGTTTCAGTTGCTGTCCAAGCCGGGATCGGCCCATGAAACCCTGACGTGGAGCGACGTGCACGCAAAGGTCTGCCAAACCGCGAACCTCCTGCGGAGCCTTGGTGTCGGAGAGAGCGACAGCGTTGCCTACCTTCTGCCGAACTGCAACGAGGCGGTCCTGGCGCTTCTGGGGGGCTCTGTTGCCGGCATTGCCAACCCCATCAACCCGCTGCTGGAGCCGGAGAAGATCGCATCCATCCTGCGTCAGACGAACGCAAAAGCCCTGGTGACGCTCAAGGCCTTCCCGAAATCGGACGTCGCGCAGAAGGCGGCGGAGGCGGTCAAGCTCGCGCCCAATGTCACCCATGTGCTCGAAGTCGATCTGCTGCGGTACCTGACGGGTCTGAAGCGGCTGATCGTGCCCTTCCTCCGCCCCAAGACCACGGTGCAACACGGCGCGCGGGTGATGGACTTCAACGCCGAACTCGCCAGGCAGCCCAAGACGCTGAGCTTTCCGGATTCCGAAGGCGACCGGGTGGGCGCGTTCTTCCATACCGGCGGCACGACGGGCATGCCCAAGGTGGCCCAGCACCGCTATTCCGGGATGATTTACAACGGCTGGATCGGCGACACTCTGCTCTTCGAGCCCGAGGATGTCATCCTGTGCCCCTTGCCGCTGTTTCACGTCTTCGCCTGCCACCCGATCCTGATGTCGATGATCTCCAGCGGGGCGCATGTCGTCTTCCCGACGCCGCAGGGCTACCGGGGCGAGGGCGTGTTCGACAATTTCTGGAAGCTGATCGAGCACTGGCAGGTCTCGTTCATGATCGGCGTGCCAACCGCCTTCTCCGCGCTCATGCAGCGCAAGGTCGATGCGGATCTGACCTGTTTGCGGAGCGCCTTCTCGGGCTCCGCCCCCTTGCCCGTCGAGCTGTTCAAACGGTTCGAGAAGGCGTGCGGCGTGAACGTCATCGAGGGCTACGGTCTGACGGAATGCACCTGCCTTGTGTCGTGCAACCCCACCGACGGGCCGAAAAAGATCGGCTCCGTCGGCATTCCGTTTCCGCATACGGATGTGAAGATCATGATCCACACCGTGGATGGCGGCGTGAAGGAGTGCGGCACCGACGAGATCGGCGAGATCTGCGTGGCCAATCCCGGGGTGATCCCCGGCGGAACCTACACCGAGAGCGACCGCAATCTGCATCTGTTCCATTATGACGAGTACCTGCGCACGGGCGATCTCGGCCGCATCGACGGCGACGGCTATCTCTGGATCACGGGGCGCGCGAAGGACCTGATCATCCGCGGCGGCCACAATATCGACCCCGCCCTGATCGAGGAAGCGCTTCTGGCGCACGAGGCCGTCGCCTTTGCCGGTGCGATCGGCCAGCCCGACGCCCATGCCGGCGAACTCCCCGCCGCCTATGTCGAGCTTGTGGCGGGCGCGCAGACCACCGAGGAGGAGCTGCTGGAGTTTCTCAAGGGTCGGATCGCGGAACGCGCCGCCATGCCAAAGCGCGTCGAGATCCTGGACGAGTTGCCGAAGACAGCCGTCGGCAAGATCTTCAAGCCCGATCTGCGCTGCCGCGCGATTACCCGGGTCTACGACGAAGCGCTCGCGGGAGCCGGGCTGGCAGTGCGGGTCGCCGACGTGCAGGAGGATAGAAAGCTCGGCCTCGTCGCGCATCTCGAGAAGACTGGCGCGGTCGACGATGCCGCGGTGACCGAAACCCTCGGGCACTACACGCGCCCCTGGGTCTGGCAGGCGGCCGCCTGACCGGGTCCGCCGCGCGCTAAGGGCAGCCAATGATCCCGCCGCGCGACGGGCCCGACCGGCTCAGGCGGCCAGCGGCTCGATCAGGCTTGGCCCCTGCGCCCGGTTGGAATTCACTTGCGGATCGACGCGGTGCCACCGCAGCGTGCCGGGCGCCGGCGCGGTCATCAGGCGCGCGGCGCCGTGGCCTTCCTCGCCGAGCCATTTGCCCCAGGTCTCGGGCTCCAGCACGACGGGGCACCGGTGGTGAAGCGCGGCGATGTCTTCCGCGGCGGCCGTGGTCACGATCGCGACCGTGCGGTGGCTCTCCTCGCCGCGCGCCCAATCCTGCCAAACAGCGGCAAAGGCCAGGGGCGCCCCGTCGGCCCGCGTGATGTACCATGGCAGCCGCTTGCCGTCCGCGTCCTTGGTCCATTCGTAGAACCCCGTCGCGGGGACGATGCAGCGGCGCTCGCGCGCAGCGGCGCGGAAGGCTGGTTTTTCGGCGACCGTCTCTGAGCGGGCATTGATCAGCAGCGGCCCGTCAGTGGGCGTTTTGTACCAATGGGGCAGGAAGCCCCAGCGCATGGGCACGAGATGGCGCAGCCCGGCATCGGCGCGCACGACGGCTACCTGCTGGGTCGGGCAGACGTTGTAGCGCGTCCCCTCCGGCAGGTCGTTGGCGGGGGTCGCGGCAAAGAGCTTGGCCAGCGCTTCGTCCGGGTGAGTGATGACAAACCGTCCGCACATGCCCCCACGCTAGCCCATTGTGTGACCGGCCGCATCCCCACCGCCGACCCGGCGATTGCCGGATGGGGTTTGATCGGGTACCCTCGCGGCAAAGCAGCAGTTTTGCCCGGCAAACGGGCGCGATACAGGCAAGTTTGACCGCGATGACGGCGCTGAAGCGTTTCGCCCGGCTGGAATGCCCGGGCCTGTGGCAGCCCCACCCCGAGGCGCAGCGCGTCGAGGCCGTCGTGTCGTTCGGCGCGTCCTCCCTGGTGATGACCGATCTCGCGGGCAGGCCGCTCGCGCATTGGTCGCTCGCGGCGGTGGCGCGGATCAACCCGTCCGGCGAGCCCGCGCTCTACACACCGTCCGCCGAGGCGACAGAACTGCTGGAGGTCGCCGACGATACGATGATCGAAGCGATCGAGACCGTGCGCCGCGCCATTGCACGCGCGCGGCCGCGCAGTGGCAGGGTGCGGACGCTGGCGCTGGCCGCGAGCCTTGCATCGGTGATCGCGGGCGGCATCTGGTGGCTGCCGGGCGCGCTCGTGGCCCATGCCGTTGCCGTGCTCCCGGAACCGACGCGGGCCGAGATCGGGGCAGATCTGTTCGCATCACTGGGCCGTGTCTCGGCCGGGCCGTGCCACACGCCGCGCGGGGATCGGGCGCTGGCCTCTCTGGTCGCCCGGATCGGCTCGAACGGCCCCGCGCCCGCGGCGACGGACGACGGCGAAGATCCCGGCCCGGTCGTAAGCCGGGCGGGGCCGATCACCTGGGGCGACGATGCCGAGCTTGCGGGATATGTCGTCGTGCCCGACGGGATTGCGGGGGTGCGGCATCTGCCCGGCGGGATCGTGCTGGTGGGGCGCGCGCTCGTCGAGGACCATGAGCAGCCCGAGGTGCTGGCGGGATACCTGATCGAGGCACGAATCCGGGCGGAGGCCGATCCGCCGCTGCGCGAGATCCTGACCGATGCCGGCCTATGGGCGACGGCGCAGGTGCTGACGACCGGCCACCTCCCCAAGGAGGCGCTCGCCCGGCATACGGAGGCTCTGACCGTCCGCGAGATCGCACCCGCGGAGGACGAGCGCTTGCTGGCCGCCTTCGCAGAGGCCGATATCCCCTCGACCCCCTATGCCTATGCCCGCGACGTAACGGGCGAGACGGTGCTGTCCTTGATCGAGGGCGATCCGATGCGCGGACGGGAGACGGCGCAGCTCTTGCTGGCGGGCGACTGGTCTGCGCTTCAGGCGATCTGCGGCCCGCGCTAGTGCCAATGCCCGTCCCCCACCAGCCACGGGGTTAGCGCGGGTTACCGCAGGAATGCGTCGCCGTAGCCGAGGGCGTGGGTGGTCTGCAATGCGCTCTGCCGCTCGGACGCCGTGCCGAGCGGACCTGCCAGCACCACTTGATAGGCGCCCGAGGTGACCACGCGCGACGGCAGCCCCGCGCTCCGCACCTGCGCGGCGGCGGTTTGCGCGTTGCTGAGATGGCGAAAGCTTGCCACCTGAACGTAGCTACCCCGGGTGGGATGAGCCCCTGCATTGGCCGATGCGGCCGCTTCGATCGCGGCGCGCGACAGCGGGATCTCCCGGCGGGGGACGGTGTTCGTCCAGATCTGGGCCGATTGCGCGTTGCCGCGGGCGGTGCGCACCCCCCGGTTCGGGTTCAGCCGGCCATCGGTAAAGGCATACTCGAAGCCCGCCGGCGGCCCGATCCGCACGATGGGCACAGGGTCCACGAACCCGCCTGAGGCAGCATCCTGCGCCGGTGCGCCACCGGCCGACCAGGACAGAACCGCAACACCGATGGCCAGGGCCCGGAATGTAACTGCAACCATATGATCCCCCGAGGTTTGCCCGTCAGATTACCCAGCGGCGACGATTCGAGAAGGGCCGCGGTGCCCGGTTTCGGCGCTATTTCGTTCCGAACATCCGGTCGCCCGCGTCGCCCAGGCCGGGCACGATGTAGCCGTGATCGTTCAACCGCTCGTCGAGCGCGGCGGTGACGATGGGCACGTCAGGATGCGCCGCGTGCATCCGCGCGACACCTTCCGGTGCGGCGAGCAGGCAGAGAAAGCGGATATCGGTGGCGCCCGCGTTCTTCAGCAGATCGATCGCCGCGGCAGAGGAGTTGCCGGTGGCGAGCATCGGGTCGACGGCGATGACGAGCCGCCCTGAGAGGTCCTCGGGCACCTTGAAGTAGTACTGAACCGGCTGCAGCGTCTCAGGATCGCGGTAGAGCCCGACAAACCCGACGCGCGCCGCGGGGACCAGTTCCAGCACCCCGTCCAGCAGGCCGTTCCCGGCCCGCAGGATCGAGATCAGGGCCATCTTCTTGCCCGCCAGGGTCGGCGCTTCCATTTCCGTCAGCGGGGTGTCGATGATCTTGGTCGTCATCGGCATCTCGCGCGTCACTTCGTAGGCCAGCAGCATGCTGATCTCGCGCAGAAGCTGCCGAAACGATGCGGTCGAGGTGGATTTCTCGCGCATGATCGTCAGCTTGTGCTGGATCAGTGGATGATCGACGACGGTCAGGTGGTCTTTGCCGATGGTCATGGGGTGGCGTCCAGTGTCTTGAGGAGGGTCTCGCGGGTTGGCGCGTCGCAGAAGGCGGCGTGTGCGGCGGTGCGGTTGAGCTCCGCAAAATCGCCCGCGTCCCAGCCGAACGCCTCCGCGAGCCGCTCGTATTCGAGCGACATGGTCGTGTGGAAGAACGGGGGATCGTCGGTGGAGACGGTGACCGGCACGCCACGGGCGCGCAGCGTCTCGATGGGGTGCTCGACCAGCGTGGGATAGACGCCGAGCGCGACGTTCGAGCCGGGGCAGACTTCCAGCACGATCCCGTTCTCGGCCAGGCTCTCGACAAGGGCGGGATCCTCGATGGCCCGCACACCGTGGCCGATGCGCTCCACGCCCAGGTCCTGCACCGCCTGGCGCACGCTCTCCGGCCCGCGCCACTCGCCGGCATGCGCTGTCAGATGCAGGCCCGCCTCGCGGGCGCAATCGAAGGCCCAGGCATAGTCTTTTGGCGCGCCGACCGTCTCGTCGCCCGCGATGCCGAAGCCGACGATCATATCGCCCTTCGTTTCGGCGGCACAGAGCGCAGGCGCCTTGGCGCGCTCCGGCCCGAAATGCCGGATGCAGGTGATGATGCCCTTCAGGATCGGACCGCCGGCGGCGTGCGCGCTGGCGGCGGCGTCTTCGATGGCGGCGAGGTAATCGCGCCACGCTTCCACATCGCCGCCGCCGCAGAAATCCGGCGACAGGAATGTCTCGGCATAGATCACCCCGTGCTCCGCCAGCGCCTCGGCGACCGCGCGCGTCAGGCGGGCATAATCCTCGGCCGTGGTCAGGACTGAGGTCGCGGCCTCGTAGACCTTCAGGAAATGCGCGAAGTCGCGGAACGCGTAATCCCCGCCGGGTGTGAAGATCGCGCTGAGATCGGCGCCCTTCTCTGCGGCGATAGCGCGGATCAGGGCGGGAGGTGCGGCGCCTTCGAGATGGAGATGCAGTTCGATTTTTGCGCTGTCGGTCACCGGGGGCTCCTTTGCGAGGAGCTTCTAGAGGAGCAGCGCTGCAGTGGCCAGAGCCCGCGCGCCGGGCCGGCTTGCCCCGGATTGCGGGGCTCGCATGCTTTTGGCCCGGTCAGCGCGCATCGGTGCCTAGGCGGGGCGAATGCCGAGGTGACTGGCGACGAGATCGGCCACCCCGGTGAACGGGATGATCCCCAGGGCCCCGGGCGCCGGCCCCTGACACAGCACGGGCACCCGTTCGCGCGTGTGGTCCGTGCCGGGCCATGTGGGGTCGTTGCCGTGATCCGCGGTAAGAAGCAGCAGATCGTCCGGGCGCAACAGCGGCAGCAGCTTTCCGAGCGCTGCGTCGAACCATTCCAACGCTCTGGCATAGCCTGCAACGTCGCGGCGGTGGCCGTAGAGGCTGTCGAACTCGACGAAGTTCGCGAAGGTCAGCGATCCGTCTTCCGAGCCGCGGATGAGATCCCCCAGATGGCCCATGAGCGCGTCGTCGCTGCCCTTCACCACGTCGGTGATCCCCTGCATGGAGAAAATGTCACCAATCTTGCCCACGGCGTGCACGGGCCGGCCGGCGGCCTGCACCCAATCGCATAAGGTGGGCGCCGGCGGGGGGATCGCGAAGTCGCGGCGGTTCGTGGTGCGGGAGAAGTTGCCCGGCTCGCCCACGAAGGGCCGGGCGATGACGCGCCCGACCTTTCGGTCGTGCAGCAGGGGCGCCAGAGCCTTGCACATCTGCAAGAGGCGCTCCAGCCCGAAGGCCTCTTCATGTGCGGCGATCTGAAAGACACTGTCGGCGGAGGTATAGCAGATGGGCCACCCTGTTCGCAGGTGTTCGGGGCCGAGGCGGGCGATGATCTCGGTCCCGCTGGCGTGGCAATTGCCCAGAATGCCATCCGTCCCGGCCGCGCGGCGGGCGGCTTCGGTCAAGTCCTCCGGGAAGGCCGGTACGGCGTCGGGAAAGTAGTGCCAATCCCACGGGACGGGCACGCCAGCGAGTTCCCAGTGGCCCGACGGGGTATCCTTGCCGGGAGATGCTTCTTCGGCCGCGCCCCAAAGACCGGCGGGCGCGGCCCCGAGCCCCGGCATGTCGGCGCCGCTGGCGAGGCGGACCGCGGCGGAGAGGCCCATCGCGTCCATACGCGGCACGTGCAGCGGGCCGCTGCGGCCGGTCTCGGCGCGGCCCTCGGCGCACGCCTCCGCGATATGGGCGAGCGTGTTGGCGCCCGTGTCGGGATGGTCGCCGTTGAAGAAGCGGTGCGCATCGGGCGCCCCGCCCGCGCCGACGGAATCGATGACGATCAAAAACGCGCGGCTCATGGTGCAACCCGCTCCAGGATGAGATCGGGGGGATCGGCAGCCTCGCTGCCCAGGGTGTAGGCCGCGCGGATAGCGTGTTCGGCGATGTCGGCATCGCCGTCGGAGGCGGCATGGATCTGGGCCAGCGGGCGCCCCGGGCCCACCTCTTCGCCCAGACCGGCAAGGCGGGTCAGGCCGACGGCAGGATCGATCCTGTCCGTCTCGCGTAGCCGTCCACCGCCCAGATGGACGACGGCGAGGCCGAGTGCCTCGGTATCGACCTTCGCCACGAAGCCGCCTTGGCTGAGGTCGACGGTGCGGATCACGGGCGCTGCGGGCAGGCGGTCGCGCCAGCGTTCGACAAAGTCATTCGGTCCGCCGAGCGCGGCGACCATGGCGCCGAAGCGCTCGGCCGCGGCGCCGGAGCGCAGCGCCTCGTCGATCCGCTTGCGCCCGTCTGCGATCCCGACAAGGTCCAGCACTTCGGCCCCGAGCGCGACGGTGGCCTCCCAAAGCGGCGACGTGACGTAGGCACATGTCAGCGTCTCCATGGATTCCGCCACCTCGACGGCATTGCCCGCCGCGGTGACGAGCGGTTGATCCATGGCGGTGATCAGCGCCGAGGTCGCGCATCCCGCGCCATCGGCCGTCTCCACAAGAGATTTTGCCAGGGCGCGCGCCTCCTCCCGCGTTTTCATGAACGCGCCCGATCCGCATTTGACGTCCAGCACCAGCGCATCGAGCCCGGCGGCGAGCTTCTTGGCCAGAATCGAGGCGGTGATCAGGTCGATGCTTTCGACCGTGCCGGTGACGTCGCGGATCGCGTAGAGGCGCTTGTCCGCGGGTGCGAGATCGGCGGAGGCGCTGACGATGGCAAGGCCCGTTGCGCCGACCACGGCCCGAAAGCCGTCCTCGTCGACGTCGGTGCGATAGCCCGGGATCGCCTCCAGCTTGTCGAGGGTGCCGCCGGTATGGCCGAGGCCCCGCCCCGATATCATTGGGACAAACACCCCGCAGGCCGCGAGCGCGGGGGCGAGGGTCAGCGAAACGCAATCGCCGACACCGCCGGTGGAGTGTTTGTCGACCGTCGGCGCGTCGAGATCCCATTGCAGAAGCTGCCCGGAATCGCGCATCGCCGTGGCCAGCGCGACCCGGGCGGCCGGGTCGAGCGGGGCGCGGCAGACACCCATGGCAAAGGCGCCGGCCTGGGCATCCGTCGCCGTGCCGTCGCCGATGGCGGTGGCGAACCATTGCGCGGCGTCCGGCGTCAGCGCCTCGCCCCGCCGGAGGGCGGACAGAACCTCGCGCGCGTCCATCTCAGCGCTCCATGTGGCTGGCGCCGAAGGCCCCGGGCAACAGCTCGGCCACGGTCAGCGTCAGGGTTTGCCCGCCCATCGTCGCCAGCGTCACGGGCACGTCCGCCGCTGCGAACTCCGCGATCTTCTGGCGGCAGCCGCCGCAGGGGGGAACGGGGCTCGGGCTGTCGGCGATGACGGCGATGGCGGTGATTTCGCGCTCGCCCGCGGCGGCCATTGCGGCGATTGCGCCGGCCTCGGCGCAGGTGCCTTCGGGATAGGCGATATTCTCGACATTGCAGCCCACATGCAGGGTGCCCGAGGCCGTGCGCAGCGCCGCACCCACGGCAAAGCCCGAATAGGGCGCGTGGGCGTTGTCGCGCACGGCGCGGGCAGCGGCGATGAGCGTTTCGGTTTCTGTCATTGCGGGCCTCCTCGCGCTCAACCTGCGCGCGCGCGCCCGGTGATGCAAGCGATTGGCAAAAGCGGCAAGGGCCCTGTAGAACCGGCGGAGGAAGGCAACCCGGGGAGGGATGGTGAAGATGAAAACCCAGATGATGGGCGCGGCCATGGCCGCTTTGGCGGCGGTCTGCGTGCCGCTGTCGGCCACGAGAGCGGCGGCCGAGGTGAAGGTCGGTATGATCACGACATTGTCAGGCGGCGGCGCTGGCCTTGGCCTCGACGTCCGCGATGGGTTTCTGCTGGCGATCGAGCAATCGGGACGCGACGATATCTCCGTCGCGATCGAAGACGATCAGCGGAAGCCGGACATCGCCGTGCAACTGGCCGATAAGATGATCCAGGCCGAAGATGTGGACGTGCTGACGGGTATCATCTGGTCGAACCTGGCGATGGCGGTGATCCCCTCGGCGGTGAATCAGGGCAAGATCTACCTCTCTCCCAATGCCGGGCCATCCCAGCTTGCCGGGCGCGGCTGCCATGAGAACTACTTCAACGTGGCCTGGCAGAACGACAATCTGCACGAAGCGGCGGGCGCTTATGCCAACCAGGCGGGCTTCGCCAACTCCTTCATTCTCGCCCCGAACTATCCCGCCGGACAGGACGCGCTGACGGGCTACAAGCGGTTCTACGAGGGGGATCTGGCCGGCGAGATCTACACCCAACTCGGCCAGACCGACTATGCCGCCGAGATCGCGCAGATCCGCGCCTCCGGCGCGGATAGCGTGTTCTTCTTCCTGCCCGGCGGGATGGGGATCTCGTTTCTCAAGCAATACGCCGACAGCGGCGTCGAGCTTCCGGTGATCGGCCCGGCCTTCTCCTTCGATCAGGGGATCTTGCAGGCCGTGGGGGATGCCGCGCTCGGCGTCGTGAACACCTCGCAATGGTCGAAGGACCTCAACAACCCGACCAACATCGCCTTTGTGGAGAGCTTCGAGGCGGCGTATGGCCGCCTGCCGTCGCTCTATGCCAGCCAGGGTTTCGATACGGCCAACCTCCTGCTGTCGGCGCTGGACAGTGCCGATCCGTCGGACATGGAAGGCTTCCGCGCCGCGCTGAAGGCTGCAGACTTTGCCTCCACGCGGGGTGAGTTCGTGTTTGGGCCGAACAACCACCCGGTCCAGAACATCTATGTGCGCGAGGTGATCGAGGAGGGCGGTGTGTTCACCAACAAGGTGATCGGCACCGCGCTGGAAGCGCGCGGCGACGCCTACGCCGAAGAGTGCCGCATGTAGCGCGCCCTGTGTGCCGCCCTGTTTGGCACGAGCCCCTGCGCTCATCCGCTCTGGGGCTGTCGGCGCAGCCACGGCCCGGTCCCGGAAAGGGGCCAGGGCCGCCCTCACGCGGCTTGCGGAGTGATCCCGCCGTGCGCGCCCTCCTGTCGCAAACCACAAGGCGTCCATGACGTTTGTCCTTCTGATTGAGCAGGTCCTGAACGGATTGCAGTTCGGCGTGATGCTGTT
>JBCDGG010000137.1:0-14186 GCA_038757905.1 Pseudomonadota bacterium | reverse complement strand
TGCGCGCGGGCCCCATCATTCGCAGGTCCGCAGAACGGCTGCGCGCCTTATGTCGCCGCACCCGAGCGCCACGGAGTGCTGCGCAGAATCCGCGAGCACGAAGCGGGGCTTGACCGTGCCGTGCATCAGCAAGCCCTGATAAGCCGCGTCCAACTCCGGCAGCGACCGGTCGAGGAGCGCTGTCAGGGAGCCACCGAACGCGATGCAGCCCGGGTTCAGAACGCTGGTGATGGTTGCCAGCGCCTGGGCGAGGACCTCGATCCACTCCGCCTGCAGGGCGCGCGCGGTGGTCTCGCCTGCGTCGAGCGCGGCAAGGAACGCCTCCAGATCGCGCGCCTGGCCGCCCAGCTCGGCGTATCGGTCGAGCACGGCACGGCGCCCTATGACGTTCTCCAGACGGACAGCGGCACCGCCGGTGCTTGGATGGACGAAGATGTGTCCGAACTCTCCGGCCAATCCGGATTGCCCATCCATCAGCACGCCGCCGCGCACGATGCTGCCTCCGACGCCGACATCCATCGAGAAGAAGATGTTCATGTCGTCCGGCGATACGGTGCCGCGAATGACTTGTCCCATGGCCAGCGCGTTCGCGTCGTTTTCGAGGGAGAGCGCGCCGAACGGCGCGAGATCCCCGGCGATCAGATCCAGAAACGGCACGTCATGCCAATCGAGGAACGGAGCCCGCATCACGTGGCCCTCGCGCGTCACGATGCCGGGTATGGCGACCGACACGCCCCCGAACGCGCGGGCCCCGTCCGCCACATCGCGCACGAGGTCGGCGATCAGACGGGCCAGGCGCTCCGGCGCTCTGTCGGCCGCGCGGGTCTCGACGCGCCGCTCGGCCACCACGTCTCCCTGCAGGTTCATGCGAAGCGCCTGGACGAAGCCGATGCCGGCGTCGACGCCGATGACATGCTTGTAGTCGGGGTTGAGCGAGACCAATTCGCCCGGCCGGCCGACGGGGCGCTGCCGCACGTCTCCGGGCATTTGCGAGTGCTGCAGGATGCCCTTGTCCAGAAGGCGCGCCACCAGGGTGCCGGCGGTCGCCCGGGTGATCCCTGTGGCCCGCCCAAGCTCGGCCCGGCTCTGCGGCCCGGTCTTCGCGATCACTTCCAGCATCGCTGCTTCGAACGCATTTCGGTCAGATGCCATGCCGCGACCTGTCCAAAAGCTATGCCCCGGTTCGGCGGGGCAGGATCAAAGAGTGGCCCCCATCATCATCCGCACGACCTCTTCGTCGTTGGTCTCGGCCGGGCGCCGTTCGCCGGCGACGACGCCCCGGGCGAGCACGATGATCCGGTCGGCCGCCGCAAAGATATCCGGCAGATTGTGCGAGATCAAAATGATGCCCACGCCCTGCGACTTGAGCCGCTCGATCAGCGCCATCACCTCGCGTTGCTCCGGGACCCCGAGCGCGGCGGTCGGCTCATCCATGATGACGAGCTTGGCCTTCCAGTGAATCGCCCGCGCGATCGCGATGGCCTGCCGCTGCCCGCCGGACAGGTCGCGCACGGGCGAGGCCGGATCGGGGATCACGATGCCGAGGCCCTTCAGGACCTCGGTTGCCTTGGCGCGCATCTCGCGCCGGGCCACGAACGGAATACCCATGATCCGGCGCGTCATCTCACGCCCCAGATACAGGTTGAGGCCGGGATCGAGGTTATCGGCGAGGGCCAGATCCTGATAGATCGTCTCGATCCCGGTGCGGCGGATCGCGTTCGGGGTCTGGCCGGTCAGCCGCTCCCCCAGAAAGTGCACGTCGCCGCCCGTGGGTGTGTAGACGCCCGAGATCATCTTGATGACCGTGGACTTGCCCGCGCCATTGTCGCCCGCCAGCACCACGCATTCCCCCGCCTCCACGGCGAAGGACACGTCCTTGACGGCCTCGTTGCCGCCAAAGCGCTTCTTGAGGTTTCGCGCTTCGAGGATCGCCGTCATGATCGCACGCCGGTCAGCTTCTCGCGCGATTGATCGACCAGGACCGCCACGATGATCACGAGGCCGACCGCGACGAACTGCCAGTAGGGCGGCAAGCCGGAGAAGACGAGGCCGAACTGGATCACCGCGATGATGAACGCGCCGATCACCGTGCCGATCACGGTTCCCTGGCCGCCCGTCAGCGATGCCCCTCCGATGAAGACGGCCGCAACGGCGTAGAGCAGGATCGGCTCGCCTGCATTCGCGGCCCCGGCCGAGAACCGCCCCGTATAGACAAGGCCGCCGACCCCGGCCGTGACGGCGGAGATCACGAAGAGCCAGATCAGATGCTTCTTGACGTCGACGCCCGCCCGTTCGACGGAGGCGCGGTTCGCCCCAAGCGCGTAGGTGTGGACGCCGAACTTCGTATGCGCGAGCAGATAGTGGCACAGCAGCGCCAGAAGACCGGCCACCACCACTGGGATCGGAATGCCGAGGATGTCGCCGTTGCCGAAGGTTCGGGCCGCATCGCTGCGGATCGACACGGTGGCGCCGCCGGCAACGATCAGCGCACCACCGCGGGCGACGCCATAGGTGCCCAGCGTTCCGATGAAGCTCGGCACATCGAGCACGGCCACAAGCCAGCCGTTGACCAGCCCGACGATCACAGCAGCGAGTAGGCCCACGACCATCGCCAGAAGCAGCACGGCCCAGCCCGTGTCGGGCCCCATGGCACGGATCACCAGCGCCATGACGACGGCGGACAGGCCCGTCGTGAAGCCGATCGACAGATCGATATGCCCGGCCACGACCACAAGGGTCAGCCCGAGCGCCAGCAGCAGGATCTGCGAGGCTGCGATGGCGATGGACTGGATGTTGTAGACCCGGAACAGAAAGGTCTGTCCGGTGTCGATCCGGGCGTAGACCTCGAAGAAGACCAGAATACCGATCAGAAACAGCCAGGACCACGCATTGAGAAGGGGCTTCAGGAATGAAGCCCCTGCCTTTGGTGTTGCGTTCGCCATGCTCACTCGGAGTAGATGAACTTCTGGATCTCGGGATCGCCCACATTATCCGCGTTGATCACGGTGAAGCCGGTTCCGATCGACACCGGGACCGAGTTGCCGGTCAGCACCGCATAGGCGGCCATGACGCCGAAATAGCCGATCTCGGCGGGGTGCTGCGCGATGGCCGCATCCACGAGGCCGGAGGAGATGTTGTCGACGATGCTCTGCGGGGCGTCGAAGGCGATGACCGTCACGTCGCCGGACTTGTCCGCGCCCTCGACGCCGTTGCCCGCGCCAAGCGCGGAGAACAGGTTGGCCCCGAACACGCCCTTGATGTCGGGGTTACGCGCCATCACCGCGTTGAACTGCGAGGCCGCCAGCGATGCGTCGTTTTCGTTGAACTGCGTGTCCAGCACTTCGACGTTCGGGAAGTTCTCGGCCATCTCGGCCTTGAAGCCTTCTTCGCGCTGGTCGGTCGTCGAGATGCCCGGGCGCACATTCGAGACGTAGACCTTGCCTTCGCCGCCAATTGCGTCTGCCATGAAGCGGGCTGCCATGCGGCCCCCGCCGACATTGTCGGAGGCGACATAGGCGAGGGGGAAGTCGCCGTCGCCGGCACCGTCCTGATACTTGCCGTCGTCGATGAACGTGTCGACGGTGATGACGGCGATCCCGGCCTCGTTGGCGCGGCGTAGCGGCTCGATCATCTGGGTGGTGTCGGTCGGTGCGATGAGGATCGCATCGGGGCCGCGCGCGATCACGGCATCCAGAACGGGGGTCTGCAGGACCGGATCGAATTCCTCGGCGCCCTGAAAGTCCACCGTGATGCCAAGCGCCTCACCCGCGGCCTGGGCGCCGCGGTTCATCGTGATGTAGAACGCGTCGGTCGTCAGACCGGGCACCAGCGTGATGGTGATGTCGTCGTCTGCCATCGCGGCGCCGGCGGTTCCGAAAGCAACCGCGCAGATCGCAGCCTTCACAAAATTGCGCATAAAGACGTCCTCCCTTTTCCGGCCGATCGAGGCCGAGTCTGTGTCGAGCGGATTCACTTCCGCTTCGATGGAGGCGAATTGTATTGGGGCTTTACAAATTGTCCAGAACGTAATCGGCCCCTCCGGCCGCGCCGCTCAACAGGCCGTGTAGCCACCGTCGATGGGCAAGGCGACGCCGGTGATCATCGACGCGCCCTCCGACAGCAGAAACACGATCGGGGCGGCGATCTCGTCCTCGGTGGCCCAACGCCCGAGGGGCATCTGAGACAGAAACGGCCCTTCGATCTCCGGCTCTCCCCAGTACCACGCCGACATCGGCGTCATGACGACGGTCGGGTGCACCCCGTTGACGCGGATGCCATGAGGCCCAAGCTCCAGCGCCGAGACGCGGGTGATGTTGTCGAGCGCGGCTTTCGACGACCCGTAGGAGATGTGGCCCTTGAGCGCCACGAGCCCGGCCTGGCTCGAGACGTTGACGATGGCCCCGCCCTGGCCGAGACGGATCATGGACCGTGCGGCGTATTTCGTGACGAGAAGCGCGCCCCGCGTATTGATGCGGATGACCTTGTCGAAGACCTCGATATCGGTGTCCTGCGGGGTTGCGATCTCGCCGCCGAAGCCCGCGCAGTTCACCACGCCCCACAGATCGAGTCCGTCCAGCGCATCGCATACGCTGTCTTCCGACGTGACGTCGAATGGCAGCGCGGTGCATCCCGTCTCGCTTGCCAGCGCGTCCAGCTTCGCGGTGTCCTGGCCGCTGGCGATCACGTCGGCACCCGCCTGCACCAGATGCCGCACGGTTGCCCCGCCGATGCCGCCGCTGGCGCCCGTGACCAGGATCGGACCCTTCCCAAACTGCGGCATCGCCCACCTCCTGCATCCGCCCATGAGTTCTGTGGTGGGTACATCCAAGGCCCGGGATTTTCCATAGGCGTGGCGCCTGCGGGTGCGCCGCAGGGTTGCGCTTTGTCCGCCCACGGAGAATACCAAGCGCGCAGGAACGACGTAAGGACAGCTTCCATGACCACGCGCATGACCACGGCCGAACGCCGTGGCTATCAGCAGATCTGCGCCGCCAACGGCATGATGATGGTGGTGGCCGCCGACCAGCGCGGCGGCATGCGCAAGGTCCTGGCCGACACCCCCGACGCCCAGGCCGCGATCACCGAGGCGACGCTGGGGCGGGTGAAATCCGGCATCGTTCGCCACCTTGCGAACAAGGCGTCCTGCATTCTGCTCGATGCCGTCTGCGCCGTGCCGGATGTGGTGGACGACGGCACCCTCGCCCGCGATACCGCCCTGCTCGTTGGCCTCGACGCGTCGGGCTGGGACACGGATGCCAACGGCTACCGCATCTCGAAGCTTGTGCCGGGCACGACCGCGCGGCGCGTGCGCACGCTCGGCGGCACCGGGGCCAAGCTGATGGTCTATCTGCGCTCCGACACGCCGGAGGCGAACACGGCGAACATCGAGACGATCCGCGCCTGTGTCGCGGATTTCGCCGCCGAAGACCTGCTGCTCGTCGTCGAGTTTCTGACCTACCGGCTGGAAGGCGAAAGCGCCGAGGATTACGCCCGCGCCTTTCCCGATCTCATCGTCGGGGGTACGCAGATCGCGCTCGATCTCGGCTCCAAGGTGCTGAAGCTGCCCTATCCGGGCACCGCGGATGCCTGCCGCAGGATCACCGATCTGTGCAACGGCGTGCCCTGGGCGGTGCTCTCGGCGGGCGTCGATCACGACACCTTCCTGGGGCAGGTCAAGACCGCGATGGAGAACGGTGCCTCCGGTGTCATCGCGGGGCGCGCGCTCTGGAAGGATTGCATCTCGCTCGACGATGCCGTGCTGGCCGACCGGCTGGAGCGCATCGCCAGCGCCCGGCTTGGCGAGATTCAGGCGATCCTGGACGAACACGCGTGACAGGCGCCGCCCGAAGCGCCATCGGCGTCGATGTGGGCGGCACCAACGTTCGCGCGGCCCGGGTGGACGAAACGGGCCACGTGCTGCGCCATGTGGCCGAGCCGGTCGTGCCGGATCGCGACGGCTTCGCGGCCCAACTTCTTGGCCTGATCGAGGCAATGCGCGACGAGCAGACCCTTGGCATCGGCATCGGCCTTCCCGGCCGGGTCGATGCGGCGCGGGGTGCGGTCCTGTCGGCCGGTTATCTCGATATCGCCGGGCTGGATCTGCCGTCCCTTGTCGGGCGGGCCTTCGGCCTGCCGGCCCGCATCGAGAACGACGCATCCATGGCGTTGATCGCCGAGGCGCATGCCCGGCCGGAGCTGTCCGGTGGGCTGATCCTGATGGTCACGGTGGGAACGGGGATCGGCGGCGCGATCCTGCAGGGTCGCACGCCTTGGCGGGGCGGCGGGATCTCGGGGCAGTTCGGCCACATCGTCGTCGCGGATGACGGGCCGCTCTGCAAGTGCGGGCGGCGGGGCTGCGTCGAGACCTACAGTTCCGGCCCCGCGCTGCGCCGTCTGATCGTCGACGCGGGATTGCCGGAGGACATGCAGGCCTGCGCTCTGATCGCCCGGGCCGAGGCGGGCGACAGTGCCGCGGCAGAAGTGCGGCATCGCTGGGCCGCCCCGTTCCAGCGGGCACTGGAGACGCTGGTTTCCGTCTTCGATCCCCGGCTCATCGTCATCGGGGGTGGGTTGGGGCAGGATATGGCGCGGGCGCTCAGATCCATCGAAAGGCAGAGCCCGTGGTTCGGTTGGCCGGTTGAGCCGGCACTGCTCGGCGACGATGCGGGCGTGATCGGCGCCGCCCTGCGGGGCCTGCCCGAGGACCGGCCTTGAGAACGGCGGTTTTGGTCAACGGGGTCCCGGCGAGCGGGAAGTCGACGCTGGCCGCAAAGCTGGTCCGGTTTCTGACGGCGCAGGGCGTTTGCGCGGTGCCGCTGTCGATCGACACGGTGAAGGAGTGCCTCTTCTCCCATATCGGGTCAGGCGACAGGGACCACAATCGGATGCTCGGCCGGGCCAGCTATCACGGCATCTTCGCAAGCATTGCGGGCTTCCCGGATCATCTGGTGCCGGTGGTCGACGCCTGGCACGGGTTCCAGCCTGTTACCGTGGTGAAGGCGCATCTGGAGCAGGCACGGATCGACCATGTGGTGGAGCTTTGGTGCAGCGTCACCCCGGCCGTCGCAGCGGCGCGGTATCGGGCGCGCGCATCCACGCGGCGGGCAGGGCACCCGGGCGCCTCATATGCAACGGAACTGCAGGCACTCGCGGAGCGGGCGCGTCCCTTGAGCCTCGGCCCCGTCTTCGCCGCCGATACCGAGCGACCCGATCATGACGACGTCTTGGACGCTGTCTGGAAGGCACTTCCGAAGAATGCGACCGAGTTGCCGCCATAAGTGACGCCACGTAGGGGCGTCTGAATATCGGTTCCATCGCGTGCTTCTGGGGTGAGAGTCCGCGTCGGGCGCACGAGGGTGCAAGCGGCGGAGTCGACGGCCGCGCATCGGGTTCGTCCGTGTGGCCCGTGCGAGCATTCGGTGCCCCGGCAAGGCGGGAACCTCCCGCGTGATTGATGGATAGCCGGGCCTCGCATGCCTGTCCTGTGCGCCACTCCTCTTCAGGCGCATCGTTCCCGACGGGATCAAGCAGAGCCAAGGGCTTAGGCCCGGATCGTGAGACGCCGCGTGCCGGGTTGCTGAATGCTGGGCGTGTGCTGCCTAGGGGCGGAAACCGGCCGGGTTCAGCGTCACCTGCGTGACGAGAAACCGGCCCAAGAGAAGGTCACGGGGCCCGTCCGACGCCGCGCGCCTCACGTCCGGGGCACCACCCTGGGTTGTGCTCTGCAGGAGCGCCAGATCCGGCGCGACGCGCGACCGGCCGGGCATTTTGCCCAAGTTTAGGGCAAAATCGCCCCTTCATTCCGCGTTAAGCCGCTCATTCTATCGCCCATCGCTGTGACGTGGCTAGGGAGCAGAAGGGGCAAGCGGGAAGCAAGATGAGACTAAGCATCGTCCTGCCTGTGTTCGCGCTCCTTCTCGTGGCGTCCACGGCGATCTCGTTTCTGGGGTATCGCTACCTGTCGCTCGCGAGCGAGTATCGCGCCCGCAACTTCCTCCACTTCAGCGAAACCCAATCGTTGCTGTCGCTGCTCGCCAACCGCCCGATCCTGCGGCAGGGCGATGTCGCCGTCGCCGCAGAGCATATCCGCATGGCGCAGGCGCAGGCGGCCTGGTGCCTCGACGTGCTGTCGCCGCTGGAAAAGCGGGCCTTTCTCTGGCTCGGAGCGGGCAATGCGCTGGACCTGTGCAGAGCCGACATCGCCACCACAGCCAGCGCGCTTGCCACGCTAGAGCAGTTCGACGATCCCGAGATCTACCGGCGTACGGGGCAGTCCGCGGCATTTGCCGTGGGCCTGACCTTGCGGCGCCTCGCCATCGAGATGCAGAGTCAGAGCCTGGAGTTCCGCCCCTACGTCTCCGCCACGGAGGCAAAGCTGCGGCGCGCGGTGCGGCTGGGAACGCTGGGGGCCGCCAGCGCCCTCGGCCTGATCTTTGTGCTACTCTCCCGTGAGTTGATTCGCGCCTATCATCTCAAGGTCAAACACAGCAAGGAACTGTCCGAGCTGGCCGTGATCGCGCAGCGCGCCAACGATGCCATCGTCGTGACCGATCTCGAAGGCCGCGTGACCTGGGTGAACCCCGCATTCGAAACGCTCAGCGAGTATTCTCTGGCCGAGATGAAGGGCAAGTTCCCGGGGCGCGTTCTGCAGGGGCCGGAGACCGATCACAAGACGGTTCACGCCATCGGCGAGAGCATCCGCAACCAAAGAGCGATCCGCAAAGAGATCCTGAATTACACCAAGGCGGGCGTACCCTACTGGGTCATGCTCAGCATCTCGCCGCTCGAGAACGAGATGGGGGAGTGCTATGGGTTCGTCGCGATCTCTGACGACCGCACCAGGGAGCGGGAGCAGCGCGAGGCGATTGCGGCCGCCCACAAGGAGATCGAACAGCAGGCGCTTCACGATCCGCTGACCGAACTGCCGAACCGCCGCGCGCTCGACCTCAGCCTGAAGGACCGCGAAAGCAAGCGCGAATGCACCACGATCGTCCGGATCGATCTCGACCACTTCAAATATGTCAACGACACCATCGGCCACGATGCCGGCGATTTCGTGCTCTGCGAGGTCGGCCGGATCCTGCGCGAGGAGACGGATGCACAGGATCTGCCGGCCAGGGTCGGCGGCGACGAGTTTCTGATCCTGCTTCGCCCGGGGACCGTCTCCGGCGACGGTGTGGCGCTGGCGGAGCGGATCTTGAAGAGAGTGCGCGCGCCGTTGATCTATCAGACAAAGACCATCCGGGTGGGGGCGAGCTTCGGCGTCGCCAGCTCGGCCGACGGCATCCTTCCGACGCCGGAACTGGTCGTCGGTGCCGATGCGGCGCTCTACGAGGCCAAGGAACTCGGCCGCAATTGCATCAGGCTCTACACACCCGATCTGCACACCGATGTGCTGGGGCGCCGTTGCATGGCACGCGAGCTGCGCCGCGCCGTCGCCAGCGAGGAGTTCGAGCCCCACTTCCACCCGCAATTCGACGCCTATACCCGCGAACTGGTCGGGGTGGAGACGTTGGCCAGATGGGATTCCGACGAGCTCGGCTTCATGCAGCCGGATCAGTTCCTGCCCGTCGCCCAGCGCCTGTCGATGATCGAAGAGATCGACGACATCATCTTTCGCAAAGCGATTCAGAGCATCTCCGAACTGAATGCGGATGGCGCTCTGATCTCGAAACTCTCCGTGAACGTCACGGCGCAGCGCGTTCAGGAGCCGAAGGTCCTGAGCATGGTCCGGGAGATTAAGGATGCGAGCTTCCGAATTGCGTTCGAAGTACTGGAATCCGTCCTGATCGAAGAGCAAAGCGAGATCTTCCAATACGGGATCGACTGCTTGCGCGATGTGGGGGTGAGCATCGAGATCGACGATTTCGGCTCCGGGCATGCCTCCATCATCGGGCTCATGCAGCTCCGCCCCGACGCCATGAAGATCGACAAGAGATTGGTCAGCCGCATCAACAGCGACAGGCAAAGCCACGCCGTGCTTCGAAACATCATCGGCATCGCGCAATCCATGAACCTTACGGTGATCGCGGAAGGCGTGGAAACGATGGATCACGCCGACACGCTGACGGAGTTGGGGTGCCACGTTCTGCAGGGATACGCCTTCTGCCAGCCGATGGACGTGCATGCCCTGCGGGAGTTCGTGGCGAGCTATCGGCCCCGCCCATGGGATCTCAAGCGCGTCTCCTAGCCGTCCGACAGTCACATAGCCTCCCCGCGATCGTCCATGGGCGCACACCCGCCCCAGGAAACGCGGACGCACCTCCACACGCGATCCGCATGCCTCTCTGTCGGCGCCATACAGAGAGCAGCAGCCCCGAGCGGCCCCGGTCACCGGTTCCCTAAGACCACGCCCGATGGTTCTCGGACCCGCAGCGTGGTCGCGCGGGCGCACCCGGAGGAGACGTGCGCGGCGACATCCTGAAGGACGGGCACCTGGTGCTCGCGAGGATGGAGCCTCGCCCCAGCCCTCCGCATGGCGATCGCCGGAGACCCATACACGCCGTCGGTGCTGCCAACGCGACAGCGCCCGAAATGCCAGCGACCCAGCGCCATCCCGCCCAAAAACGAGGCGCCGCTCCCAAAACGGGAAGCCGCAAGGCGGCGAGATCTGTGTCCGGCGCGCCCTCCGTCCCATGCTCGACAGGCGCAGGGCATCTAGGGTTCCGCCTCGTTCTCCTCTATGGGGGTCTGGTCCGAGAGATGCCGCCGGAGTGGCAGTGCTCACCCGGTACACGGCGGGACAAAATCCCGGGAGAGCACTGCGCGTTGGGGTAGCCGATCTCCCAAGTTCCGCCTCGGTCCCCGATGTTTCCCGCCCGGCGGAACGTGGCACAGGGGGTCTCCCATGTTTGCACTTCGCCAGATCGGCGTGCGCCAGATCGCAGCCGGCGCCGCAGCTTTGTCCATCGGCTTCGCCGCCCCGGCCATCGCGCAGGAGAAGACAGAGTTCCGCGTCGCGTGGTCGATCTATGTGGGCTGGATGCCATGGGGGTATCTCGAAGACAGCGGCATCATGGACAAATGGGCCGAGAAGTACGGCATCGACGTCGAGATCGTGCAGATCAACGACTACATCGAGTCGATCAACCAGTACACCGCCGGCGCCTTCGACGGGGTGTCGGCCACCAACATGGACACGCTGTCGATCCCCGCCGGCGGCGGCGTCGACACGACAGCACTGATCGTCGGCGACTTTTCGAACGGCAACGACGCGGTGATCCTGAAGGGCGACGGCGCGCTCGAGGATCTGGCGGGCAAGCCGGTGAACCTCGTGGAACTGTCGGTCTCGCATTACCTGCTGGCGCGCGGCCTCGACAGTGTGGGCTTGCGCGAGGCCGACCTCGCCTCCGTCATCAACACCTCCGACGCCGACATGATCGCCGCCTTCCAGACCGACGAGGTCGAAGCGGTGGTGACGTGGAACCCGCTGGTGTCGACCATCCTGGAAGATCCCAACGCCACCAAGCTCTTCGACAGCTCCGACATCCCTGGTGAGATCATCGACCTGATGGTGGTGAACACCGAAGTGCTGGAGGCCAATCCCGACTTCGGCAAGGCCATGGTGGGCGCCTGGTACGAGGTGATGGGCCTGATGGCTGCCGGAGACGTGGCAGTGCTCACCGCGATGGCCGACGCCTCCGGCACCGATCTGGCCGGTTACCAGGCCCAGCTCGCCTCGACAGAGATGTTCTTCGACCCCGCCGATGCCGTGGCGTTCACCCAGAGCGCCGATCTGCCGACCACGATGGTCAACGTGGCGGAGTTCCTTTTCGACAAGGGCATCCTGGGCGAAGGGGCGCCTTCGGCCGACTTCGTCGGCGTGGCCTATCCCGACGGCTCGACGACCGGCGACCCGGGCAATGTCCGGTTCCGCTATGACACGACCTACATGCAGATGGCGGCGGACGGCGGTCTCTGACGCCCCGCGCGGCGAGGAGGTCCGATGCGTCTGATCAACCGTCAGCCAGCCGCCCTGACCCGGGCCGTGCTCATCGCTCTGCCCTTCATCGCGGTGTTCGTGGCCTATTCCATCGGCTCCGACATCCGCCTGGCCGAGAACCCGGCGGACAAGCTCCTGCCCGCGCCGTCGACCATCGCGGCGACGGCGGAACGGCTCCTCACCGAGCCCGACCGCCGGTCGGACAGGATCCTGCTTTGGCACGACACGGTGGCGAGCCTGCGGCGGCTGTTTCTCGGGGTCGGCATTTCCGCGGCCCTGGCCACGGCCTTCGGCCTGCTCATCGGGCTTCTGCCCCATATCCGTGCCACGCTTGCCGGGTTCGTCGCGGTTGTCTCGATGATCCCGCCGCTCGCCGTCCTGCCGATCCTCTTCATCGTCTTCGGCCTCGGCGAACTCTCCAAGGTCGTCCTGATCATTGTCGGCATCCTGCCCTTCCTCATTCGGGACCTCTCGGCCCGCGTGATCGAGATCCCGCGCGAGATGATCGTGAAGGCCGAAACCCTCGGCGCCTCCTCTTCGGTGATCGCGCTGCGGGTCGCGCTCCCGCAACTCCTGCCGCGCATGGTTCAGTCGGTGCGCCTCTCTCTCGGCCCGGCCTGGCTCTTCCTGATCGCCGCCGAGGCCATCGCGTCGGAGCAGGGCCTTGGCTACCGCATCTTCCTCGTCCGCCGGTTCCTCGCCATGGACGTGATCCTCACCTACGTCCTCTGGATCACCCTCCTGGCTTTCCTGATGGATTTCGCGCTCCGCCGCGCCTCCCGCCGCCTCTTCCCCTGGACGGAGGCCGGGCTATGACCCGCCCCGCCTCCATCATCTTGGCAAAAAAACTCAAAACGGCCCCGCGCCTGACACTGGGCGCTGCCCCATGAGCTTCGTCACCGTCACCGATATCTCCAAAGCCTATGGAAAGCGGACGATCATCGAGAAGGTGAATGTCGAGATCGCTCAGGGGGAGTTCATCTCCATCGTCGGGGCCTCCGGCTGCGGCAAGTCCACCTTCCTGCGCCTGCTCCTCGCCAAGGAACGCCCCACCACCGGCGAGATTCGGGTGGACGGCAACCCGCCCGCCGAAGAGCCCGGGCTGGAGCGCGGCGTCGTGTTCCAGCGCTACTCGGTCTTCCCGCACCTCACCGTGCGCGAGAACATCGTCGCCGGTGAGAGCTTTCGCCGCCCCTGGGGCCGGTTCTTCGGCGAGGAATGGCGCGCCGCCCGGGCCCGCGCGCTGGAAACGCTGGAGCGGCTGGGGCTCGACCATGTGGCGCACCAATACCCCGCGACGCTGTCCGGCGGCATGCAGCAGCGCCTCGCCATCGGCCAGGCGCTGACGGCCAAGCCCCGCATCCTGCTGCTCGACGAGCCGTTCGGCGCGCTCGATCCCGGCACGCGGCTTTCGATGCACGGGTTTCTGAGCGAGCTGCGCGAAACCACCGGCATGACCGTCTTCATGGTCACCCACGATCTCGAAGAAGCGTTCAAGCTCGGCGACCGCGTCCTCGTCTTCGACAAGCCCAAATGGGACGCCGACGATCCCAACGCCTACGGCGCCACCATCACCTACGATTTCGATGCCCGCGACGACGGGATCCCCTTTCAACGCCTCATGGAGGATACCAATGTTCTGCGCGCCGAGTGACCGCTCGCGATCCCATCACCCCGCCGACCGGCGCCCGCCGGAGCGGCGCCACCACCACCCGGATCTGACCAAGCTCCAGGGCTGGAAGTCGATGAAGGCGGAGGCGGACATCCCCGGCGGCGGCTGGGAGGCGGAGCGGAAATGGGCGCTGCACATGGGCCTGACCGGCGCCGACAGTATCGACGACAAATCGATCCCCACCTTCGCGCGCGGCGAGCTGCCGCATTATGCCGGGATCAACACGTTCCTCAACGCGCCCTACGCCGAGGACGTGACAGAGGTGAAGGATTACGACGCCACCGTGCTCGGCATCCCCTTCGACGGCGGCACCACCTATCGGCCCGGCACCCGCTTCGGTCCCCAGGGAATGCGCAAGATCAGCGCGCTCTACACGCCCTACAATTACGAGATGGGGGTCGATCTGCGCGAGCAGATGACGCTTTGCGATGCGGGCGATGTCTTCACCATTCCCGCCAATCTCGAAAAGAGCTTCGACCAGATCAGCCGCGCCGTTTCCCATGTGTTCAGTTCCGGCTCCCTGCCGGTGATGATGGGGGGCGATCATTCCATCGGGTTTCCCTGTGTGCGCGG
>JBCDGG010000136.1:0-14219 GCA_038757905.1 Pseudomonadota bacterium | reverse complement strand
GCCGTCGATCTCGTCATAGGCCTTGAAATCGCCGAACTGCTTCGTGATCGCCGCCGTCAGCGTCGTCTTGCCGTGATCCACGTGCCCGATCGTGCCGATGTTCACGTGCGGTTTGTTACGCTCAAACTTTTCCTTCGCCATTGCGTCTCGCGCGCCTCAGAGTTGGGGGCCCGCCACGACGGCGCGGCCCGGGTTGCAGGATCGCGCGCGGCCTAAGGGCATTTGGCACAGAGTGCAAGCGGTATCGGGCGGCCTGCGCGGCCTGCGCGGGCGGCCATGGGCCCGACGCTAGCCGCCGGACGGCACTACCACGTTGTTCTCGATCCGCACGTCGCTCGCGGCGCCGGGCCGGGCCTCGAACCAGGCGGGGTTCTCGCGCATATAGCGTTCGACGAGCCGCGCGGCATTCTCGGCGATGTTCTGGACCTGCTCCTCGCGGGTGTTGGTCAGCCCGGAGCCGAGCACGGCGCCATCGGCGTCGAGGCGCTCGAACACCATGATCTGTTCGGGCTCCTCGGTCACACGCCCGCCCGCCGCGTCGTCGTAGAGCCAGACGCGGATGATCGCCACGGACTGCGTGGTCAGCACCAGAGGTACCCCGGTCACGGCAATCGAATAGCCGTCGACCGAGACCCCGATATGGTAGAGTTGCGATCCGTCGAAGCGCCCGAACCGGTCGTCGATGGCCTTGGTGAAGGCGGCCTTCCACTCGTCGGGGTCTACGTCGCGCGACGGCTCGACCTTCTGGATATTGTCGACGTTCACGATGTTGTAGCCCAGCCGGAACTCGCCAATCGGCTCGACCGGGCCGGCGAGATCGGCCGTCGGCGGCGAGCAGGCCGCCAGCAGGGCGGTGGCCGCGACCCAGAGAGCGGCGCGGAGTGCGCCCCGCGCTCGGGACGGTGGGTGGTTGGCGGCGGGCCGGAGCGGATGCATGACAGGGCGGTCCATGAACGAAAGGGCCGTGTCGGCGTAGCCCCGTCGGGGGCCAAGGGCAATCCGGTGCGGGTTTCAAAGTCCTCCGGGGTGGCGCGCACGCCGCGGTTGCCTAGATCGTTTCCCATGAGAGACGATGTGTTCAGATCCGGGGACGAGGCCCCCCGCTTGCCGGTGCGGCCGCGCCACGTGGCCGGGCAGGCGGGGCTGCTCGAGGCTTACGCCATGTCCCAGCGCAACCTGCTCGAGTTGATCCCGGTGGAGGCCTTCGAGGCGCAGGTGGTCTCCGGGGCGAACCCGTCGCGCTTCCATCTGGTGATGCAACCCGAGGCCATCCGCCGGGTGCTGCAGACCCGGGTCGCGGACTACCCGAAATCGGATCTGGCACGCGCGATCCTGCGCCCGGCGATTGGTGAGTCGATGCTGGTGGCCGAGGGCGAGGAATGGCGCCGCCAGCGGCGCGCGGCGGCGCCCGCTTTTCAGCCGCGCCGTATCGACGGGCTCGGCCCCATCATGTCGGGGGCGGCGGACAGGGCGGCGGCGCGCCTCGATGCGCAGGCGGGCCGCGCGGCGGACCTGCTCGAAGAGATGACGATCGCCACCTTCGAAGTGATCTCGGACGTGACCTTTTCCGGCGAGCAGGGGGTCGGGCGCGACGTCGTGCTGAAGGCGTCGGAGGCTTACGCCGCGGCCCAGGGCAAGATGTCGTTTCTCGATGTTCTCGGCGCGCCGGACTGGGTGCCGCGCCCGGCCCGGCTGCGCCCCGACCCGCAGATGGAGGATATGAAGCGCGCGGCCTCCGAGACCGTGTCGCACCGCCGGCGCGCGGCGCAGGGAAATGGCATCGGCGATGCGCCGGACCTTTTGGATCTGCTGGTCGCGTCCGATGCGCTGGACGATACGGATGTGCGCGACAATCTGCTGGCCTTCATCGTGGCCGGCCATGAGACGACGGCGCTGACACTGGCCTGGGCGCTCTATCTGCTGGGCTTCGACGAGGAGGTGCAGGAGAAGGCGCGCCGGGAGGCATGCGCGGTGCTTGACGGGCGCATCGCCACGGTCGCCGACCTGCCCGATCTGCCCTACATTCGGTCGGTCGTCGACGAGACGCTGCGGCTCTATCCCCCGGCGGGCTTTCTGAGCCGCATGGCGCTGGAGCACGACGAGCTTTGCGGCTCGACCGTTCTGCCGGGCGATACCGTGTCCGTCCCGGTCTATGCCGTGCATCGGCATCGCGCGCTGTGGGAGGCGCCGGATGCGTTCCGGCCGGAGCGCTTCGCGGGCGGGTCGCCGGTCGGCCGCTATGCCTATCTGCCGTTCGGCGACGGGCCGCGCATCTGCATCGGGGCGCGCTTTGCCCTGTCCGAGGCCATCGTGATCCTGGCCTCGCTGCTGACGCGGTTCCGGTTCCGCGCGGTTCCGGGACAGCGCCCGGACCCGACTCTGATCATCACCCTGCGGCCCGAAGGCGGCGTGTGGCTCGAGGTTGAGCCCCTGGCCTGAGACCGACCCGGGGCGCCTGTGCCCAGTGGCGCCGGGCGCGCGTCGGGCCAGCGGTTTGGCCGGTGGATGGGCGATCCGGACGGGCGATGCCGGAATGCCGGTGGCGCGGTGGAAGCGGGCGAAACGGGCGGGGATTGGCCCTTCGCTTTCAATTCCGTCCGGGCTAAGAGCCGGGGCAGAGGAGACCGCCATGTCACAGACGAGCCCCGCCGGCCCACTTCGCTTGGGCGTGAATATCGACCATGTCGCGACGGTGCGGAACGCGCGCGGAGGGGCCGTTCCCGACCCGGTGCGCGCGGCCAAGCTGGCGGAGGATGCGGGGGCTGACGGGATCACGGCGCATCTGCGCGAGGATCGCCGGCACATCGCGGACGCCGATATCGAGGCGCTGATGGCGGCGCTCCGGGTGCCGCTGAACTTCGAGATGGCGGCCACCGAGGAGATGCAGACAATCGCGCTCCGCCACAGGCCGCATGCTGTCTGCGTCGTTCCGGAGAAGCGCGAGGAGCGGACGACGGAGGGCGGTCTCGACGTGGCGCAGGACGAAAACCGGCTTGCCCATTTCATCGCGCCGCTGGCCGAAGCGGGGTGCCGCGTTTCGATCTTCGTGGCCGCCGATGCCCGGCAGATCGACGCCGCGGCTCGGATCGGAGCGTCGGTGGTGGAGCTGCACACCGGCGCCTATTGCGACGCCCATGCCGAGGGCCGGTTCGGGGAGCGGGATGCGGAGCTGTCCCGGCTGACCGACATGGCGGGCCACGCCCATGATCTCGGCCTCGAAGTGCATGCCGGTCACGGGCTGACCTTCGGCTGCGTCGGGCCCATCGCCGCGCTGCCACAGGTCGTCGAACTCAACATCGGGCACTTCCTGATCGGAGAGGCGATTTTCAGTGGGCTCGACCCCGCCATCCGGCAGATGCGGGCGCTGATGGACGCCGCGCGCGTGGCGCCGGCGGCGTAGAGGCGGGATGCGCGGACCTCGTCCTTCGGACATCGGCCCACCCACCCGAGCGCGATCCCTTTCTGGGGGTGGGCCGCGGTGATCCTCGGCATCGGAACCGATCTTGCCAATATCGAGCGGATCGAAGGCACGCTTGCGCGGTTCGGCGACCGGTTTCGCAACCGGGTTTTCACCGAGGTCGAGCAGCGCAAGGCGGAGCGCCGCCGTGACACCGCGGCCACCTATGCCAAGCGATGGGCGGCGAAGGAGGCGTGTTCCAAGGCGTTGGGTACAGGCTTGCGCATGGGGATTGCCTGGAAGGACATGCATGTCACGAACCTGTCGACCGGTCAGCCGGTGATGCATGTCACGGGATGGGCGGCCACGCGGCTGCAGGGGATGACGCCGGCGGGGCACGAGGCGATCATCCATGTCACGCTTACGGACGATCACCCCTGGGCGCAGGCCATGGTGGTGATCGAGGCGCGCCCCGCGTCGCAAGGCTGAGCCGGCAGCTGTTGGGGCGGCGCCTCTGGTGCGGCGCCTGTCGGCGGTGATACCAAGCCGCATCCTTGTTCCGGAGAGGTTCGATGCAAGCCACCTTTTCCCAACGTCTCAGGCGTGCTCTGGGGCAGCTCTTCTTGGCCCTGCTGAACGCCACGCTCATCCTTTTGATCGTCGCTTTGGCGCTGCTCTGGCGTGTGAGCGCGACCGTCGAGAGCGCGACGGCGTCCGTCACGGCGCTGGCGGCGGAACAGGCCGGGCGGATCGCGCCCGTGCGCGATGAGATGCGCGGCATCCGGGACGAGATCTCCGCGCTGCGCATGGATCTGGCGGCCCTCCGGGGGGAGGGTGTGGCCGGGCAGGAAGCGGTGGATCGGGCGCTCGTGCAGCTCGATGAGGCGCAGGCGCGCTGGGCGGCGGTTTCCGACAGGGTCGCCCCCCTTGCCGAGGCTCTATCGGAAGATCCGGGCATTGTGGTGGACCGGGCGGTGGCCTCCGGCGTCGCCGAGGCGGGCCAATGGCTTGCGGCATTGCGGGGCTGCAGCGCGATGCCTCCGAGCTGAGCCGACGGCCCCGCGCGGGGTGCGCGATCCGCGCTGCGCTTGACACCCCGTCTGCCCAGCCGCATGTAGCCGCGGGCAGGCATCCGCGTGGCGGGGCAAAACGAACAAGGGCAGGGCCACTAGGATGTCGAGCTTTCGGGACAACGTCGTCGAGACGGTCAAAACCGTCGTGTATGCGCTCTTGATCGCCGGCATCTTCCGCACCCTGTTCTTTCAGCCTTTCTGGATCCCTTCGGGCTCGATGAAGGACACCCTGCTCATTGGCGATTTCCTGTTCGTCAACAAGATGGCCTATGGCTATTCGCAGCATTCCTGCCCGTTCTCGGCGTGCAGCTTCATCGAAGGTCGCTGGCTGGCCAGAGATCCCGAAGTGGGCGATGTGGCGGTGTTCCGCCACCCTGTGAACGGTCAGGATTTCATAAAGCGGCTGGTCGCGGCCGAGGGCGACCGGGTGCAGATGGTGCAGGGGATCCTGCACATCAACGGCGCGCCGCTGAAGACGGAGCCGAACGGCCTGTTCGAAGAGGTGTTCGAACCGCAAGGACCGCAGGGCATTCCGCCGCAATGCGCCAACCGGCCGCTCGCGCTGGGCGAGACCTGCGAGAAGGAGCGCTTCGTGGAGACGCTGCCGAACGGCCAGACCCACTCGATCCTCAGCATTCGGGACGGCGGCGCGAACGACAACACCCCGATCTTCACGGTGCCCGAAGGGCAGTACTTCTTCATGGGCGACAACCGCGACAACTCCACCGACAGCCGGGTGGATCAGCTTGCCCGCGGTGTCGGCTTCGTTCCCGCGGAGAACCTGATCGGGCGGGCCGACCGGGTGATGTTCTCGTCCGCCGGCGCGTCGCTCTTCTTCTTCTGGACATGGCGGGGCGATCGGTTCTTTCACCGCGTCGACTGACGTTCAGCCCGGTGACCGCGCCGAATGGGCCTGCTTCGTTTTCTCTTTGACTGGTCGGGCCGAACCGGACAACGCATGTTCGCGCTGGTGGCCGTGCTGTTTCTGGCCGCGCTGGGCTGGCTGGCCGCATCCTGGCTCTCGGGTGCGCTGGACCGCGTGACACCGGGCGCGCTTTGGCCGCTCTTCGCCGTCGGTGTGCTGTTCCTGCCGTTTCACGCCTGCCTTGTGCGCCGGCTGCATGACGCCCGGTTGCCCAGGCAACTCTATCTGGGAGTGCTGGTCCCGGTCCTCGGCATCGCGGCGCTTTGGGTGATCGCGACGCGCGCGCCGGTGCGCAGCTACGATCCCGTTCCGTCGGTGGCGCGGCGCGCCGCCGTGGCGGTGACGACCCTCGCGGCCCTGCTCGTGAGCGCCAGCGCGTTCGTCGCACTGCACCGGATGCCCGGGCTCGACATGAAGCCCAACGTGCTTCCGGGCGACGTGCTCATCGTCTCCCGCTGGTCCGGGCGTGGGCCCGCGCCTGGCGATGTGGCGGTCTTTCGGCATCCCGGGGCCGAAATGGCGCGCGTGAGCCGGATCGTGGCCGGCCCGGCGGCGCGGGTCGCCCTGCGCGACGGCCGCCTGCATGTGGATGGGGTGCCGGTGGGTCTGCAGCCGGATGGCGCCTTTACCGAGTTCTACGAGTCCCAGGGGCCGGATAGGCGGCTCCCCTTCTGCGCCAACGCGCCGGTCGGACAGGGCGGGATATGCCGAAAGGACCGGTATCGGGAGACGCTGGCGAACGGCCATACGCACAGAATTCTCGACACGCGGGCCAGTCCGCTCGATACCAGTGGCGAGGTCACTGTGCCGGAGGGCCATGTCTTCGTGATGGGAGACAATCGCGACAATGCGACCGACAGCCGGGTCGATGCCCGCGCCCGGGGCGTCGGGCCGGTGCCGCTGGCGGCGGTCGTCGGCCGGGCGGGGCGGGTGCTGTTCTCCGCGGCGGGGCCTTCGGTGTTGCAGGTCTGGCAATGGCGGCCGGGCCGCTATCTTGCGAGGATCGAATGAAACTGTCGGCCGACCTGAGGGACTTTCAGCACCGCCTGGGGCATGCGTTTCGCGATCCCGAACTGCTCGTGCGGGCCCTCACTCACGCGTCGCTCGCCTCGGACACGCGGCCGGACAACCAGCGGTTGGAGTTTCTGGGCGATCGGGTGCTCGGCCTTGTGATGGCCGAAGCGCTTTTGCAGGCCGACGAGGCGGCCGCCGAAGGCCAGCTTGCGCCGCGCTTCAACGCGCTCGTTCGCAAGGAGACCTGCGCCGAGATCGCGGGCGAGATCGGGCTCGGCGATGTGCTGAAGCTTGGACGGTCGGAGATGGTGACAGGGGGGCGGCGCAAGGCGGCGCTTCTGGGCGACGGGATGGAGGCGGTGATCGCGGCGGTCTATCTTGATGGCGGGTTCGCTGCCGCGCGCGGGCTCGTGCTGCGGCTCTGGGGCGACCGGGTGGCGCGGGTCGAGGCCGACGCGCGCGACGCCAAGACGGCGCTGCAGGAATGGGCCCAGGCGCGCAAGATGCCGCCGCCGATCTACCGGCAGCTGCAGCGCTCCGGGCCGGACCACTCGCCGGAGTTCACGATGCGGGCCGAACTCGCCAACGGCGCGCGGGCGGAGGCGCGCGCGCCCTCGAAGCGCGGTGCCGAACAGAAAGCGGCGGCGGCCCTGCTGGACCAGCTGGACCGTCCATGACGGGCAGAGCTTTGCCCCCGGGGCGCGGATGCGCTAGAGCGCACCGGATATCGACGGGAGGGTCAGGATGACCACGCGCTGCGGCTTTGTCGCGCTGATTGGTGAGCCGAATGCCGGCAAGTCCACGCTGCTCAACCGGATGGTCGGGGCCAAGGTCTCGATCGTGACGCACAAGGTACAGACGACGCGCGCGCGGATCCGCGGCGTGGCGCTGGCCGAGACCGCGCAGCTTGTCTTCGTCGACACGCCCGGGCTGTTCCGGCCGCGCCGTAGGCTGGACCGCGCCATGGTCGCCGCCGCCTGGGCCGGGGCGGCCGATGCCGATGTCGTGGTTCTGCTGATCGAGGCGCATCGCGGGATCACCGACGGGGTGACGGCGATCCTCGGGGCGCTCGCCGAGCGCGTTTCCGGCGGGCCGCCGGTGGCGCTCGCGATCAACAAGATCGATCGCGTGGCGGCGCCGGAGCTGCTGGCGCTGACCGAGGCGGCCAATGCGGCCTATCCGTTCGCGCAGACCTTCATGATCTCTGCCGAGAAGGGCCATGGGGTGGACGACCTGCGCGCCTGGCTCGCCGCAGAGGTGCCGGAGGGCCCCTGGCTCTACCCGGAGGACCAGATCGCCGATCTTCCCCTGCGTATGATCGCCGCCGAAATCACGCGGGAGAAGCTGACGCTTCGGCTGCATCAGGAGCTTCCCTACCAGCTCACCGTCGAGACGGAGGGCTGGGAAGACCGCAAGGACGGCTCCGCCCGCATCGACCAAGTGATCTACGTGGCGCGAGACGGGCACAAGGGCATCGTGCTCGGCGGGAAGGGGCAGACGCTGAAAGCGGTGGGGCAGGCGGCGCGGGCCGAGTTGGAGGAATTCCTCGGGCGGAAGGTACATCTCTTCACGCAGGTGAAGGTCAGACCGAACTGGCTGGAGGAGGCGGAGCGCTATTCCGAGATGGGATTGGACTTTCGGGATGGCGAGGTGTGAGCCGATGGCGCGCCTTGTCTCCGGCCTTTGGGTGGATGCCTATCGCGCGCGCCTGACCGCCGAAGGCATTCCGGCCTTCGTCGTCATGCGCGGCGATGCGACGGCCGGGGCGATCCTGATCAAGCTCTCGACGCTCGACGGGAAGGCCCGTGCCTATCAGCGGATCATGGCGATGGATGGCAGCCGGCCCTGGGACGTCCTGGCGGAGGGCGCGGATGAAGAGGTCGACGCCGCTATCGCCCGGGCCCGTTCCTTCGATCCCGATCTCTGGGTGATCGAAGTGGAGGATCGGGCGGGTCGGCATCTTCTGGATGCGCCGGGGCTCGATTGAGGGAGGGCGGCGCAAGTGGGTGGTGTGGGATGCCTCCGGCGGGGATATTTGAAGCAATGTGAAGGGGGCGGGGGCGCGCGCCAGTCCGACCGGTCTTTGGCGGATCCCTCCCCGGGCGGTGCGGGGCTGCGCTGAATGGAGTGGCGCGAGCAGGGCATCCTTTTGTCGGTACGGCGCCATGGCGAGAGCGCGGCGATCATCGATGTGTTCACCGAGGAGCATGGGCGCCATGCGGGGCTCGTGCGTGGCGGTGGCGGGCGGCGCCTGGCCCCTGTGCTGCAACCGGGGGCGCAGCTCGATCTGACCTGGCGGGCGCGGCTGGCAGATCACCTGGGCAGTTTCACGGTCGAGCCGGTGCGGGGCCGGGCCGCGATGGTTCTGGGGGACCGCGCGGCGCTCGCCGCGGTCTCAGCCGTGACGGCTCTGGCGGCCTTTGCGCTGCCCGAGCGGCAGGCATATCCGGGGTTCTACCGGCAGACGCTGACGGTGCTCGACTTGATCGCCGGGAGCGAGTTCTGGCCCTTTGCCTATCTCAGGTGGGAGGCCGCACTGTTGGCCGAGATGGGCTTCGGGCTGGATCTGGACAGGTGCGCGGTCACGGGGGCGAGCGAGGGCCTCGCCTATGTCTCGCCCCGCACGGGACGCGCGGTGAGCGTCGTGGGGGCGGGGGAGTGGGCGGAGCGGCTCCTGCCCTTGCCACCCTGTCTGCGGGGCGAGGTGCCGGGTGACCTTGACGAGGTCCGGGAGGGGTTTGTGACGACCGGGTACTTCCTGTCGGAGCGGCTGGCAAAGTCCCTGTGGGACACGCCGCTACCGGAGGCCCGGGCACGCCTGATCGAAGCGCTGGCGCGCCGGGTGGCGTGAGGATGGGCACGGCTTGCGAAGCGACCGGACACATGGTTGGGGCCGATGTGGCGGGCCGACCCGACGTGGCGTCCTGACCGGCAGGTGGACCCCGGACAAAGCGGGCGAAGCGCATGCCAAGCGCCGGGGCACCGGTCTGGGCTGGGGAAGCAAGTCGACCCGGCGTGCAAAAAGGGCCAACGGGTGGGCCCCTGGATCACGCCGCCGAAGCGCTCGCCACGTGCGAAGGTGCGGGAAGAGGTTGGGGAAGCGGGCTGACCGGACCTGGCGTCTCCCAACGGTTGGGCCCTCTAGAAAAGGCTGCCTGTGCCAGGCCCTGGGACAGGGGCCGGCGCGGAGAGACGGACCGACATGCGCCTCCCCCCGGCGGGCGGCCCCGGGATCAGGCGGCCAGAGCGCGCGCCGTTGCGGCCACGGCCAAGAGCGGGTCCTTGAGGGGCCGGCCCAAGAGGGCTTCGCAGCTGGAGGGATCGGTGTACTTCGCCTGTCCCACGTTGCCGGCAAACTCGCGCAGCGTGGGCGAGACGCGACGCGCCTGCCGCACGATCCAATCGGGCAGAATGAAGCGGGTGACCCGGGCTGACGGCACAGCCTCTCGCACGGCCTGCGCCATCTCCGGCAGCCAAAGGGTGCGGCCCGAGGCGATGATGCGGGCGCCGTCCTCGGCCGTGAGCGCTGCGAGATGCGCGGCGGCGACGTCTTCGGCATCGACGGAGGGAAAGCTGATGCGGAAGAGGGCGGGGAAGCGCCCGCGCAGCAGCATGTCGACCAGCGTGAGGGAGGAACTGACCGGGCCGCCAAGCGGCGGGCCGAAGACGAAGCCGGGGTTGACGGTGGCGAGCCGCATCGTCGGCGCGTCTGCGGCGATGCGGCGAGCGGCTTGTTCGGCCAGGGTCTTCGAGCGGGCATAGGCGCGCACCTTGGGATCGTCGGTCGGGGTCCAGTCCCCCGCGTCATAGGTATCGCCCGCGCCCTTGTCCGGGCTGCCCAGAATCGCGGCAATGGACGAGGTGACGACGACGCGCGAGATGCCGGCGTCTCTGGCGTGCCGGAGGACACGCGTCGTCCCGTCCACTGCGGGGCGGAGGATCGCATCGTCCGAAGGAGCCCGTGTCGTTGGGACAGGGGAGGCGGTGTGAAGCACGGCGTCGATCCCCGTCATCGCCTCGGCCCATCCTGCATCCGACAAGAGATCCAGTTGGACCGTTTGCAGCTGATCCTTCGACGCGTCGATGGCGTCGCGCAGGTGCTCCGACAGAGAGGTATCGCGCAGGGTTGCGCGGACGGTGTGGCCCGCGGCAAGGGCGTGCGCGGTGACGTGCCGTCCGACATAGCCTTGAGCCCCGGTGATCAGCAGATGCATGTGCGCCCCCTCTCGGCGTGGTCGGGCATGGTCTGGCCCCCCTTGTACGTACGGGAAACCACTTGTCAGCAGCGTGCCAACCCGATCTGTCTCGGGCAAGATGGCAGGCATTGTGCTGCAGTAGGAGAGCGTATGGAAAGCACGTGGCTGACATGGGCGAAGCGATTGCAGGGCCTCGCGGCAACGGGCCAGCACTACACAGAATCCGACTATGACATGGACCGCTACCGCGAGGTTGACGGGATCGCGCGCCAGATGATTGCCGATCTCGCGTCTGTCGCGCCGGCCGCTCTGACGGCGTTGCCCGTCCCGGAGGAGGGGTATGCCACGCCAAAGGTGGATGTGCGCGGTGCGGTTTTTCGCGCGGGTCGGGTTTTGCTTGTGCGGGAGCGGGTCGATGGGTTGTGGACCATGCCAGGCGGGTTTGCGGAGATCGGGCTGACGGCGTCGGACAACGTCGTGAAAGAGGTGCGGGAGGAGGCGGGGATCGACGTCGAGGTTCGCAAGCTCATCCAGTTGCGGCATCGTGCCAAGATGGTAGGGGCGCCCGATTATCGGGACTTCTACAAGCTCTTTTTCCTGTGCATGCCGCGCGACGAGATGGATCCGGTGCCGGGGCCCGAGGTGCTGGACGCCGCCTATTTCGACCCGGCCCGCCTGCCCGACATGTCCTTGGGGCGGTCTGGCCCCGCCGATGTGTCGCGGGCATTGGCGCATGTGAGCAGGCCCGACCTGCCGACCGACTGGGATTGAGGGTCGGGCCTCCGGCAAGAGCTTGGGTGGGGCTTTGTGCTGGAAGCGGAGAGGCGCCTGCCGGGCGCCTCTCTCGTTTGGTCAGGCCAGCAGGCGGCGGGCGATCACCTGCGCTTGGATCTCGGCCGCGCCTTCGAAGATGTTCAGGATGCGGGCGTCGCAGAGCACACGGCTGATTGCATATTCCAGCGCAAAGCCGTTGCCGCCGTGAATCTGCAGGCCGTTATCGGCGCAAGCCCAGGCAACGCGGGCACCCAGGAGCTTGGCCATTCCGGCCTCCAGGTCACAGCGCCTGTCGGCGTCCTTCTCACGGGCGGAGAAGTAGGTGAGCTGGCGGGCGACCATGATCTCCACCGCCATCATTGCCAGCTTGCCGGAGACGCGGGGGAACGCGATCAGAGGTTGGCCGAACTGCTTGCGGTCGAGCGCGTAGCGCATCGAGATGTCGAGCGCCGATTGCGCCACGCCGATGGCGCGGGCGGCGGTCTGGATACGGGCGCTTTCGAAGGTCTGCATCAGTTGTTTGAAGCCTTGACCCTCTGTGCCGCCCAGCAGGTTCTCGCCCTTCACGCGGAAATCGTCGAAATTGACGGTGTATTCCTTCATGCCGCGATAGCCGAGCACCTCGATCTCGCCGCCGGAGATGCCGGGATCTTGCCAGGGCGCCTCGTCGGTTCCGGGGGTCTTCTCGGCAAGAAACATCGACAGGCCCTTGTAGTCGGACGTGTCCGGGACGGTGCGGGCGAGCACGGTCATGACATGGGTGCGCGCGGCATGGGTGATCCAGGTCTTGTTGCCGTTGACGATCCAGTCGTCGCCCTCCTTCACCGCCTTTGTGCGGAGCGCGCCGAGATCCGAGCCGGTGTTGGGTTCGGTGAAGACGGCGGTGGGCAGGATCTCGCCCGAAGCGAGGCCGGGCAGCCACTTTTGCTTCTGCGCGTCGGTCCCGCCGCAGATGATCAGTTCGGCCGCGATCTCGGACCGGGTGCCGAGCGAGCCGACGCCGATATAGCCGCGCGACAGTTCCTCGGAGACGACGCACATGGAGGCTTTGGACATGCCGAGGCCGCCGAACTCCTCCGGGATGGTCAGGCCGAACACGCCCATTTCGGACAGTTCCTCGATGATCTGCATCGGGATCAGCTCGTCCTTGAGGTGCCATTCATGGGCGTCGGGCTCGATCCGCTCCACCGCGTAGCGGCGGAACTGATCGCGGATCATGTTCAACTCCTCGTCGAGGCCGGCGGCGCCGAACGTGGTGTTGGCGGCCTGATCCTGCATCAGCGCGACCAGACGGCTGCGGGCGGCCTGGGTGTTGCCCTGCTGGGTCAGCGTCATGATTTCGGGCGCCATCAGCGCGCGCTGGTCGTCCTGGCCGAGGCCGATATCCTGCAGGCGGACGATCTCGCCCTGGCTCATGGGGATGCCGCCATAGATCTGCCAGAGATACTCGCCAAAGGCGATCTGGAGGATCAGCTGCTCAATCTCGCCGAACGTGCCCTCGGCGTCCAGCCGTTCGGCCCAGCCCTGCATCTGGCGCAGGGATTCTGCATAGGTGGCGAGCCAGGCGAGCCCGTGCGCCGCGGTCTGGTGGCGTTCGATCAGGGCGCCGGAGACCCTGTCGCCGTCCGTCACGATCGCATGAACGGCGGATTTCGCTTTGGCGAGGATCGTCTCGCAGGGCGGCACCGAGGCTCCGGTCAGCGTCAGCAAGTCGGGCAGTAGGGCGGCCTCGAACCCGGCTGCGGCGGGATCCTGTCCGTCATGCGCCATGTCGTGTCCTTTCCTGTTGAGCGTCGTGCGCGAAGCGTTGGCGGAGGACATATTCACTTCGCAGATGCAGCGCAACAATTATTCGCATGCTGTGCCTGTGGCGCAAATATATGTCGCGGCGTATGCCTCTGGCACGGGGCGCCCGGCCGCTCTGACAAGGCGCCCGCCAGTGCAGAAAACGCGCCCGTGCCTATGGGCCGCTTTGTTGCGGCGCAGCCGTTAGAATCCTCTGGCGCCTCGCCCACAATCCGGTAGAGCGACCGGGTGTTCGGACTGGAGCTTATCACACCCACGATCTTTGTGCTTGCCTGCGGCGTGGCGTTCGTGGCCGGGCTCGTCAAGGGGATCGTCGGGTTTGCGATGCCGATGCTGATGGTGTCCGGGCTCGGTTCCTTCCTGCCGCCGGAACTGGCCGTGGCCGCGTTGATCGGGCCGACCGTTCTGACCAATGGCATGCAGAGTTTCCGCCAGGGCGGGCGCGCGGCGTGGGATTCGCTGACCGTCCACCGGCGCTATCTGATCATCGCCGGGGTTGTCCTCGTTCTGTCGGCGCAACTCGTCGGCTGGATCGACGGCCGGGTCATGCTGGCGATTCTCGGTGGTCCCATCGTGCTGTTCGGTTTCGCGCAGCTGGCGGGATGGTCGCCCCGGATCTATCCGCAGGACAGAACCAAGGCAGAGGTGGGCTTTGGGCTGGTTTCAGGCTTTTTTGGCGGCCTTGCCGGTGTTTGGGGACCGGCGATGGTGGTCTATCTTACGGCGCTCGGAACACCGAAGCAGGAACAGGTGCGGGTTCAGGGGGTTGCTTTCGGCCTCGGCGGCCTGCTTCTGCTTCTGGCGCACATTCAGTCGGGCGTGATCACGTTTCAGACGGCGCAGTTCTCAGCCGTTCTTTGTGTGCCAGCCCTCATCGGCATGTGGATGGGGCTGCGGGTGCAGGACCGTCTGGACCAGGCGCTGTTTCGCAGGCTGACTCTGATCGTGCTGATCTTCGCCGGTCTGAACCTGCTGCGGCGCGCGATCTTCGGCTGACGGCCCCGGTGGAGAGGACGGATCGCGTCCGGGCCGGC